>JBCBNX010000003.1:0-370768 GCA_039821555.1 Bacteroidota bacterium
CGGTTGAACGCGGTTGCCTGGGCCCATCGGGGCGTCCGCGACGGTCTGGCGCTTGCGCCACTTGGCGGCGGTCTTGCGATTGAGGCCGTGTTGCACGGCGAGGGCGCTCACGGTCTTCTGGGAGCGTTGGAGGGCTCGTCGGGTGGCGTGCGTGGTGCGGGCGCTGCCGTGTAGAAGTAGTCCCATAGGAGGTCGGGGTTAAAGTGGTCACAGGGTAGACCACGACACTCTGGGACTATACACCCTAGCGACTGGCGAATAGAGAAGCGTCGACGGGGGGGAATTCGTTTGACGCTGCCTCCGAACCCGATTTGCTTTCACACCGCCACACCGCCACACCGCCACACCGCCGCGGTATTTTGGGACGGCTGCCGCAGGTTCGCCGCACACGACCCTCGACCCTCGACCTCCAGCATGGCTCTCTCGTACTCGATCCGCGAAGGCCTCGCGGGCTTTGGCCGCGCCAAGTTTGCCACCGTCACCTCCGTGAGCGCGCTCGTGGTGGCGCTGGTGCTCATCGGGCTCTTCGGGCTGCTCCTCTGGCAGGGGCAGCAGGTCGCCCGTGCGCTCCAGCAGCAGGTCGGCGAGTTCCAGGTGTTCCTCGACCTCGGGGCGGACACCCGGACACAGCAGACCATCAACAACCGCCTCCTTGGCCATCCCGGGGTGGAAGCAGCGAGCTTCATCTCGCAGGAGCAGGCCTACCGTTCGTTCGTGCAGGACTTCGGCGAGGGCGCCGAGGATGTCGTTGGCGAGAACTTCCTTCCCGCCTCGTTTCGCGTGCAGGTAACGCCCGACTACGCCACCGCCGACAGCATCGACGCCATCGCAGCCACCGTCGAGCCGATGCGTGGCGTGGACGAGGTCGCCTACGACGCGGGCATCATCGAGCGGGTGCGCGAGAATCTCCAGGTGGTGCAGACGGTCGCGCTCGCGCTCGCGGTGCTGGTTGTGCTGACGGCGCTCTTCCTCGTGGGCAACACGATCCGGCTGACGATCTACGCGCGGCGCATGCTCATCCGCACGATGAAGCTCGTCGGCGCGACCAACAGCTTCATTCAGCGCCCCTTCCTCGTCGAAGGCATCGCGCAGGGGCTGATCGCAGCGGTGGTCGCCTGCACCGTGATCTGGGCGACCTACGGCGCGCTGCTCGGACAGATTCCGCAACTGGCTGGCCGTGGCTGGCCGCTCGGCTCGCCCTTCGCCACGTTCGGGGCTGTGTTCGTGCTCGGCGCGCTCTTCGGCTGGCTCGCCTCGTGGGTCGCGGTGCGCCGCTTCGTCCAGCGCATCACGCTGTCGTGAGCGGCGCAGGTCAAGGGGCGCAGGTCGCGGGTCGCCGGACAAACGGGCATCGGAGCGACTGCTCCCCGCTTCCTCGGCTTGTCCGTGCGTCATGCCTCGTGCTGGTCCTCTTGTGCACGGGGTGCTCGGGCGACGGCGACTCGCCGTTTCGGTTCGAGCGGCTGGCGGTGCGCGACACGGTGACGCACGCGATTGCGCTGGACGGCCGGACGCTCGTGCTGCAGGCCGAGGTCGGCCGCATCGACGTGACCGGCTGCGACACGGCGACGGTGGCGACGGTGCAGGTCGTCCGCACGGCACGCGGCGCGACGGAAGGCTCGGCCCGCCAACGGCTCGGGCGCGGCGAGGTGGTCCGCATCGACGGGGACGACGAGATCGTGCAGGTCATCGCGCCTGCCCCGCAGCCGCCGGGCATCGAAACCGCGTTCGAGGCCCTCGTGCCTGCCGAAGCCCGCCTGTACCTCCAACTCGACGAGGGCGCCATCACGTTGGCTGGGGCTGGCGGGCCCACCGTGACGGCGCAGACCGGCAAGGGCACCATCCGCGCGGAAGCCCTCGCCAGCGACACGACCACCCTCAGTGCTACGGCTGGGGGCGTGGAGGCCGTCGTGGCAGCGCTGGCACCGCAGGCTCGGCTCATCGTCGCGGTCGAGGAAGGACGCGTCGAGGTGGACCTGCCCGCTGACACCGCTGCCGAGCTTGACGCCGCGAGCGGTACGGGCCTCGTGAGCGTGGACGGGTTCTCGTCGGCATCGACGGACCGAGCTGAGACGGAGACGGGGCAGCGCGTGACAGGCCGCGTCGGCGGTGCGTCCCGCGCGCGAGTTGAGGCGCGAGTCGGGGTCGGGACCGTGACGGTGCGAGGGCGGTAGGCCATCGGCTAGACTAGGTCATGTGTGCGAATGTGGTGTGGTCGGCGGGGCTTCCCGAAAAAGAGGGGAAGCTGGGGCAAAGCCTGAACGATTCGCGCGAGGCCTATGTACGTCGGTGCAGCTTTCCGCCCACCCCCGTTTTCCTATGTCCTTGCTCCAGAGTCTCGCGTTCATGATCGGCGGCTTCGCGCTGCTGCTCGTCGGCGCGGAGGCCCTCGTTCGAGGCGCCTCAGCCTTGGCACTCCGTTTCGGGCTATCGCCGCTCGTGGTCGGATTGACCGTGGTGGCATTCGGGACGAGCAGCCCGGAGTTGGTGATCTGCATTGCCGCGGCGCTCTCCGGCGACGGCGGGATTGCGCTCGGCAACGTGGTCGGGTCGAACATCGCCAACCTCGCGCTCATCGTCGGCGTCGCGGCGGCCATCGCTCCTCTTGCGATTGAGCGGCAGCTGATCCGGATCGACATGCCCGTGGTGCTGGCGTCGTCGCTGCTCATGGTCGCGTTCCTGCTCGATGGCAGCGTCGAGCGCTGGGAGGGGGCCGTGCTCACGGTCGGCATCGTCGTGTACGTGTGGTATAGTATCTGGCAGAGCCGACGGGAGGCCGCCGCGCACCGTGCGGCCCGCGAGGCGGTGGCAGACAACCCCGACGCCCCCATCGCCGAAGACTTGCCGGTCAGCTTCGGGTCGTCCATCTGGCGCGATCTCCTGTTCGTGGCCGTTGGGCTTGTCGGGCTCGTGATTGGTGGCAGGCTCTTGCTGGAGGGCGCGGAGTCGGCGGCGCGCGGCTTTGGGGTGTCCGAGGCCGTCATCGGATTGACGCTCGTGGCACTCGGCACGAGCCTCCCAGAGCTCGCCACGACCGTGGTGGCGGCGATGCGCGGGCAGGGCACCATGGCGCTCGGCAACGCCGTGGGGTCGAACGTCTTCAACGTGCTCGGCGTGCTCGGCCCGACGGCGCTCATCCAGCCCGTCGCGTCCGACGGTGTCGGCGTGGACAGCCTCGCCGTGATGATTGGCGTGACGCTCCTGGTGCACCTCACCATGGCGACGCAGCGCACGATGGCCCGCTGGGAAGGTGCGCTCCTGATTTCGGTGTATGTCAGCTACGTGGTCTGGCTGGTGATCTGACGGGCGACCGTTTGCTGATCTACCGGGTCAGGGGGGCAGGACATGTTGCGTGGCGGCCTCGATCCGAACCACAGCACCTCGGTCCAAACCAAAGCACGGAGCCCCCCGACATCCGAACGCAGTAGCCGGATGCTGGAACCCGGTCGATAGGGCGTCGCTGACGAGGCGCAGGCGAAGGGCGACGAGAAAACGGAAGCAACGGGCTTGATCCACCCGGGCAAGAATTGACGTGGTAGGGATAGTCGGCTTCGTGCGAGGCCATCTAGCTCCTACCAGCGTCGCCTCGATATGCCCGTTGTTTCTCCTCGTGTGGCCCATGCCGTGCACCGCCAGACGCGCATGCGTGGGTTGCGAGGCCTGCTCCTGGCACTCGTGTGCCTGAGTGGCCTGCCCGCGACCGCGCAGCTCGTGGGCGTGTCGGGCGGGGTCCAGGTCTACAGCGAGGGCTACAGCCAGACGGGCCTCGTCGACAACCGGCGGCCAGGCGGCGTGGCGGGCCTGAACGCGCAACTCACGCTGAACATCGGCGGCCAACTCAGCATCCCGTTCTCGACGTTCCTGTCGACCGAGCAGGCGGGCTTCCAGCAGCCGTTTAATCAACTCGGCGCCAGCCCGACGTGGCGGTGGGCGCAGCTCCACGCCGGCTACTTCTCGACGCGGCTCAGCGAGCTCACCCTCGCCGACGCGCGGCTGCTTGGCGGCGGCGTTGAGCTCACGCCCGGCGTGTTCCGGCTGAGCGTGATCCGGGGGCGCAGCCAGCGCGCCGTCGAGGCCGACAGCGCGGCGTTCCGGGACGGCCTCTTCCGCCGCACGCTCACCGCCGTGCAGCTCGGTGTGGGCAAGGAGGAGGGCTGGCACCTCTGGCTCACCGGCCTCCGCGCGGCCGACGACACCACGTCCGTCCAGCGGCCCGGCACGGCCACGCCGCTCGAAAACGTCGCGCTCTCGATGCAGTTTGGCGCGACCATCGTCCCGCGCGTGGCCAAGCTGAGTGGCGAGGTGGCGCTCGCGGCTACCAACGGCGACCGCACTGCCGACTCCCTCGCCTTCGGCGACCTCGACCAACTCGCGAGCCTCGTGGAGCCCTTCTTCACGCCCACGCTCTCTACCCGCGTGGACGGCGCGGCAACGCTCGACCTCGACCTCACGCCAGGGCGCGTCTTCGCGCTCGGCGTCCAGACGCGCTACGTCGGGCCGGGCTACACCTCCGCCGGGGCCATCCAACTCGAACGCGACCTCCTCGACGTCACCGTCGCGCCGCGCGTGACGCTCCGGCGCGTCCGCGTCGCCACCCGCGTGGGCGTGCGCCAGAACAACGTCGCCGGGACGCGCATCAGCACCAAGAACCGGCTGCTGCTCTCGGCGTCGGTCAACGCGCAGCCCTTCGACGGGGCCACGCTCGGGCTCGACTACACCAACTTCGGCCTGCGTACCGAGCGCGAGCGCGACACGCTGCGCGTCAGCCAGGTCTCGCAGACCATCGGCATCACGCCAGGCTACACCTGGCAGACGGGCACGCTCCAGCAGAGCGCGACGCTGTCGTATCGCTTCCAGGACGTGGCGCAGCGCAACCTCACGCGCGGCATCGACGAGGCGACGCGCAACCACGACGTGTCGCTGACGCACACGCTCGCCTGGCCGAGCGGGCTGTCGCTCGCCACGACGGGCACGTTCACCAAGGGCCTCGCGCGGGACCTCGACCAGACGGTCCTCACGCTCGCCGAGACGGTCTCGGCGGCCCTCCTCGACCGGAAGCTGCGGCTCTCGGGGACGCTCTCCTACAACCGCATCGTCCTCGACGACGCGGTCGCCGGGACCGACGGCGCGGACAGCGGCCTCCAGGCGCGCCTGCGCGGCACCTACCGCGTGCAGGGCAACAGCCGCGTCGAGCTCCAGATCGCCACCCGCAGCTTCGCCTACGCCGTGCCCCGCCGGGGCAGCGACGGCTACACGGAGGCTACCGCGCGCCTCAGCTACGCCTACCAGTTCTAGACCGCGCTCCCTCGTCATGCGCCCCCACGTCATGCGCCCGCCGGACTCTGCCATGCCCGTGTCCCTCGTCACGCCCCCGCGCCCCGCTACACGGCGCCTCTTCATACCGCGCCTCGCCATGCTGTCTCGCACCCGGCTTGCCGTTCTCTCGCTGCTCGCGGTCGTCGTTGCGCTCGGCAGCACCGCCCAGGCGCAGGAGGTCACGCTCGACATCCGCGTGGCCGACCCGCTGCCGCGCGACCTCCAGGCGTGGGAGGACGACCCGACGCTGCTCCGTGCCACCGTGCGCAACACGACCGGCGAGGACTTCGACGACCTGCGCTTCGCCTTCACGCTCACGGGCGACCGCCGCGGCCTCGTCGCCCAGACCATCGACGGGCACCCGGCGCAGCCGCGCATCAGCCTCGGCGCGCGCGAGACGCGGGTGCTCACGTGGCCCGAGTTCGGCGGGGCCGAGGAGTCCATCGACATCGAGAGCAGCCTGATCGACGAGGTCGCCCGCGACGGCATCCCGGAGGACTTCTACGAGCTGTGTGTGACCATCTTCGACTTCGGCAACGGACCGCCGCGCGAGGTCGGGGGCACGGGCGACCTCTGCGTGGTGTTCACCGTCGAGGAGCCGGATCCGCCTGAGCTGGTGGTGCCGCTCAACGGCGAGGCCGTCCAGCCGCCGACGCCCATCTTCACCTGGGCCTTCCTCCCGCGCCCCGGAGCCGCTGGGCTCTCCTACCGCCTCACGATCAAGCCGCTCTTCGAGGGCCAGACGTCTACCGACGCCATCGTCGCCAACCCCGTCCTTTTCGACGAGGAGATCCCGACGACGACCTACATCTACCGCCCGTCCGACGCGCCCTTCGACCTGTTCCCCCTCGCCGAGTCGTTCGTGTGGCAGGTGCAGGCGCTCCAGTTCGGCGAGCCCTACGGCCGCAACCGCGGGCTCAGCCCCGTCGGCACGTTCCGTGTGGACGAGCGCGAGACGGGCGAGGGGGCACCGGGCTTGCCGCCAACCGCTCCGCCTGGCACGCTGGCCGATCTCGGCGACGTGATCCTCGAAGAGGCACTGGCGCTGCTGCCCGACCTCCCCGCGGCCATCGAGCGCGGGACGGTGACCGTCGAGGAGACGGCTGGGAGCTACATCCTCTCGGGCACCACGCGGATGCGCCTCGACCTCGACGACACGATGCGCCTGGACGCGACGCTTGACGGGCTCACGCTCGCCAAGGACGACCTCGAACGCGCGGCAGGCGGGCGGCTCCGCGTCGAGCGCACGCCGGAGTCGCTGCCGCTCTCTGACGCCGAGCCGCTCACGATCCGTGCGGTGACGTGGGCCTTCGGCACGGGCGTGGCCGTGGAGGCCGAACTGCGCGTGCCCGACGTCACGGACGAGACGCTCACAGGCGTGCTCGCCGTCACGAATGGCGGCCTCGCGGGCGTGCTCGAAGGCGGCGGGACGCCCGAGAACCCGCTCTTCACCTTCGGCGACGACCCGCTGCGCGTCCTCGTGACGAGCTTCCGCGCGACGTTCCCCGGCGCGGAGATCACGGCCGCGGGCGTCGTGGAGGCGCTCGGCAGCCTCCGCTGCGACATCACCGACCTCAAGCTCTCCGCCGACGGCCTCGACACGGAGAGCAAGACGGCGCTCGCCTGCCGCTCCGACGACGAGTTCCCGCTCGTGGGCGAGAGCGACCGCGTGACGCTGCGCCTCGACCGCCTCACCGGCACGCTCGGGCCGCTCCAGGAGCCGCTCACCTACGACCTCACGCTCCAGGCCCGTCTCGGCCTCGCCGCCGACAACCCCGCCACGGGCGAGGAGGTGCGCTGCGGCCTCGCCATCGCGGGCGGCCTCCAGACGGGCGGCGCGTTCGCCATCGAGCAGGTCGTGCCCGACTGCCCGATCCCCGACCCGAGCCTCGACCTCGGCTTCGTGGCCCTCGACTTCAGCGACCTCCGCGCCGACCGCCTCGCCTACACGCCCGGCGCGGGCTGGGACTTCGCGCTCGGCTTCGACGCCGCGCTGCGCTTCCCCGGCTTCGACGATCTCACCGTCGCGTCGGCCAACGACTTCACGATCTCCGACGCCGGGCTTACCGTGCCGAGGGTCGCGCTCGACCGCGCCGCGCTGGAACGGGCCGCCTTCACTGCCGACGGCTTCGGCATGACGCTCCGGCGGCTCACCATCAACGCATTCACCTTCCCGCTCTTCTCGTGGGAGCGCATCGGGCCGGGGCCGTGGGATCTCGCCTTCGACGCCGACGTGACGCTGCCCGAGACGGAGGCCATGCCCGCGTGCCTCGCCAACGCCGTGATCGGCTTTTCGGGCTTCCGCAGTCAGATCAACGGCGAGGACATCATCGGCGGCGAGCTGCGGCTGGACGACCTCGCGCCGTGCCGCTGGGACCTCGGCGACGCTGGCTTCGCGCTCGACCTCCGCCGCCTCGACGGGCAACTCAACTGGCAGCGCGTCAGCGCCGATGCCGACCTCGACGCCCGGGGCCGCTTCGCGCTGGATGCCGCGTTGGTCGCCGCTGCCCCGTTCGGCTGCGCGGGCAGCACGGCGGGCGCGCTCGGCGAAGGCGAGCTGACGGTGCGCAACAGCCTCTACGGACGCGTGGCGCTCACGAGACCGTCGTGCCCGGTCGGCATCGGTCCGTTCGAGGCCTCGATCCGCGAGGCGACGCTTACGTTCGGCGAGACCAGCCGCCTCGGCTCCGAGGCCGTCCTCGACGCGACCGCGCGCCTGGCGATGGCCGACGGTGGCATCGTGGACGGCTCGTTCGTACTCGACCTCGTCACAGGCGACTTCCTCGACGTGCGCTTCGTGCTCGACCAGCCGTTCGCGCTCCAACTCCCGAGCACGGCCGACCCTGCGATGACCTTCCGCATCAACCGCGCGGAGCTCTCGATGGACGGCCTCCTCATCGACGGGCGCCACCAGCTGCAGACTGGCACGACGACCATCGGGACGACCTTCGACCAGGCGCTCTTCGCGCTCTCGCTCGACGGGCTGACCGCGGGCCGCGTGGTCTTCGACGCGCCCTTTGCCTTCGCCGCAGGCATCGACCCCGCGACAGGCAACCTCGACGGGCAGGCGGTCGCGCTCGGTGCGCCGCTCGGCTTCACTCCGGGCGTCCGCTTCGACCTCGACGGGCAGGTGGTGCTCGACTCGGCGGGCGTCCGGGCGAGCGGGACCGCCGCCGCCGCTCTCGCCCTCGACGGTAGCCTCGGCGACAACGCCGAGCGCTACGACAGCGACTTCAGCGTCGAGATGAGCGAGGACTTCGTCGTCGGCCTCTCGCCCGCGTTCGGCGTGCGCGACGGGCAAGCCGACCTCCTGTGGCAGGGCCGCCGCGTGGCCTACATGGATCCGGCTGGCTTTCACCTCGACCCAGCGTTCATCGCCAATGCGCTGCTGCCCGACACCCTCGCGCTGCCGTCGCAGGACGTGGCCTACGTCGTGCTCAAGCGCGACGACCGCTGGCTCGTGGACCTGGAGCCCGTCGCCAACGACGCCGTGCGCATCCGCACCCGCCCGAGCGAGCCGCTCGAACTCGTCGTGCCTGCGCTGGCTGAGGGCGGCCAGCCTGCCCCGCGCCTCGCCGTCGCCTTCAACGACGCCGTGTTCACGACCGACCCGAGCAGCCCCGAACTCGTCAGCGGCACCATCGCGGCGAGCGTGCCGCAAGGCCTCGCGCTTGGCCCCGACGTGCCGTTCACCGTGCGCGCGCTGCAATACGGTGTCGGCACCATCGACGGCCGTCCGCAGTCGGCGCTCTTCCTCCAGGGCGACGTGCAACTGTTCGACCAGACGGTCGGCGCGAACAACGACGTGACGCTCGCGATCACGACCGACGGCGTCGCGCGGGGTACGTTCGACGTGGGCGGGCTCTCCGAGCTCGTGCCGGTCGTGTCCGGCAGCGACCGCGTGGATCTGCTCGTGGAGGCCGTGCGCGGGACGATGACCGTGCCCGTGACCGCGTCTGCGCCTGGCAGCGCCACGTTCGCCTTCGACGCCGACGCGCGGCTGCAGGTCAACGGCGACGCCGGACCGGTCGCGGAGGCCACGATGACCGTCGAGGCCGGGCCGGGCCACATCGCCGTGACCGACTTTGCCCCTGCGTTTTTCGGTGAGCGCCCCACGCTCGGCTTCGACGACTTTGGCATCCGCGTGGACTCGCTGACGACGCTCGCCGAGTTCCGCTACGACACCCAGACGGGTTTCGACTTCGCGGTCAAGGTGGACCTCGCCGTCGTGGTGGACGTGGAGGGACCCAATGGGGGCGATAGCGAGCCGTTCGTGTTCCCGCTGCGCGGCGTCGAGATCCGTGACGAAGGTCTCGTGGTGCCGCCGCAGGACGTGAGCCGGAGCTCGCTTCCAGGCCTCCAGCTCCCGCCCTTCGCGCTCGGCGGCGTCGAACTCGAACCGCTCGCGCTGCGGACGGCTGCGAACCTCGTCTTCGACTGGTACAGCGGCACCGCCTTCGGCCTCGACCCGCGCTTCGACTTTGCGCTGCGGCTGCCGGGCTTCGCCGACACCGGCCTCGTGCCTGTGGACGGCTTCACCGTCACCGACGCGGGCTACAGCGACGGCATCCTCACGGGCACGGTCACGGCGCACACCCCGCAGGACGGCGCGCGCCTCCCGCTCGCGCCCGGTGGTCCGACGCTCGTCGTCACCCGCGCCGTCGGGACGCTCGAAGAGCGCGGCGGCATGCAGGCCGTCGACCTCGACCTCGACGCGACGCTGGAGGACCTGCCCAACTTCGCCAATGGCGCCAACGATGGGGGGGGCGGTGCGGCGTCCTGCCCGCAGCCGACGACGTTCCAGGTTACCCTCGTGGACGGCCTCGGCTTCGCGGGGAGTGTCGAGAACTTCGCTCCGTGCGGGACGCTCGCGCTCGGTCCGGCAGCGCTGCGCGTGACGGGTTCGGCGCTCGCCTTCGGCTACACCAACGACGTGCAGCTCGTCCGCCTCGACGGCGGCGTGGTGGTGGACCTGCCCGGCCCGAGCGCCGCCGCGCCGCCGACGCAGATCACCGGCAGCCTCGTCCTCGACGTGCTCACCGGCACCATCGCTGACGGCTCGATCCTCGTCACGCAGCCCTTTGGCCTCGGCTTGCCCTTCGAGGACCCGATGCTCACGTTCACGGTCAACGAGGCCGAGCTGAGTGCGGCGGGCCTCCGCCTCCGTGCGCAAGGCACCGTAAACGCCGATCCGGCGACCGTGGGCGTGACCTTCAACGACCTCCTCGTGGACCTCCAGGCGGCGCAGGTCGTGAGTGGCGATGCCGTCATCGCGGCGGGTGTGGGCGTGGAGGTGCCGCTGAGCCCGATCGACCTGCGCCTCGTGGCCGCCAGCGCGCCGCCGTTTACCGACGAGGGCCTCCGCTTCGACTTCAACAGCGCCGTCACGCTCGACGCGCAGGGGCTCCGCTTCGCCGGGAGCGGCACGGGCGCGTTCAACTTCGCGGGCGAGGTGCGCAGCAACCTCCGGCTCGAATTCGAGAACGGCTTCGCGGTCAACGTTGGCGCGTTCGCCGTGCGGCAGGGAAGAGCTGCGCTCTACCTCGACGAGGGCGGCCGGGCGACCGAGCCGCTCGCCTACCTCGACGCGACGGGCTTCCACGTGGGCGGCGGGGTCGTGGCGCTGCTGCCGGACCGGCTCCCGCTGCCGACCGAGGACGTGGCCTACATCCAGCTCAAGGACGCGCAGGGGCAGCCGCTCGTGGATGTCGCGCAGCAGTCCGACGGCGGCTACACCCTCGCGACGCGCCCCAACGAGCCGCTGCCGATCGTCCTCGCGGCGCTCGACAACACCGGCGCGCCGCCGACCGTGCTCGCCGCGTTCAGCCTCACGACGGACGCCGCCTACAACCCGACGGGCGGTGCGCTCACCCTGCAGGCCGAGGGCGACCTCGAACCGGCGCTCGACCTGCCGGTGCGCCTCACCGCGCTCGCGCTCACCAGCACGGGCAGCGGCGTCACGCTCGAAGCGGGCCTCCGCATCGACCTGCCCGACGGCCTCGACGGCGTGAATGCCGACGCGCTCGACGCGACGCTCGCGCTCGGCCCCGACGGCTTCCAGGGCACCGCCGAGATCGGCACCTACGCGACGGCCTACGACCCGAGCCTCGCGCCGGTCGTGACCTTCGAGACGACGGGCACGCTCAGCGGCAGCCCACAGCCGGACGCCTTCACCGTTGACGTGACGGGCGTGCGGCTCTCGTTCGGTAACACCAATGGCATCGACCTCGCTGGCACCGTGGCGAGCAGCCTTCTCACGGACGACAGCGGCGTGCCCGCGCGGCTGTTCTACACCGCCGGTTACGTGAGCAACCAGTGGGCGTTCAGCGTCGATCCGGTCACGCTGCCGACCACGATCCCGCTCGGCCTGGCTGACCTCAAGCCTGCCGATGTCGACCCGGTCGAACTCGACGTCACCGACACGAGCGTCGTGGTCTCCTTCTCCGGCGAGGTCGCCTTCGACGACGTGCTCGGCGAGCCGCTCGCAGTCAGCGTCGAGGACCTCCGCGTGGGCGTCGAGAACGTGCCGTCGCAGCCGGCGCTCGTCTTCGGGCTCGGCGGCGCGGGCGTGACCGTGCCCGACCAGCAGGCCGACCTCTTCGACGGGGCCGTGACGCTCACACTCCTGCAGCCGGGCCTCGCCGTGAGCGGGCGCGTGCTCACCGTGAGCGCCCGGAGCGGTAGGCTCACGCTCATGGAGCAGGCCATCGACTTCCAGGACATCTCGGTGGCGACCGACGGCCAGTTCAACCTCGGTCAGGCGACCGTGCGGGACGTAGACCTCGTGGAAGACTACGTCGCGCTCCAGACGCTCACGCTCTCAGCGAGCAACGCCCGGATGCGCCTCGCGGCGACGCTCGAAGCGACGCTGCCCGCGCCCGTGGACAGCGAGGCCGAGGGTACGCTCACCATCGACCGCAACGCCGCCGACGGGACCGTCAACGTCGCCGCCGCCGTGGCCTTCCAGACGGACCTGCGCTACGACCTCGGCGACAACGGCTTCGCCACGTTCGAGCTGACCAAGGCGGGCGTCGAGCTCGACGTGGTGACGCCGGAGAACTCGGGCGTCTACGCCAACGGGCGCGTGCTCATCCCGCGCAGGCAGGGCGACCGCGCCTCGGGCGAGGCCGAGATCCTCTTCGGCGAGGCGACGGGCTTCCCGGCCAACGCGGGCCTCGGCTACAGCCCCGGCCAGGGCCTCCGCTACAACGCCACCGGCCACGCCGCCTTCGCGGTCGAGTTCGGCTTCTTCGATCTCAGCGTCACCGCCGACGCGAGCGTCTCGGACCAGAGCCAGTTCCAGGTCGTGCTCGGCGGCACGGCGGGCTTCACCGTGCCCAACGTCGCAGCGAGCCTCGGCTACGAAGGCCTCACGATCACCCCGGACGGCGTCACCGACTGGGGCAACCTCGACGGGACGGGCTCGGTGAGCGTGATGGACATCGTGAGCCTCGGGCTCGGGAAGTTTGTCTACGAGGAGGCCGCCGAGGGCGAGTCGTTCACGATCCAGATCGCCGAGAGCACCGGCGACACGCCCGCTGACCCCAGCGCGGCCCCGCCGACGCGCGAGGTGAGTGGCGTGCGGCGCTACCTCTGCTTCGGCCCGTGCAGCGACGCCGTCCAGGGTGGCACGCCCCCGGCCCCGTCCCGGGGCGACGCGCTCACGATCTCGCTCGGCGGCTCCGGCAATGCCGACGGCGGCGGCGGCTTCAGCGGCGGCGTCGGGCGCGTTCTCTTCTACGAGACCGCCGATGCGACCAAGCTCTTCGCCGTGGACGACGCCAACCTCGCCATCGGCCAGCTCTTCGAGATGAACGCGAGCCTGCTCTACGAGAGCGGCCCCGACGGCGTGCTGCTGCGCGCGTCGGGCACCGGTGCTTTCGAGGCGGGCGGCCAGGCCGTCGGCGCGGCGATCGCGGGCTCGTTCTCGAACAAGAACGACGAACTCAGCTTCGGGCTCTTCGTGGCGGTGGCGGCCGACGCAGGCGTGCCCATCGTGCCGGGCATGGTCACGGCGACCGGCCTCGGCGGCGGCTTCTTCTACAAGCCCGCGCCCGAAGACCTCCGCATGGTCACCGACGCCATCCAGGGCGCGCCCTTCAACTACACGCCCGTCCGCGAGGGCGGCATCCCGACCTCGCTCAACGCGGACTTCGCGGCCATGCTCTACGCCAAGGCTGGCATCGGCAACGCCGTCGCGCCCTACATCATCGACGCGCAGGCGTATTTCCAGGTCACCAACGAGTCTGTCTACCTCGACGCGCAGGGCACCGTCCTCGAACTCGACGGCGAGGGTAGTCCTGCGGGGGCCGAACTCAGGGCCGGGCTCTACATCGGTGCGCAGTACGAGCCGTTCTTTCTCGAAGGCGGCGTCGCCCTTGATCTCGCGGTGCCCGTCGTGCTTACGGGCGACATGGACCTCAACCTGTTCATGGGCATGCCCGAGGGGCAGTCCAACCTCATTTGGGGCATCATCGGCGAGGCCGACTTCGAGGTCTACTCGATCCTGGATGCCGATGGCACTTTCCTCGCCTCGTCCGACGGCTTCCTCATCGAGGCGGGCATGGGCATCGAGGCGGACATCGCGAGCATCATCAGCATCAACGCCCAGGCCCGGGCCTCGATCTGGCTCATTGATGCACCCGGGTTCAGTATGCCGTTCGGGGCGTATGCCACCTTCTCCGCCGAGGCTTGCCTGGGCTTCTGCATCAGCGGCGAGGCGAAGGGGGCCTTCGTCACCCGGCGCGGCGGGGGCTACCAGCTCTACGCGGGTGTCAAGGGCTGCGTGGACCTCTTCTTCAGCGAGCCCTGCCTCCGCGCCTGGATGTCGCTCGACGGTGGCGGCTGGGACGGCGGCGTCGGCGAGGGCGCGCACGGCGACCTCGTTGCGCAGGCGCAGGCGCAGCGGGACCAGTTCCGTCAACGCATCGAGGACCTCAAGAACCAGATGACGGCTGCCAAGGAGGCGCTCCAAGCACCGCCGGCCTACCAGCCCGTCGCGGTCTCCACGCAAGACCTCGAGCGCGCCGGGACGAACCTCTACCTCGCTGGCGACAGCGAGCGCCGCGCCTGGTTCGACCTGATGGCGGCCAACGAGCAGGCGCCGCTGCCCAGTGGACTCAATAGCACGCGCACGGTGCTCGGCTATGCGGCCTCGCCGTTCACGACCATCCCAGCCAACGCCGACCTTGCCCCCGAGACGGCGCTGGTGCGGGCCAACTCGGCCGTGGCCCGCGCCGAGCGTAGCGCCGAAGCCGTGCTGCCGCACCTCTCCAACGTCCAGCAGCGTGCGATCACCGAGTTGGGCGACGCCTCGCAGGCCTTCGACGATATGCTCGCTGCGCTCGTCACCTCGCCGGTCCAGAGCCGGTTCGTCCCCGACACGAGCGGGGTCATCACCGCCTCCACGTCGTTTTCCATCGATGGGAGCCTGGCTTCTCAGCAGGCGGGGTTTGCCGCGCAGACGCGCGCCGAGATCGAGGCGCTCGACGCGGCCTTCCGTGAATCCATTGAGGACGTAGCGCAGAGCGTCCGAGAGATCGACCGGTTGATGGGCTCGAACCCCAGTGTGCCGGAAGCCTTGGCTCCTACAGACAACATGTTGGCTGCCTTCTTCCAGGCGCTGGCCGGGGCCGCGGTGAACAGCGCGGCCGAAGACTTCGCTGGAGCCATTGAGGCAACGGATCGATACTACGCGAAGCTCGCCAACCTCCAGTGGGAGCAGCGAGCGTTCCTCCTCAGCCGTCACAGCCAGCTCGATCTCCGCGGCACGCTCGACGCCTTGCCGATTCTCAGCAGCCGCGACGTACCCGGAGGCGAAGGGGATTTCACACTGACGCCCGAGGCGTCCAGCCGCGCAGCCGCTCGGCTCGGCATCGTCTACGCACTCCGCGACGGGCAGGACGCGAGCACGTTCAACCCCCGTGCGAGCTTCAGCTGGGACCCCACGCTCAGCAGCTTCCACCGCGAGCTGACGCGCACGCAGGCCTCGAACCAGCGTGTTGCGATCAAGAACGACATCGAGGGGAAGGCGGGGAATCTGTGGTACGATATTCACGACCTCGGCCTGCCCGCGGCTGCGCTGCACCTTACCAGAACGCTCGACCCAATCAGAGAGCAGCACCGCTTGGCCCTCAACGGGGTGCGCGCGAGCTACGCCGACATGACCGAGTCGCTCGACTTGGCCTATGACGTGAAGGCAGACCTCGTCACCACGCTGCATGGCCTCGTGGATAACTACGCCGTCTGGCGCGAGGCCGCCTACGGCGTTGGTGACTCGGTGTCGGTAGCCTACGCGGGCTATCGCGGTGCGCTCGAAGACGCCCTCGCTCCGCCGACCGTCGCGGCGCTCACGGTGACGCCGAACCGGATCAGCTTCTTCAACGAAGCCGGCATCCGCTGGGCTACGACGCACCCGCTCGGCTTGGCCGAGAGCGCGATCCAGGTCCAAATCGAGCGCCGCGATGGTCCGCAATCCGGACGGTCCGACAGTGATGTCGGTACGGGCTTCTACAACTACGAGACGGTCGGCAATGCCGACGCGGCTACCGTGGTCCGCTACCGCCGAGTCGGGGACATCCGGGATGCGTTCGCAGCAGACGCACCCTACGAGGAGGAGGACTACAGCGTGGGCGTGCGCGTACGCGGACCCGCGGGACGGATGACCGTCCGACGGGGCAGCTTCCAGCTTCAACTCGGACCCAACGGAGCGCCTAGCACGCCTGCGGGCACGCCCGTGCAGACTCAGGATGCTAGCCCGCCGACTGCTCTGCTCTACCTAGAGTCCTTCTATGAAAAGGGCACGCAGATCCTCAATGGCAGCATCGGCACGTTTTCGTTCCCCGTCCCTGTCGAGCGCTGGTGGACCAACGACGGCCAACGGCTCCGCCTACACGTGGTGGCGGAGGACCGCGAGTCCGACATTGCCACGTTCGAGTATGCCATCGGCTCGGGCGAGGGCGGGCAGGACGTGGTGCCGTGGAGCCGCCTCGAAGGCGACCTGGACTACTGGCCGTTGCCCGGCGAGTCGCGCATGCAGAAGGTGCTCGACGCGCGCACGCGCATCCTCAATATGGAGCCAGGACGGGCCTACTACGTGAGCGTCCGTGTTACGAACGGCGTGGGGATCACGAGCCGGACCATCAGCGATCCGCACGGCATCGTCTTCGACCCGTCGCCGCCGACGGCTCCATCGCAGCTATCCATGGTGGCGCTCGACGATCTGCCTTTCTCTCCGCCTGTGTGGGGGGGCATCCCGCTCTACACGGACGCCGTGAATCCTCTGGTCACCAGCACACCCGCCGACGAGAGCACTCCGTCGTGGTCGGAGTACAACACGATGGTCCGGTCCGACCTCGTACCGGTCGCCTCGCTGTCGTGGCAGGCCTCCGAAGACGAGGAGTCGGGCGTGATGCACTACCTGTACTGCCTCACCGAAGACGCTGCCGTCCCCGAAGGCTGTGACGTCATCAACCGCACGACGACGACCGAGACATCGGTGAGCTTCGTGGGCGGGCCGAACCGTCACTACAACCTGCTCCGCGACTTCGGCGACGAGTTCTACGTCCACGTCTTCGCGGTCAACCACGCGGGCCAGCTAAGCACGCCCCTCTCCGTAGCGATGACCGCCGCCGACCCGACGCCGCCGACCACGCCCAAGGCCGTCGGACGGCTCGCGAAGAGCAGCCTCCGTGGCGACGTGCTCTACGTCCACGCCGTCGAGCAGTCAATCGACCCCGAGACGGAACTCCTCGGCTACCAGTACGCCATCGGCTCGTCGCCCGGCGCGACCGACGTGCGTGGCTGGCCGTCCGGAACCGACGTGGACCGCGTCTCGCAGAACAGCGAGATCTGGACGTTGCCAGCGTCGCCCTTCGTGGTCGTTCCCCAGACCGAACTGCCTCCGACGCCAAGCTATGTCTGTATCCGCGCGATCAACGGCCAGGGGATGCCCTCGAACATCTCGTGCACGGGTCCGGTGGTGCCCGACCTCAGCCCGCCTGTGGTGCCCGGGCTCGACCTCACGTACAACGAGCCCAACTGGCTGCTCGGCGAGGCGACGCTCGGTATCACGCTCAACGGCGTCTACGATACCGGCACCGGCGTCACGAAGGTGACCTACCTCATCATCAAGGCCGACGGCTCGGCGTTCGTGACGTCCGGTACGCTCGCCGAACTTGATCCACCGGCGACGACACCGACGACCCTTGCGGAGACTATTCCGATGGGGAATGCCGAGCCAGGCGACCGCGTGACCGTCTACGTCCGCGACGGCACCGGTCAGCAGACCATCGTCACCGGCACGATTCCATCGAACGAACTGGTGTTCGAGACAGAGGGTCCGGTCATCACCCTGCCGCCGGGTTTCATGGTTCCAGTCCAGGGCAGCGGCGGCGGTAACTGAACGAATCACCGCGAGCCTGATCCACTCAGGCAGTGAACTCCGTGACAGGGGTGGCGGCACACGTCGTCGCCCCTGTTTCGTCTGCCGCTCTGCTCATGCCCTGCGTCTCCGACCTGCCTGTCTCTGCGTTCCGTTGTGCCCTGGTGGGCCTTGCGGTCCTTGTCGCAGGCTTTATGGTGAGCGTCCCCGTTACGGCTCAGGAAGTGCGTGTGCTCACGCAGGCTGACGGCGATGCCTACGTCTACCACACGCTCGACATCCCGGCCCGGGGCGGCGTGCGGGTCTACCGCGACGGCGCGCTCCTCACGCCTGAACCACTGCGCCCTGCGGAGGACGGCGTCACGTTCGCGGGTCGCGTCGGAACGGTCTACGCCGAGGTGGCCACGCTCGCCGAGCGCAACGACCCGCAGGCGGTTTTCCTCCGCGTCCGCACGCAGCCCGACTTCGGCGCGATCATGCGAGCGGGGTTTCCCGAGGTAGCAGAGGCGCTGGCCGAGCTCTACGTGGACGCCGACGCGCCCCGGGGCCGCGCCACCTACCGCGTCGAGGTCGTGGACGAGGACGACCAGCCAACGGGCACCGAGGCGTCGGCGACGGTGACTCTGGCGCCGACCGTGCCTGAGGCCCCGGCCCGCCTCCGCGCCGAGCATGAGGGCCGCAACGTGACGCTCACCTGGAGCTATCCCTCCGTTGGCAGTCCCGGCGCGTTTCGGTTCGACGTCTACGCCCAGCGCGAGGGCAGCGCGCAGGCGCTCCGCATGACGCCCCGCTCGATCCTGCGCACGAGCGATGCGAGCACCTACGTCCGCAGCTTTGCCGTCCCCGCGCTGGGCGAGACCTACGCGCTCACCGTGGTCGTGCGCGACGTGACGGGCCAGCAGGTCGGCAGCGATGCGCTCCGCCTGGAGGTCGTCGACAACGTCCCGCCGCCGCGCATCGCGGACGTGCAGGTGCGCGGGTCGAGCGGTCGGGAGGGGGCCGCCGCCGAGATCACGTGGCGGGTGAGCCTTGCGCCTGACCTCGCAGGCTACCACGTCTACCGCGCCCCACGCATCACCGGGCCCTACCGCCGGTTGACCGCTGAGCCACTCGCGCCCCTGCAGACGGCCTACCTCGACACCACCGCTGTCGGCGGCGAGGCGCTGCACTACGCCGTCACCGCGCTCGACGCAGCGGGCAACGAAGGCGACCGCAGCAACGCAGCGACGTTCTACATGGAGGACCGCGTACCGCCCGCAGCTCCCACGGCGCTCTCGGCTATCGCCGATAACGACCAGACCGTCGCGCTCGCCTGGGAAGACCGCCCGCCCGCGCCCGACCTCGCGACGTACATGATTCTCCGCCAGCGCGTGAACGACGACGGAGCTGGAGCACGAGGCCAGGCTTGGGAGCAACTCAACCAGACCGCCTTCTTTGGCCGTCGTTTCACGGACGACGGCGCGGCAGCGGGCGGCTTCGCTGAGGGCGCGTTCTACCGCTATGCCGTCGCTGCCGTGGACAGCGCAGGCAACGTGAGCGACTCGACCTTCACGACGGTGCAGATCCCCGACCTCACGCCCCCCGAGCCGCCGAGCTACATCGCCGCGACCTCCGACGAGGGCCTTCGCGTTGCCCTCGCGTGGCCCGCTTCGGTGTCGAAGGACGTGACGGCCTACCTCGTCCGCCGCCGCGACCCCGGCGCGACGCGCGACAGCATCGTAGCCCGCGTGCCGAAGGGCGACCGCTACCTCCGCGACGAGGCCGTCTCGCCAGGCCAGACCTACCAATACACCGTCGCCGCCATCGACTCGCTCGGCAACGAAGGATTCCCGTCGCCCGCCGACACGCTGCTCTTGCGCGACCCGAGCCCGCCCCGTACCGCGCGCAACCTCCAGGCGCAGGCCGAGGCGGGCAGCGTCGCGCTTGCCTGGGAGCCAGTGCCAGCGGCCGACCTGATGGGCTACCGCGTCGAGCGCGCGACCACGCCCTCCGGCGTCTATGCCCCGGCACATCAGGGCCTCGTCCCTGAGTCGATGTGGACCGACCCCGCTGGCGCCGTCGGGCAATGGTATCGTGTTGTGGCGGTGGATACCTCCGGCAACGAGAGCCGACCGAGCACCGCCGTCCAGGCTCGCCTAGCCACCGCTGGACGCCCGTAGCCATGCGCCACCCTATGCCGTCTGCGAGAAGTGAGGAGGCAAACCCGCTTCAAAGTCACCCCCGCGAAGGCGGGGGTCTGTACGGTGGATTGTGCAGATCCCGGATCAAGTCCGGGATGACAGAGAGGGGAGAACTAGGCATGACGCTTCCTATTCGCGGTGTTGGCGTCGTCGTCCTTCTGTCTACGCTCCTCACGGTGAGCGCTGTCTCGGCGCAGCCTGCCACGCAGTATTTCGCCGAGGGGCTGGCTCGTCTCCAGGCGGGCGAGGCTGCGGCGGCGATCTTTCCGCTCGAAGCCGCGCTCACGGCTGATCCGGCGCTGCGTGACACCTACCCGGCGCTCGTGGTGGCCCACCTGCAGGCTGGAGAGCCGCAGCGGGCTGAAGTCGTGGCCGCGCAGGGGCTCGAACGTTTCCCCGGCGACCTCCATCTGACGCAACTCCGCGCTGAGGCCTCGTTGCAGCAGGGCGAGGTTGAGGCTGCGCTGCCACTCTACCGCGTCGTGCACGAGGCCATGGAGGCTGGGCGCTCCGTGCCGAACGTGACCGCGGCGCAGGTCCGCGAGCGCCTCGCGACAGTGCTGCAGCACGCCGGGGGACGGGCGTACGAACAAGGCCGTCGCGCTGATGCCGTCGCGCACTACCGCGAGGCTCGCTCCCTTGCGCCCGCCGACGAGGACATCCACGCCAACCTCGCGGCGCTCCATCTCGAAGCGGAAGCCTGGGGCGACGCGCTCGACGTGGCCGAGGCAGGCCTGCGCCATGCGCCACGAAGCACGCGCCTCCTCCGCAGCCAGGCCGCCGCGCTCGGTCGTCTCGGCCGTACCGATGAAACGCTCGGCGCTTACGCGGCCCTGTACGCGCGGACGCCCGCCGACCTCGACGTAGGACTGACCTACGCGCGCACGCTCCTCGCCCAGCAGCGCCTTCCAGACGCCCTCGCTGTGCTCGACGGGCTGCGCGCGCAGCACCCCGGCGCCTTGCCTGTCTATGAGACCGCGCTCGCGGCGCACCTCGCGGCGTTCGACTTCGCTGGCGCGCTCGATCTGCTCGCAGCGATGCGCACCCAGTTCCCAGGGCGTCTCGACGTGGTCGAGCAGCAAGCGGTCCTCTTCGAGATCCTCGACGATGGCCCGCGTGCACGGGCTGCCTACGCCACGCTGCGTGACCTGGGGGCAGATCCTGCCGCGATGCTCCTGCGGGCGGGCCGCACCTACGAGCGCGCCGATAGCCTCGACGCGGCTCTGTCCCTGTACGAGCAGGCCGCGCAGGAGGCGGCCACCGAGACCGTGACGCCCGATGCGGTGACAACCGATGCGCTCGACGCGGTGGGGCGCACGCTCGAAGCGCTCGGGCGCTGGGACGAGGCGCTGTCCGTCCACGAGCGCCGCCGCGAGCGCGCAGACGATGCCGTGTCGTGGACGTACCTCGGGCGTGTGCACGAAGCGCTCGGCGATGAGCAGGCTGCCCAGACTGCGTATGCCGAGGCCGTCGCGCACCCCAACACGCCCGCCGAGGCGCTGACTCGGCTAGCTACGATCACGGGGCAGTCATCGTACGCCTGCGAGGCGCTCACGTCAGCCGTCGCGGAGGCCGCCGCGTGGCAGGCGCAAGCACAGCAGGCCGCCGCACAGCCCTCGCTCGAAGGGCGGCTCGCACTCCGGGACCTCGCGAGCGACCTTGCCCGCAGCGAAGACCGCCTCGATGCCGCCTTCGAGATCGCGCAGACGACGTGTCTACCAGGAGAAACGGAGTCCCGGCTTCGAGCCGCCCTCACGCTCTACCCATCGAGTCCGCGCTTGCACCTGCTGCTGGCCCGCCACTACGACGCAGCCGGACAGCCTGCGCGCGCGAAGGCGGCAGCGCAGGCGGCGGCAGAGTACGCCCCCACCTTCCGCGACGCGCACCTGTTGCTCGGACGTCTTTCCGAGGCCGAGGCGGACTGGAAGCGGGCTGCTCTCGCCTACGAGCGAGCCCGCGCGCTCGACCCCGATGCGGGCGACGCCTACCGAGCGCTGCTGCGCGTCCACACCGCTGCCACCAGCCTCGACGTGGTCGCAGACCGGTGGGCTGGGCAGGCCCGCGCTCGCCCCGACGCCACCGTGCTGTGCGAGCACGCCATCGAGGCGCTGCACAAGACCGAGCGATACGCGGAGGCGCGGGCGCTCGCAGAGCACTGCGCGGGACCCGGATCCTGACATCCGCTGCAGGCGCAGGGCCTGAGGCGCTGCCCCTTTGTTGGCCCGGCGCAATGTTCGCTCTTGACAATCGAACTACAGGTGTAGTAGTATAAACTACAGTTGTAGTTAAACCTTGTGGGTCACCCATGCCTGCCGACCAGCTCAGCCCGCTCCAGCTTGCCGTGATGGAGGTCCTTTGGGACCGCCGCGAGGCTACCGTAGCCGACGTCCACGCCGTGCTCGAACGCGGCCTCGCGCTCACTACCGTGGGCACCATCCTCGCGCGCCTCGCCAAGCAGGGCATCGTGGCGCACCGCAAGGACGGCCGCGCCCTCGTCTACCGCGCCGCCGTCACCCAGCGCGCGGTCCGGCGCTCGATGACGGGCAGTCTTCTTGACAGCCTGTTTGGCGGCGACCCCGCGGCGCTCGTGAGCCACCTTCTCCGCGAGGACGAACTCTCCGCCGCCGACCTCGACCAACTCCGCGCGCGCCTCGACGCCCTCGAAGCCGCGCAGCACGAACCCCCCGCATCCGCCCCGCCCGCCGACGCTTCGTCCCCCGGCGCGTCGCCTTCGTCCACGACAACCGACTCGACCGATGTTTGATGCTCTCTTTGACGCGGCCTGGGCGCAGACGCTCACGGCGTGGCTGGCGACCTATGCCCTGCACAGCACGTTGCTGCTCGGCGCAGCCTGGCTGGCGTCTCGCTGGATCACGGGCGCCCTGGCGCAGGATGCGTTGTGGAAGACAGCCGTGGTCGCAGGCCTCGTCACAACGAGTGTCCAGATGACGGTGCAGCCTTCGGTCTATGCGTCTTCGACGGTGTCCGAGAGCACCCTCGTCGTGCTGCGAGGCGAGGACGTGAGTCAACTCATCGAACTGAGCGCAGACCGGATCATCGTGCAGGAAAGGGGAGAAGCTGCCCCGCTCGTGATCGAGCGCAGCCTGCGTCCAGGGCTTCTGAACGAGGCGACCGCAGCTACCACAGGATGGGCTCCTGTTGGCTTCCGGACGAGTTGGAGCTTACCCGAGACGGCATCGCGGTGGATAGCCGTGCTGGTAGGCTTCTGGTTGCTGGGGTTTGCCGTCGAGGGGCTGCGGCGCGTGCGAACGCATCGGCGGTTTGTGGACAGCCTCGGCGACCGAGTGCCAGTCGAGCGCGCGCACCTCCTTGCGGAAGTCGAACGATTGGGCATCCGTGTGGGCTTGCGCTATCCGCTCCACCTGACGCAGTCGAGGACGCTCGCGGTGCCTGTCGCGCTCGGCGTCGACGAGGTGGTGCTGCCGACCTGGGCAGTCGAGGACACGGCGCCGATTGAGCAACGTGCCTTGCTGGCGCACGAGGTGGCGCACCTCGCCCGGCGCGATCCGTTCTGGCTCGCCGTGTTCGCGCTCGTTGAGAGCGTGTTTTTCTTCCAGCCGCTGAATCACCTCGCGCGCCGCCGTCAGCAGGCTGCGGCTGAGCGCCTCTGCGATGGCTGGGCGGCCGAGCAGACCTCGCCGCTGGCGATGGCGCGGTGCCTCGTGGACGCCGCAGGCCGCCTGCGCGCGCACCGCCTGGACGGTGCATCGGCGGCGCTGCCGCATCTGGTGCCGGGCATGGCCGCCGGGCGGGGAGGCGCCCTGAGTGATCGGGTCGAGCACCTCATCGACGGAGCTGAGCCGGGAGCGAGCCGCCGCTGGCCGCTCGCGGTCGCGGCCTGCTGTGTGATTGGGTTGGTGGCGTGCGCGGGTCCGGCCGTGACCGGCACCTCGCCTACGACCGCCGCAACGCTCGAAGCGCCGACCCGGCCTTCGCCGCCCGCTTCCCCTACGGTCAGCGCCGTCGTGGTGGCTTCAGCGCCTCCCGCAGTGACGGCGTTGGTGGCGCCGCCCCCTGTGGCGCTGTCCCCCGTGACGCGGGCCCCTGTGGCGCTGTCCCCCGTGACGCGGGCCCCTGTGGTGCCTGTTCCTGGTGCACCCGCACCGCCTCCGGCGGCTGCGACCACCATCGCCGGACCGGATACCGTCGTCACGTTCAGCTACACCCGCAACGACGACCGCACGCGGCTGCGTGTGGAGCGCAAGGGGACCGTCACCTTCACGCAGCGGGGAGTCATGCTCTCCGAAGGTGGGCGCCTCCTGGTGCACGAGGAACTGCCGAGCGTGGAGCGCCGCTACGAGGCGCGCACCGACGCCGCGGGCGGTCTCGTGGAAGCCTACGAGGTCGACGGGACCGTTCAGGCGCTCGACGCGGCGGGGCTGCGCTGGCTCCAGGACCGCTACGAGCAGGCTGCAGGAGCCAGTCCACCGCCGCCGCCGCCAGCGCCGTCCTCGTCGCTGCCGCCCCCACCCCCGCCGCCGCCCAGTGATGGAGAGCGCATCGGCATGGCAGCCACCGCTCCGACGAGCGTTTCGGTCCGTCGAGGCGCTGCGCGCGAGCGCGATCTCACCGTCTTGCAGGCCCGCATCGAGACGGTGGCGGCCCAGCACGCAGAAGCGTTGCACGAAGCGCATCGGCGCGTGCAGGAGCGCTACGCGCAGCAGCGCGAGGCCGCGCAGGCGCAGACCACGAGCGCCGAGGAGGTCGCGCGCGCCATCGAAGAGCTCCGTGCGGAATACGACGCTGAGACGCTTAGCCTCGACCTCACAGAACTTAGCCTCAGTGAGGACTTGGAAGTCCTTGCGGAGCAGTTCTACCAACTCGCAGACACGCAGGGCGTGGAGGGCTACCAGCAGGTCCGCGACCAACTGGGCGCGTCGTTGGCTCAGCTGGAGCGCCTAGCCGACGCGCCGCGCGATATCGACGAGCGGCGCCCGAGTGTCGACCTGCTCCAGCGCCGCGCCGCCGAGTTCGAACGCGAGGCGGAGCGCCTCCGGGAAGCCGCCGAACGCCTCCGCCTCGAAGCCGAAGACCGGCACCCCGAAGACAATGGGCGGGGCGCCGGCCAGTGAGCGTCAGTTCGCGATCTGGAACGTGTTCGAGTTCACCTGACCCGCCGATGTGCCATAGGTGAACCGGTAGGTGCCCGCTGGATCGTCGAGTTCGGTGAGCGAAAACGTCACCGTGACGCGCTCGCCGTCAGCCAACTCCCGGACGACTTGCGTGCACAAAAAGTCGAGGCGGTCGAAGGGAGGCGCCGCGTCCCAGCCGTCCTCCGTGCGGGTCTGTGGAAAGACGCCGCAGAGTTCGGGGTGGACGAACACCTCGTCGCTCGTGTCGTTGGCGAAGGTGAGGGTCACGGTGGCGTCGGCAGCATAGGCATCGGCGTCGGTAAACAGCCGAATCGCCTCCGATGAGGACGAGGAGTCACAGCCCGTGAAGAGTGCGGCGCCGAGGAGCGCTGCCAGGAACCAGACAGGTGCACGCATGGACGTGAGTCAGAGGTTGGTTGGGGAGACGGAGGCGGCGCTCGCGATCGAGGACGCTCCGGTGCGCCAAGTGTAGAGCGATTGCGGAGCCAGACGCCATGCAATTCTGTGTGAGCGGCTGCCTGAGGGGCCCGATCAGGAGCCAGGCTGCCCCTGCGAACAATCCGCGCGGCGGGTGGTTGGCAGGGGCGGCTTCACGTCCTCTCTTCCTGCTCATCCCCGTGCCCGTCATGGCTGCGACTGCCCCCCCGCCTTCGTCCGCCGCTCCGTCCCCTGATCAGCCCTTGCGCACCGTCGAGCGCCCTCGCCGGAAGTCCCGCGCCGTCTTCGTGGGCGACGTGCAGGTCGGCGGCGGCGCGCCCATCGCCGTGCAGTCGATGACGACGGGCAAGACGCACGATGTCGAGAACTGCCTGAAAGAGATCACACGCCTCGCCGACGCCGGGGCCGATATCGTGCGGGTGGCTGTGCCGCGCCCCGAGGACGCCGACGCGCTCGCTGACCTCGTGCAGGGCAGCCCCGTGCCGCTCGTCGCCGACATCCACTTCAACTACAAGTACGCCCTCCAGGCCATCGACGCCGGGATCGCCAAGGTGCGCATCAACCCCGGCAACATCGGCAAGCCGGAGTGGGAGCGCGAGGTGCTGCTCGCGGCCAAGGAGAAGGGCATCCCGATCCGCATCGGCGTCAACGCGGGGTCGCTGGAGAAAGACATCCTCGACAAGTACGGCTTTCCGCAGCCGATGGCGCTCTTCGAGAGCGCGATGCGCCACGTCGAGGTGTGCGAGCGCGAGGGCTTCGAGGACATCGTGATCTCGGTGAAGCACTCGGACGTGTTCTTCATGATCCAGAGCTACCGTATCCTCGCCGAGCGCACGGACTATCCGTTGCACCTCGGCGTGACCGAGAGCGGCACCGTCAAGGCGGGCTCGATCAAGTCGGCTATCGGCATCGGTAGCCTACTCGCCGACGGCATCGGCGACACAATCCGCGTGAGCCTCGCCGCCGACTCCGAGCACGAGGTCGAGGTGGGGCACCTCATCCTCAAGAGCTTGCGCCTCGGCCGGCCTGGCGTCAACATCATCGCGTGTCCGACCTGTGGCCGTCTCGCGGGCGACCTGTTCTCGATCGTCAACGAAGTAGAGGAGGCTGTCGCCGAGCGGAAGTTCGACAAGGACCTCAGCGTGGCGCTCATGGGCTGCGCCGTCAACGGGCCAGGCGAGGCCGCCGGGGCCGACCTCGGCATCTCGCTCGGGCGCGGGCGCGCGCACCTCTTCAAGCACGGCGAGGTAGTTCGCACGGTCCCCGAGGACCAGATCGTGGAGACGGTCCTGGAAGCCATTGAGACATGGGACGAGGAGGCGGAGGCTGCGTCGTGACGCGGTGGGCCCTCGTGGGAGCGCTGCTGCTCGGCCTCGGTGCTCCGACGGTGGCGCAGGGCGTGGCGGTCAACTCCGTCCGGTTCTCGCCCGACGGGACGCAGCTTGTGACAGCCGCCTCGGACCGTACGCTGCGGGTCTACGACGCGGCCACGGGCGCCCTCGTACAGACGCTGCCAGGCCACGACGACTATGTGGTGCACGTCGCCTGGCTCGCCGACGGGCAGGGCCTCGCGAGCGCGAGCTACGACGGGACGGTCAAGCTCTGGGACCTCGCCACTGGTGAGCTGACGCGCACGCTGCGCGGACACACCGGCACGCTGTTCTACGTAGACGCCTCGCCCGACGGTACCCGCCTTGCGAGCACCGCCACCGAGGGCGAGCTGATCGTGTGGGACCTGACAACAGAGCCAGGCGCGCCCGACGAGATCGCCTGGCGCACGCAGGCGCACGACGAGGTGACGGCGGCGGCGCGCTTTTCGCCTGACGGCACGCGCCTCGTGACCGCCGGACGCGGTACGCTCCTGAAGCTCTGGGACGTCGCCACCAGCGAAGAAATAGTCTCGTGGTCGCCTGCGGGCTTGAGCTTCGTCACGGCTAGCATCGCACCGGATGGCCAGCGCGTAGCAGGGGCCGGCAGCAGCGGCGAGGTCGTCGTCTATGCTACTGACCGTGAATCACCGCTGGCCACGTTCGACGCGGGTGGGTTCGTCAACGCGCTCGTGTTTATTCGTGGCGGGACCCACATCGCTGCCGCCTGCGGCGACGGGACGCTACGCCTCTGGAGCCTGGAGACCGGCGATGAGGTCTGGCGCGTCCGAGCCGACGCCGACATTGCCTTCTTTGTAGATGCTGCACCTGATGAGCAAACCCTCGCCACCGTGGGGCAGGGTACGACGATCAAGCTGTGGGAAGCGTCTTCAGGCGAACGACTACGCACCATCCGGTAGGCCGCATTGCATGGCCAGGAGGTAGCGCATAGCAGAGGATAAGACGGTGGTAGCGGAGCCGATATCGTTGTATCTACTGGGTACGTGCCGTTTACCTGCATGCTACCCAGCCGCGCTTCCTTCTCGCCAGCAGCCGCGCCGTCATGTCCCGTTCGCTTTGCCTCCTCGTACTGCTTCTTGCCAGCATCCTCGTCGCCCCTAGCAGCCGCGCGCAAGGCGGAGGGGACGTGCAGGTGTCCGTGGGCCCTGTTTTCACGCTCACCGGGCTCGGCCTCAGCAGCAATGTGCGCATCACGTCTCGATTCAGCGCGTCCGCGGAGTTCTCCGTGCTGCCATTCCCTGGAATCGATGTGGAGATCGAAGACCTTGACTACGACCTCGATCCGAGCGCCTTCTCGATCCTACTCCTCGGACACTACCACCCCGGAGCTGGCAACTTCGCCGTCGGCGGAGGCGTGATGTTTGGCGGCTATAGCCTGGAGGGCGTCGCCACGCCCACCGAGAGCGTCGAGATCGGCGACGAGACCTATGCGCCCAACGAGGTCGGTCGTGTACTTGGGGACTTTTCCGTAGGCGGGCCGTCCGTCCTCCTGGAGGTCGCTCGGCGTGGGGCGGGCTTCAACGTCGGCCTCGGCGTGCTTATCCCAGCGACGGCCAGCGCCGATTTGACCGCCGAGGGGCCCGTGGCCGACGAGCCGGAGTTCCAGGCGGACCTGGAGCAGGAACTCGACGAGATCGAGGACGAGCTTCGGCGCGTGCCGGTGCTGCCCTACTTCCGCATCGGCTACCAGTTTGGACTCTAACAGCGCCGCGGTGACGCCGTCTCTCGTCCTGCTCGAAGGCACGCACGTGCGTCTGGAGCCGCTCACGCGCGACCACCTCGACGCCTTGTGCGAGGTTGGACTCGACCCAGAACTGTGGCGCTGGACGACGTCCACTGTGCACGACCGGGACGACATGCGTGCCTACATCGAGGCCGCGCTCAAGGGGCAGCGACGCGGTCGGATGCGGCCATTTGCCACGATCCACCGCGCAAGCGGACGTGTGGTCGGGAGCACGCGCTTCGGCAACATCGTGCCGGAGCACCGCCGCGCGGAGATCGGCTGGACGTGGGTGGCGCGGCCCTGGCAACGCACCGCCGTCAACACCGAGGCGAAGTGGCTTATGCTCCGCCACGCCTTCGAGGAGATGGACTGCCAGCGCGTCGAGATCAAGACAGACGTCCTCAACGCGCGGTCGCGGGCCGCCATCCTGCGCCTCGGCGCGACCGAGGAAGGCATCCTCCGCCAGCACGTCATCACCGCGACGGGCCGCACCCGCGACACGATCTACTACAGCATCCTCGCCGACGAGTGGCCGCGTGTGGACGCGGCGCTGCGCGCACGGCTAGCCCGATAAACCGCACCGCCATGTCTGACGCCTGGACTCTCTCCGACACGACCGCGCTCGTCACGGGCGGCACGCAGGGCATCGGCCGCGCCATCGTCGAAGAACTCCTCGATCTGGGCGCGTCGGTGCTCGTCGCAGCACGCACGGCGTCCGATGTCGAAGCGCAGACCTCGATGTGGACTGCGGAAGGCTACGACGCGCGCGGGGTGGCCGCCGACGTGGCGACGCCCGAAGGTCGGGCGGTCGTCCTCGATGCCGTGCGGGCCGAGTTCGGCGGACGCCTCGACACGCTCGTCAACAACGTCGGGACCAACCTCCGCAAGCCGACACTTGCCTACACGCTCGACGACCTGCGGCACCTCATGGCCGTCAACCTCGAGTCGGCCTACGAACTCACGCGGGCATGCTATCCACTCCTCAAGGCTGCGTCCGGGAGCGTCGTCAACGTGTCGTCCGTGTCCACCCGCCGCATCGTCGCCACCTCGACGGCCGCCTACGCCATGACGAAGGGCGCGATGGACCAACTCACCGACTTCCTCGCCGTGGAGTGGGGGCCGGACGGCATCCGCGTCAACGCCGTGCACCCGTGGTACATCCGCACGCCGCTCGCCGAGCAAGTCTTGCAGGACAATGCCAAGCGCGCAAAGATCATCGGCGCGACGCCGCTCGGGCGCGTCGGTGAGCCGGAAGAGGTCGCGCGGGCCGTCGCCTTCCTCGCGATGCCGGCCGCGAGCTACATCACGGGCGCGCACCTCGTCGTGGACGGTGCGTTCAGCAAGCTCGGGCTGCGGTAATCCGCCGCACAGCTAGGGCAGCAGCGTGATCGGGGTTCCGTTGGGCACGTGATCCCAGATTTGGGCCATCTCCGCGTTCGTGACGGCGATGCAGCCGTCCGTCCAGTCCCACAGCCGGTGCAGGCGACCAAGCCATCCCATGCCGTTCACCAGCCCGTGAATCATGATGTGGCCGCCCGGCAAGTAACCGCCGGTGTCGGCACGGGCCTGGTCGTCTTCGTTCGGATAGGAGACGTGCAGCGACCGATAGCAACAGCTGTTGGGGTTGCGCCAGTCGAGGACGTAGGTGCCCTCCGGGGTGCGCTCGTCGCCCTCGCGCTGTTTGTGGCCAGCCGGGGCTCCGCCGAGTGAGACCGGGTAGGTGCGCAGCGGCTCATCCTGACGCAGCAGCGTGAGCGTGCGGGCCTGCTTGTCCACGACGACCGCGTCGGCGCGCGCCTCCGAAGGCAGCGGGTCGGGCGGCCAGTGCGCGTAGGCGCCGAGGCCCGCAATCAGAAGGCTGCCGAGCACGAGCGCACGCATGGCTCGCCTAGTACGAGTGGCAGCTCGTGAAGATCGCCATCAGGAGCGTGAAGAACGAGAGGCCGACGAGGCCAGCACCGGCGACAGCAAGAAGTCGGGGGATCATAGCGCAGAGGCGTGTAGGAGACGACAGACGCCCAAAAATGCAGCGACGGCGGGCCGCTTCGCAACCAAAGCGCCGTGAAGAGTGGGAATTGGCCCGCGGCACGCTCGCCTCGGGCTCGTCTGTAGGCCGCCTGCGTTGCTCGCTGAGGTCTATGGCCGGAGGTGGAACCAGCGTCCGGCTAGGTTTCGACCTGCAAACCCTTCCACGAACGGGCGTCATCCCCGCGCGGAGGGTGCCCTTGTGCAAACAGAGGCGGGGACCCACCAGGTTGCCTCAGCATCACAGCATGCGGAGGTCACCCCGGTCCGCACGATCTCCGAGAGAGCACCTGCACACTCCCGTACCCCACCCCTCAGCCTATCTTCCCGCGTCTCTTCCTAAGCCGCTTCTCCTATGCGCCGTCTCCTCCTATTCCTCTGCTTCGCCATGCCCGCCGCGTTCGCTCAAGACTTCTCCGACGCCGAACGCCTCCAGGGCTACGCGATCCGGGGTGACTCGACGGTGTTTTTGTTCGAACCTGGGCACTATGGCCTCAATGCGGTGCCGGAGCGGGTCGTGGTGACGGGCGCGCTCGTAGGCTGGGACACGGCCATGGACGATCCGACACGGCAACTTCGCCCGACGGAGAGCGGCGTCTGGGCGCTCTCGATCTACAACCCGCGCTACGGCTTTCTGAAGCCCGCCACGCCGTTCAAATTCCGCGTCAACGACGGCGTCTGGCTCGACCCGCCGGGCGGGGCGCCCAACGCCGAGGGCGGCAACTTCATCTTCCTCCACGATGTCACGCCGTCGAGCATGCGCGCTGAGCTACGTGGCGAGCGCGCCGTCTGGGTCAAGCTCGCAGGCGACAGCCTCCGCACGTCCACGCGCCCGCTGCGCTACCGCATCCTCGACGCGCAGGGCAACGAGACACCCGTGGCGGCCGTGCTGCCGAACCAGGCCGATGAGTTCCTCGTCGTGCCTGCCGAGGACCTCGCGCTCAATCGCATCTACTTCGTCGAGTACAGCGCGCCCGGCAGCGACGAGGTGCTCCGCGCCTGGGCCAACTTCGACGGGCTCTGGCGGACGATGTACTCCGAGAAGCCGCTCGGCGCTGAGATCACTCTGGACGAGAACGGCGATGGCAGCCGCACCGACATTCGCCTCTTCGCCCCGCGTGCCGACGGCGTGACCGTCAACCTCTACGCCGACCGCACGGGCGATGCGACCGCTTCGCACGCCCTCACCCGCGACAGCCAGGGCGTCTGGGAAATCGCGCTGGACGGCGACCTCCACGGGACGTACTACGACTTCGAGGTCGTCGGCCCGGACGACCCCGGCAACCACTTCTTCAACCAGGAAGGCATCCGCGTCACCGACCCTTACGCCCGCGTCTCCGACGATGGCTGGGGCCGCGCCCGCATCTGGCGCGCCACCGAGCCCGCCACGCCGCTCGCAGACGGCATCCCGGCGATGGAAGACGTAATCGCCTACGAGGTCCACGTCCAGGACTTCACCGACCGCCTCCCCGTCTCCGACGACCTCAAGGGCACCATCCCCGCGATGACGATGCCCGGCCTCACCAACGCACGCGGCGAGCCCATCGGCTTCGATTACCTCAAAGACCTCGGCGTCAACGTCGTCCACCTGATGCCGATGCAGGAATTTCTGCACTACCCCGACGACGTCTGGCAGGCCGCCTTCGCCGACGACCCGTTCATGCAGGCGCAGGGCGTCGCCGACGAGAACTACCAGTGGGGCTACCGCATCACGCACTACATGGCCGTCGAGAGCCGCTTCCGCCAGCGCGGCACCGAGCCCGGCTCGGAGCGCGAGCAGTTCCGCGACCTCGTCCAGGCCTTCCACGACGAGGGCATGGCCGTCATCGTCGACTTCGTGTTCAACCACACCGGCGAAAACATGGAGGGCACGCAGCAGGTGCTCAACTTCAACGGCATCGACAAGCTCTACTACTACCGCATCCTCCCCGACCTCTTCGGCACCTTCGACCACATCGGCGTCTTCGGCAACGAGGTGAAGTCGGAGGACCGCCCGATGGTGCAGCGCTGGCTCATCGACCAGTGCCTCCACTTCATTGAGGAGTTCGGCGTCGATGGCTTCCGTATCGACCTCGCGGGGCAGACCGACGAGCAGACGCTCCGCGCCGTCCGCGAGGCTATCGGGCGCGACAAAATCGTCTACGGCGAGCCATGGATCGGCTCCAACGACCCCGCCTTCGAGGCGAATCCGGATTGGGACTGGTACAAGGTCGATAGCCCGATCACCTTCTTCCAGGACGATGCCCGCAACGCGTTCAAGGGGCCGACCTCCGACCCGATGCCCGCCGTCGAGAGCCGCGGCTTCGCGGGCGGCGACGGGGCCGTGCGCGAGCAGACGATGCGCGCGCTCTCGAATCGCTTCCCCGACGAGGCGACGCCCAACATGGGCATCAACTACCTCGACATCCACGACAACTGGGCGCTGCCCGACCGCTACGCGCGCAACAAGACCGGCAGCGACGCCTGGGACGGCCGCGCGGGCGTGGACGAGGACCGCTACCGCATCGCGGCGACGCTGCTCTTCACCTCGCTCGGACCGATCGTGCTCAACGGCGGCTCGGAGATGCTCCGCTCGAAGGGCGCGGCCCCGCTCCAGAGCGAGATGGGCGGCCAGAAGGTCCTCGAAACGGCGATGACGCCGGTCTACATCAACGGGCGCGGCGACACCTACAACCTGCGCACCGCCAACCAATACGATTGGGAGACCGTCGGCGCGACCCCAGCCGACGGCGCGGCGAGCGACTACGCCGCGATGCTCGCGTTCTGGCGCGGCCTCATCGACTTCCGCCTGTCCGAGGCCGGGGCCGTCTTCCGCAAGGGCGACCCGCAGCCCGAGGGCTACTACCACTTCCTCACGCCCGACCACACGCAGCTACTCGGCTACGTCGTGGACGACCGCGTGCTCGTGCTCGTCAACAGCAGCGACGCCCCGCATACGTTCCCTGGCGTGGACCTCGCCGACGGGACATGGATGCTCGTCAGCGACGGCCAGCGCGTGAACCTGGACGGCACGCTCGGCTCGCCGCTCGACGGCGGGCAGACGCAGGCGGTCGCCGTCCCAGAGCGCACCGCCATGATCTGGGTGCGCGCACAGTAGGCCCGGCCGATACACGCCAGCGCCCCACCGCAGTGATCGCAGTGGGGCGCTGGGTGGGTAGAGGATGGGTCGTGCTGCTACTCGACGGTCACGCTGGTCTGAACGTTTGCAGAGTCACCCGCATGCGTCGCGTTGTGCGTTGTGGAGAGGGTGCCAGTGAGCGGACCGGGTATCGAGACGGACACCACGGAGTAGCACAAGAAAGCTCGGGTGCAGGTGTTCGACACGGTCGTTGAGCCGAACGTGGCGGTGTGGCTGAGCACGTCGCCGCGCACGGGGAAGTAGATCCCGAACCAGCCGCGCTTCCTCACGCTCGTCGTGACGCCAGCGATGGCGATGAACCCGTAGTCGGTGATGAAGGAGTGGCCGTTGAGCCTATAGCGGGAGCCAAGTTGGGCATGGGCCCGGCTCGGAGCGGGCGGCGGCGTGGGCGCCGAGGTGGTGTCCGGGTCCGAGGGCTCGGGGATTTCCGGGCCTGGCCCGTTCGGATCGGGGATGTGGGGCGTCTCGCGGATGATGCGAAAGGCCGATGTGTTCTTCGTCTCCCTGAGGTCGCTCTCCTCGGACGAGGCGAAGTACTCCGCGTCGTACTTGGTGCCCTCGAAGACGTATTCCTCCTCAACCTCCGGCAGCCTGCTGATGCCGTGACGTTGCAAGCAGCGATGCAGCGACGAACGCGTCAGATGGGACATGGTCGGCTGCAGGGCGTAGAGGCAATCGTCGAGCGGCAGCAGTGTGTGTCGGCGGCAGGCAACGATGGTCGCTTCCTCCTCGGGCGAGAGGACGGTTGAACGCGGTTGCCTGGGCCCATCGGGGCGTCCGCGACGGTCTGGCGCTTGCGCCACTTGGCGGCGGTCTTGCAATTGAGGCCGTGTTGCTCGGCGAGGGCGCTCACGGTCTTCTGGGAGCGTTGGAGGGCTCGTCGGGTGGCGTGCGTGGTGCGGGCGCTGCCGTGTAGAAGGAGTCCCATAGGAGGTCGGGGTTAAAGTGGTCACAGGGTAGACCACGACACTCTGGGACTACACACCCTAGTCGCTATCCCGTGGGCTATCCCACCCGTCGCCCCGTGGGGTAGCTGCCGAGCACCTGCACGCGCGCAGCGAAGTCGGCGAGGTGGTCGAGCGCACGAGCGACGGGGCGGTCCGTGGCGTGGCCGCCGAGGTCGAGGTAGAAGAGGTATTGCCCCGGCGAGCCCACGAGCGGGCGGCTCTCGATCTTGAGCAGGTCGAGGTCGCGCAGCGCGAAGACGGCGAGGCTCTTGAAGAGCGCGCCCGGCACGTTGGCCCGTAGCGCAAAGACGAGCGAGGTCTTGAAGTGCGGCCGTGTCGCGGTGTCGCGGTGCGGCGGTGTCGTCTCCTCCCCGTCTCCCTGGTTCTCGGCCTCTTCGCCGCTTCGCCTCTCGATAGCGAGAAAGCGGGTGACGTTGTTCGGGTCGCCCTCGATGCCGGCGGCGAGCACGACGAGGCCGTACTCCTCCGCGGCGGCGGCGCTGGCGATGGCGGCCTCGGCGCTGAGGCGCTCGCCCCCGAGCTCGACGTTGGCGAGGCGACGGGCGGCGCCAGCGGTGTCGTAGTCGGGGACGGGCTCGGCGTTGGGGAGGTAGTCGCGGAGCCAGGCGTCGCACTGGCCGAGGGCCTGCGGGTGCGAGCGAACCCGCTTCACATCCGGCAATGTGGTGCCGGGCCGGGCCATCAGGTGGTGGCGGATGCGCAGGTGCACCTCGCCGACGATGGGCAGGCCGTACTCGCGCAGCAGGTCGTAGTTGACGTGGACGCTCCCGAAGCGCGCGTTCTCGATGGGCACGAGGCCCCGCTCGACCGCTCCCCCGGCAACGGCCTCGAAGACGTCGCGGAAGCTGGCGCAGGGCACCGGCTCCACGTCTGGCCCGAAGAAGGCGCGCACGGCCTCCTCGCTGAACGCGCCGACCTCGCCCTGGAAGGCGATACGCGGCGGCGTCGAATGTGAGCGGTCGGCCATCGGCTAGCCCTTGCGCAACGGCGTGATGGCAACGGTGCAGCGGCTCACGCAGACCAGCTTCTCGGCCTCGTCGCGGATCTCGACCTGCCACACCTGCGAGGTACGCCCCTGGTGCAGCGGCGTCGCGACGCCCGTGAGCAGGCCGTCCTGCTTCGAGCGAATGTGGTTGGCATTGATCTCCATGCCGAACGCCGTGTGGCCCTCGGGCGCACCGAGAAAGGCGCCGTACGACACCAGCGTCTCGGCGAAGGCCACGCTCGCGCCGCCGTGGAGATAGCCCATCGGCTGGTGGTGGTCGGGCGTGACCGGCATCGTGGCGACGACGCGGTCGGGGCCCGCCTCCAGGAGTTCGATGCCGAGGAGCGCGGCGAGGCCACCGGTCGTGTTAGGGAGCGCAGCCATAGCGTGAGAGGCACAGGGGTAGGTGACGTCAAGGGCCGAAGGATACGCTGTCCGTCGGTCCGCAGGAATCCCTCTCTACACGTTCCTGCGTCCGCACCTGCGTGCCTCTGCTCCGCGAGCGGGGTCGAAACGGCTCACTCGCCTGCCTGTCCCGTCGTGTCGGCGGGATACCCTCTGAGGTCGTCGTAGAGCGCGATCTGGGCGGGGCGCAGCGTGTCGCGCATGGCAACGTGCGCGACGAGGTGGAGCGCGCGGAGCGCGCCCAGCACATCGGCGACGGCGCGGGTCTGGCGGCGGACGCTCGCCTCGGTGGCGACCTGGTGAACAAACAGGCTGTCGAGCGCCCGCTCCGCCTCGATGTAGGCTGCGCCTAGACGCGGCGCCTCCTCGACGACCTCCTGGCGCAGTTGCTCAGCGTAGGCCTGCTGCTCGGGCGAGAGGCCGAGCGTGTCGCGGAGTTCGAGGACGTGGAGCGGGCCGGGGAAGTGGTTGCGCTCAGCGGGGATGGCGAGGCCCATGCCGCGCCCGGCGAGGTAGCCCTCGATCTCGCGGTCGGCCAGCGCCGTGATGCGGCGGTCGCGCGGCGGCGCGGGGGTGGGGCCGATCGTCGGCGTCTCGACCGCTGTAGTGTCGGGCGCAGAGGGCGCAGGCGACTGGGGCGGCGCGCACCCAGCGGGAACACCCAAGAGCGCAGCGAGAAGGACAAGGCGGACGAGATAGGGCATGGAGAGGCGTGGACGTTGTGGAGGTTGGTTCAAAACCCCGCGCTCTGTCGGTGGGTCCCCGACGCGTCCGGGCCTCGGCCTATCTTCTCGCGTCCCCTCACACCCCAACCGTACTTCCTGCATGGATTTCGACGCGATCATCGTAGGTGCCGGCCCGGGCGGCGCGACCGCCGCAGCCGAGATGGCCAAGGCTGGCCTCCGCCCGCTCCTCCTCGACAAGACCGACGCCTTTCCTCGCGACAAGATCTGCGGCGACGCGGTGAGCGGCAAGAGCGTAGACGTGTTGCGCCGCCTCAACCTCCTCGACCGGCTCGTGGAGCAGCGGCCCAGCCTCGGCTCGTGGGGCGTGACCTTCTCCGGGCCGTTCGGCGACGAGGTCGCGATCCCGTTCACGAAGGAGCTCAACAAGCCCGTCGCGCCCGGCTTCGTCTGCGACCGCGTCTCGTTCGACGACCTCATGGTCGAGTACGCGCTGGAGCAGGGCGTCGAGCTGTGGCTCGGCACGCGGGTCCTCGGGCTGCTGTGGGAAGGGGACCAGGTCGTCGGCGTCCGCCTCGCGCGGGGTGGCGACGGCGCCCCGACGGAGGTCCGCGCGCCCATCGTGGTCGGGGCCGACGGCGCCTACTCGGTCGTGGCGAAGGAGCTCGGCATGGAGCAGCTCGTCGAGAACCACTACTGCGCCGGGCTGCGCGCCTACTACGAGGGCGTCACCGGCTTCCACCCGCTCAACCACATCGAAATCCACTTCGTCGAGGAGTCGATCCCGGGCTACTTCTGGATCTTCCCGATGGCCAACGGCCGCGCGAACGTGGGGCTGGGCATGCGGTCCGACTTCATCAAGAAGCGCGACATCAAGCTCAAGCCACTCCTCGACCTGCTGGTGAACCACCCGCGCTTCAAGGAGCGGTTCAAGGACGCCACGCGCATCGGCCCGGTGAAGGGCTGGGGCCTGCCGCTCGGCTCGAAGCCGCGCCCGCTCGCCGGGCCGGGCTGGATGCTCGTCGGCGATGCCGGGAGCCTCATCGACCCGTTCACGGGCGAGGGCATCGGCAACGCGATGATCTCCGCCGAGTTCGCCGCGCAGTGGACCGCCAAGGCCAAGGCGGCCAACGACTACTCCAGCCGCTTCCTCCAGGGCTACGACCGCAATGTCCACGAGTACCTGGACAGCGAGCTGCGCCTCAGCTACGCCATGCAGCGCCTCGGCCAGTGGAAGTGGCTCCTCAACACCGTCGTGAAGAAAGCCAGCCGCAGCCCCGAGCTCGCCGACTACATCTCGACCATGTTCGACGACGAGAGCCAGCGCCGCAAGCTCGTCTCGCCGATGTTCTACCTGCGCGTGCTGATGGCGTAGGACGATGGGTGCAGCCGTGCTGCGGTGTGGCGGTGCGGCAGTGACCTCTTCACCGCCACACCGCGTCACCGCGTCACTGTGCACACCCTCTCGGCCCGCCTCGATGCTGCTCCGCACCTCAACCAGGTCTGGGCAGAGCTGATCGTCGAGGAGTTAGTGCGGCTAGGCGTGGGGCTGTTCTGCGTGGCTCCTGGCTCGCGCTCGACGCCGCTGACGCTGGCAGTGGCAGCCCACCCCGAGGCGAAGGCGCTGGTGCACTTCGACGAGCGAGGCTCGGCGTTCGCGGCGCTGGGCTATGCGCGGGCCGCTCAGTCACAAGAGAGACCGACGCCCGCCGTCTGGATCACGACGAGCGGAACGGCGCTGGCGAACGGCATGCCCGCCGTCGTGGAGGCGAGCGTGGACGGCGTGCCGCTGCTGCTGCTCACCGCCGACCGGCCGCCGGAACTGCGTCAGACGGGGGCGAACCAGACGATCACGCAGCCGGGGCTCTTCGACCCGTACGTCCGCTGGGCCTTCGACCTCCCGACCCCGAGCACCGAGATGCCCGCCGCGGCCGTTCTGACGACTGTCGACCAGGCGTGGCACCGTGCCGGGCGGGCACCGGGCGGGCCGGTTCACCTCAACGCGATGTTTCGGGAGCCGCTCGCGCCGCCGCCCAAGGGCGCTGCCGATTTCCCAGAAGGCTCCACGGATTGGGGGGCCTACCTCCGTCCGCTCGCGCACTGGACCAACGGCGAGACCCCGTTCACGCAGTATGCAGCGCCTTTGGTGGCTGCACCGCCCGGTGCGCTCACCTCGCTCCGGGCGACGTTGCAACGCGCCGAGCGCGGCGTAGTCGTCGTCGGGCGACTGCGGACCGAGGCTGAGTCGAGCGCGGCGCGGCGGGTCGCTGAGGCGCTGGGCTGGCCGCTGCTGGCCGACGTGGAGTCGGGGCTACGGACGGGGCACGCCGACCATCCGCTCGTCGTTGCGCACGCGGACCTCGTCCTCACGAGCGCGCCGTTCTGCGCGGCCGTCCGCCCCGACGCCGTGCTGCACCTCGGCGGGCGGCCCGTCTCGAAGCGGCTCGCGCAGCACCTCGCCGCGTGCGCGCCACCGTGCTATGCCGTCGTCCGCGACGGCCCGGACCGCTTCGACCCGCGCCACCACGTCACGCACCGCTTCGAGAGCGACCTCGTCGCGTTCGCCGACGCGCTGCTCGCAGGGGATGTGGTCAACCCGACTGACGACGCATGGCAGGCAGGGTGGCACAAGGCTGACACAGCCGTCCGAAAGCACCTAGCCGACACCCTGGATGCCGTTGACCAGCACGAGCCGCTCTCCGAGCCCCTCGTCGCGCGCCTCGTGAGCCAGCATCGGCCCGCCGACCACGCGCTCGTGCTCGCGGCCAGCATGCCGATCCGCGACGTGGACGCCTTCGCGGACCCGACCGTACCCGCAGCCGAGGTCTTCGCCAACCGGGGCGCGAGCGGCATCGACGGGACAGTGGCGACGGCGGCAGGCGTGGCACGCGGGCGGAGCGCCCCAGCGACGCTCCTCATCGGCGACCTGGCGCTGCTGCACGACCTCAACTCGCTCGCGCTGCTCCGTGACCCTGACGTTTCCATGGCAGCCCAGCCACCCGTCGTGATCGTGGCAATCAACAATGACGGCGGGGGCATCTTCCACTTTCTGCCCCTCGCGCGCGAGGGCGTCGAGTCAGGCGCTGTGCCCGCAGCCAACTTCGAGCGGTTCTTCGGCACGCCTCACGGGCTTGGCTTTGCCGATGCGGCGCGGCTCTTCAACCTCGCCTACCACGCCCCCACCACGCCCGCAGGCTTCATCGAGGCCTACCGCACAGCCTGCACCGCTGCGACCTCCTCACTCATCGAGGTTCGGACCGAGCGCGATGCAAACCGGGCCTTGCATGCTCACCTCCTGGAGACTGCTGCAGGCGCTGTGACCGCCGTCTGCGCGTAGGCACCCCGCGCACAAGTAGCAGGCACGGGGCGCGTCCCAAAGGAAACGCCCCGTGCTCGATTCATTGGTGGGTGCGCTGCGCCGTCACCTCATTCGGCTGCGACGGTGCAGGACCCGATGCTTGCTCCGCGGCGCTGCCACGTAGCCAGGTCGCGCAGCTCGATCTGCATCTCCACGCCATCGACGCAGATCGTGATGATCTGCCCCAACCCACCAGGACCGTTGGCGGTAGGATCAGCGAGCGGGTTGGTGACAGGCGACTGGGTGCCGCCGCCGGTGGGCTCTCCGGCTTCACCTCCTGAGGAGGACGTGCCGCAACGGCCCAGCGTGGCGCCCCGGTCCAGGTGGCCGCTCAGGCCGAGGACCGACACCATCACCGAGCGCCCGTTGCGGCAGATGGCCACGCGGCGCTCGTCCTCGCGCTGCGGCGTCGCGACGAACGTCTCCTCCTCGAAGTAGTCGCGCAGATCCATCGTGTAGTCGTCGTACTCGACGATCCACGAGCCCTGCTCGATGGTGTCGCTCAGCGTGGCCAGCTGCCCGAGCGCTTCGGTCGAGTAGTAGACTTCGGCGTTGTCAGCCATCGTAAAGTCGAGTATGCCGCGCTGCTTGAACAGGGACAGCGGCGCAAAGCTGTACGAGACGCGATCCGCGAAGTAGCTCATGTTGGCTGTCTGGAGGCTGATGCGAATCTTCCGGACCTCTGAAAAGTTGGGCACCATCAGCTCCGCAACGATCAACTCGGTGTCGCGGATCACCTCCGGGCGCAACGAGCCGCGAGAGGCGTCCCAGATCCAGCTCACGCCGTCACTGGAGCCATCCGATCCCAGCAGTACGTCCAGGTTCTGCGTCATCTCCCAGTCCGCCGTCGAGACCTGGGCCCCGTTCTCGTCATATGCACGGATGGTCGTCGCGGCGTTGTCGATGTCGAAGATGTAGAAGTAGAACGGCCGGTTCCAAGCCTGGCTGAAGGTGAAGGACACCTCGGCGCGGCCACCACCCGAGGAATACATCGGCGGGTGCACGTCAAGAACGGGCAGCGGGTTGGGGCCGATGTAGTCCGGGTTGTTGATGTCGCTGGCCGCCTGCCCCAAGTCCACGGACTCCGTGAGCGCCTGGAGGCTCATGCCCTCGGCATAGCCCGCCCGGTAGTAGCTCCCGTAGCCGGTGTCGGCGTCGACGCGCACCTGGATGCCAGGGCCGCCTGGCCAGTTCAGGGTGCTGTACTGCGCGTAGCTGGTGTTGCCCATCCAGTCGTAGGGCAGCGACGTGAAGTCGGGGATGATGCCCGTGAGGTCTTGGTCGCAGCCGGGCAGGACGTTTTCGGCGGTAGCCTCCTCGCCCTGGAAGTAGAACGCCATGTCCTGAATGTCTCCGCTGTAGGCGGAGAGCTGCGTGACCCCTCCGTTGGTCGGATCGACGCGGACGAAGCGGACGCCGTCGTGGCCGTAGATCATGCCGTCGGGGTGGGCGGCGATGGCGCGCATCTTGTCAGAACTGTTGTGCGAGATCCCCGACAGGTCGTACTGCTTGGCGACCCAGCCGGTAACGAGGTCGTCCCAGCGCCACAGCTCCAGGCTGGACGCGTCGGTCCGCGTGAAGTAGACCTGGCCGCTGGCATTCATCGTGAAGCTGCCGATCTCGGCGGTGCCGCTGACGAGGCGCCGGACCTGCGACGCGTTGCCAGTCGAGAGGTCGAGTTCGTAGAGGCGCGTCGAGGAGCGGGCGAAGCCGTAGAGGGTGTTCCCTTGGAAGACGAGGCTGTTGATCTCGTCTCCCCAGTAGCGCCCCGTGTCGCCCACGCGGGTGACGTTCACCGGCGTACTCGGGTCGTCGTCGATCTCGGCCGGGTCGATGGTGTAGAGCGCATTGTCCTGCACAGGGTAGTACTGCCCGTTGCTGTAGGTGTATTCCTCGAAGTTGGCGTTGTTGACGAAGTAGATCGTGCCGTCCGGGCCGAAGGTGAAGGCCTCCGCGTCCACGGTGAAGCCTGGGGTGGCCGGCTCCTGAATGCCCTGAAGCAGCCCCTCGGTGCCGACGATGACCTGGTCCTCGTCGATGGTGTAGCGCATGAGCATGCCGTCGGAGTCGCGGATGCTCCAGATGGTCATCGGGTCCACCTCGGCGTCGCCGACCTCGACCTCGCAGTCGTAGTCGCCCTCCTCGTGGCGGACGTAGAGCATGCCGTAGATCGTGGCGTTGTTGCGCAGGGTGACCTCCATGTCGCCCACCTTGTCGGCGACCACGACGCCGTGCCACTCGAAGTCGCCCGCTGCTACGAAGTCGCCTTCAACCACGAGGATGCCATAGCCCGTCGTTGCGCCGGCGAAGCTGACGTCGCCGTCGATGTAGACGGTGGTGGGGCTGCCGAGGCTGCCGAACGCGGTGTCTTGGAAGGACTGGTTGCCCTGGTAGGCGTAGGCTGGGTTCGCCATGACCTCGTCCAGGATCGCCTCCACGTCGTAGGCCAGCGCGCCGGTGGTGACGTCGGCCTGGCTCTGATCGCCGCGCACGCGGTCGCTGCTGTAGTTGCTGAGCGCATTCTGGACCGTCTGCTGCCCCTCGGGCGTGCTCGTCCACACCGCAGGCACCGACGTGCCGGAGCGCCCGTAGCCCTCGGGCAGGTCCTCGTAGGAGAACGACGGCGTGTCGTGGCCGCTGGCGAGGAAGTTGGTCCCGGACAGGTTCACCTGCATCGTGTCCGAGTCGAGCATCAGCGGCGACGGCGCGGACGCGAGGCGTCCCACCACGCGGTAGATATCCACCGAGGTGCCGCTGACGTCGCCCGTTGAGGCAAGCACCACGGGGCCGGCTGTCCCGCCGCTGGCCACGACCTCGAAGGTGCCGCCGTTGTGGGCGGTCTGGTTGAAGCCCGCACGCCAGCCCTCAAAGTCCTGGTTGATCTTGCTCGCGGCCAGGTCCAAGCCTGTTCTCGCGACGCGCTCCGCGAGCATCTCGCTCTGGATGTGCTCGGTATCGGTGGCGATGTCGCGCGTGCGCTCCAGGGACGAACTCGAGAGCGAACCGATCCATATGGTTGCCGCCGCAACGGCGAGTAGGGCTACTCTGTTCATGGTGTTGCTGTGTGGTCCGCCGGGGTGATTCCAGTCGGACGTGTGGGGTTAGTTGAGGTTGGCGGGGCGATACGTGCGCGCCCACCGTGCACGCCTGGCAGTCTGGTCGGTAACGGTGTCACTGCCCGCATAGAGCAGGTCAAAGCGGATGTAGATGGCCGTGGCGTCCGCCAGGGTGGCTGTCGGTGTGCCGTCTGTCTCCTGAGGCTGCATCTGCAGCGTCATGAGCGAGGCCGGGCTGCTCCCGCTCATCATCCCGTTGACGAGGCGCTCCACCCTGTAGAGCGGCAGCCGTGAGGACACGCCGTCGTCCACGTAGGTGACCGAGTCCGCGACGGTCCAGCGGTATTCGACCTCCACGAACGTCGAGTCGGCGGCATCGAGCTTGCGCCGGAAGGTGAGGTGGCTGGCAGCGTCGTAGTCCACGAACGGGTCCATCGCCGCTGGCACGCCCGCGCCGACGTTGGCCAGGTCCTCGTCGAGCAGGTCCACGAACGACTGCATCTGCGTGCGTGCCGCTGCGAAGAACGTCTCGTCCACCGTCGAGTTGGTCCCCGTCAGCTGGACGCCGACGAGGATGAAGAACACCCCGGTGCCGATGAGGGTGGCGTTTAGATGGTCGTAGATAAACTGCATGAGGGCGTTTCAAAGGGGGGGCAGCCAGCCGGGCTAGCTGCCGTAGGTCATCACCTGGCTCATCGTCACCGTCCGGTCGTAGCGCTGGAGAATCGGGTTGGTGACGTAGACGGTGACAAGCTTGGCGAAGGTGGGGGTGCCGGAGACCGTCTCGCCGTCTTCCTCGCTGACGTACTGCACGGTCACGTCGACTTCGAACTCGTAGCTCTCGTAGCCTGAGGTGAACGTGTAGGTCTGGATCTCGTGGAAGTCGTCGATATCGTCGGCGTCCTCGTAGCGCTTGCCCGTCGAGAAGGGCACGGCGGTGAGCTCGTCGCGGGAGTAGCTGCCTCCTCCCTTGGTCGCCTCGTCGAAGGCGGTCGTGGAGATGTAGTCGAGCACGTCGAGAGCGACGCTGCCGGCATAAGTCTCGGTCTCTTCGGCCACCATGTCCATCTTCGAGCGGACGGCACCCTGCTGCACATTCATGGCGAGCACTGAGGCTGCCATGAGGGCGATGATGGCTCCGATAGTTTGGGACATGGGTCGTACTCGAAGGAGATGCTCTGGCGTGTGATCCCACTTCGGTACCAATGCCATTCCTGGCATCTCATTTTGTGTATCACCCTAACAAAGCCTCTCACTGGGTGGACCTTTGGGGAGCCTAAACCGAAAAAGCCCTTCTGCGCCTCATAGACGGATGCGCCCTGCGCAGCACTTACGCGCACATACACGTTTCATCTTTTCGTTTCCAGTCGCCCCGCTCTCTTTCCCTCACTCCCTTGGCTGTTTTAGCCTGTCTTCCCCCCAAGCATGCCGCGCCGCGCATGCCCGCTGTGCCGCTTCCCACCCCGGTGATTTATGTGCACGGCTGGCTGGGCACTCATGCTGACTGGGCGCCGGTGCAGACACTCCTGCCGGGCTGGACCGTGGACCTGCCGGGGCACGGCGCTTCGCTCAGCCTCCCCAGCGGCACCTACTCGCTCTCGGGCACTGCCGATGCCCTCGTGGATGCGCTCGACGCTGCGGCGCTCGAGCGTCCGGTGCTAGTCGGCTACTCGATGGGCGGGCGCGTGGCGATGACGGCGGCGCTGCGCCACCCGGGCCGCTTCCGAGCTCTTGTGGTAGAATCGGCGTCGCCGGGCCTATCCAGCGACGCTGAGCGCGCAGCGAGGCACGCCCTCGACGACGCACGCGCCGCCCACGTCGAGCGCGACTTTGCGGGATTCCTTGCGTCGTGGTACCAACTTCCCCTTTTTGCCTCGTTGGCCCTGGAGCCTGGCCGCGTGGAGGCGACGATTGCGGAGCGCCTTCGCGGTGACCCTGGCGAACTGGCACGCGCGCTCCGAGGACTCAGCGTCGCCCACCAACCGTCCTACTGGGACCGGCTCGGTGCCCTCCCGCCCACGCTCGCGCTCGCGGGCGCGCGCGACGAGAAGTACGTGCACATCGTCCAATTGATGGCGCGCGCCTCGACCGTCACAGCGCGCATCGTGTCTGCTGCGGGCCACAACGTCCACCGCGAGCGCCCGGCGGCCTTCGTAGACGCGGTTGTTGCCTGGTTCGAGACGCTGTGATGTGGCGTGATCGCCCGCAGTGATGTGGCGTGATCGCCCGCAGCACCCCACCCGTTGGCGAGCGCCTACCAGTGCAGGTGGCGCTTGACCGGCGTGACGGGGAACGACAGCTCGACGTGGCGCCCTGCCGGGCCTGACTGGCTCAAGTCGGCGCCCTGGTCGGCAATGACGAGCGTGACCATCTTTGCCGTCGTCGGGCCGATCACACCGGGCCGCTCAAAGTCCAGCGGGTCCGCGTAGCGCACGGACACGTGGACGGCAAACGGATAGAGGCCGGTGCCGAGCGGCAGGTTGGCGTCGATCACGGTGCCATCGAGGTCGTCCACGTCGTCGTAGTCGTCAAGCGTGGCCTCGGCGGCGTCGGGGCCGAAAGCGGCCAAGGGCGTCAGCCCGTCAGCCGTCGCCCGCATCGGATGCTCGTCCACGTCCGCCTCGTCGAAGGCGAGCGCTTTCACCCGGTTGCTCCAGACGATCGCCAGGTCCAGCGCGGCGGCCTCCACCTCCGCTTCGATGGCGTGGCGTTCGGTGTCCGCCGTCTGGCGGTGCATGGTGAGCCCGAGCAAGGAAAACGAGAAGACCGCGACGAGCGCGTAGAAGGTCTGCGCCATGAGAGGAGAGCGAGGTCGGGTGAGAGAACACCGGCTTCGCGGGCAAACGCCGGGCGCGCCTTTGCTCCAGCGCGTTGCCACCTGCGTTTGACATGCCTCCGTGTCGGGTCGCGTGACTGAAGCTGCCACGCTGCGGCCAGCCGGAAAAACCTACCCGGCCAGATATCGCCTTGCCCCAGCCCACGAGCGCGGCGGCGATACAGCAGCGATGCGGCCGCCGCGTTCGCTATGATCATCGACTGGGCGATTTCGGCAAGGCCTCGTTGCCAGGAACGGAACACCGGCCCTGCCCCTCCTCGTTCTGGACGCTCCTTTTCCCTTCGTTCCCGGCTTCTCCCCGCGTATTCCATGGCTTCCCCCAACGGCACCTCCAAGCGCCACCACTTCACCCATCGGCCGACCGTCGAAGGCCCCTTCTCCTGGCACGCCCTCGACGGCTTCGAGGACATCGTCTACGAGAAAGGCACGCCGGACTCGAACACGGCTGGGATCGCCCGCATCACGATCAACCGCCCGGAGGTGCGCAACGCCTTCCGCCCGACGACCGTCACCGAGATGATCCACGCCATCGACGACGCGCGCGACGACCCGTCCGTCGGCGTGGTGGTGCTCACGGGCGCAGGCGACAAGGCCTTCTGCTCCGGCGGCGACCAGCGCATCCGCGGCGACCACGGCTACAGGGAGATGCAGGGCGGCTCGGAGACGGGCATGCAGCGCCTCAACGTGCTTGATTTCCAGACGCGCATCCGCACCATCCCGAAGCCCGTCATCGCGGCGGTCAACGGCTGGGCCGTCGGCGGCGGGCACGTGCTCCACGTCGTGTGCGACCTCACCATCGCCAGTGACAACGCGCGCTTCATGCAGACCGGCCCGAAGGTGGGCTCGTTCGACGCGGGCTACGGCACGACGCACCTCGCGCGCATTGTCGGGCAGAAGAAGGCCCGCGAGATCTGGTTCCTGTGCCGCGACTATTCCGCGCAGGAGGCGCTCGACATGGGCCTCGTCAACACCGTCGTCCCGCTCGCCGAGTTGGAGCGCGAGTATGTCCAGTGGAGCCGTGAGATCCTCCAGAACTCGAACATCGCCATCCGCATGCTCAAGGCGGCCGCCAACGCCGACGAGGACGGCGGCGCGGGCCTCCAGCAGCTCGCCGGTCACGCGACGATGCTGTTCTACATGACCGAGGAGGGCCAGGAGGGCAAGAACGCCTACAACGAGCGCCGCAAGCCCGACTTCGACGCCGACGGATACCGGCCGTAGGTCGGCAGCGGCACCGTCTGCGGTCCGCGGGGGCACGTTGGATGTAACCCCCGCGGCCGTTTTCAGTATCGAAGCCCACCGCAACACGGCCTCACCGCGGCACCGCCGCACTCGTCATGAGCATCCCGTTCACGCTCCCCAACGTCTACGACGGCCTCGCTGAGGGCCACGGCCTCATGCGCGTGGAGCGCGGCGCCGCGGGCGATGTGCTGGTGATGGAGGTGCAGCTTGCGTGGCTCGGCCTCGTGAAGCAGGCTCCGAGGGTGGTGGCCGTCCCGCTGCGCGACCTCACCGAGGTGCGCTTCAAGCGCGGCGCGTTCAAGGACACGCTCTTCCTCCGCCCCGCCCACCTCGACCTGCTGGCAGAGCTGCCCGGCAAGCACAAGGAGCGCGTGAAGCTGAAGATCAAGAAGCAGTACCGCGAGGACGTCTACGACCTGCTCGACGAGTTGGAGGAATGGCGTCCCGTCACAGGCATGGACGCATCGTAGCGGGTAGGAACTGCATGGATAGGATGGCGCGGTGTGCCGTATCGTGCCGCTGTCCGCCGTGTGTGTTCCACCCCGACCCTACGCCCCGCTCATGCCACCTACTCGCCTGGTTCTCCCGCTTCTCGCTCTTGGCCTCTTCGTCGCGTGGGCGACACTCCCCGACCTCCCAGCAGACCCGGCCACCTCGGTGGCAGTCCCGGAAGCCGACCTGCGGCCGCTGACGGAACGCGCCGAGAAAGAAGCGCCTGGCCCCGACCAACGGCCGGCGACGTGGCTCGCCGAGCAGCGGCTCTTCCCCCACTTCGAGCACGACGCCGAGGCGTTCCGTGCCGCGCACGCGCAAGCCCTTCAGATGCGCGAGACCGCACGCCGAGGGGACACGTTTGGGACCTGGCAGCAGGCTGGGCCGACCAACATCGGTGGGCGCATCACCAGCATCGCCTTTGCGCCGAGCGCGCCGGACGTGGTCTACGCGGGCGCGGCGACCGGCGGCGCGTTCAAGTCGCTCGACGCCGGGCGGACGTGGGCGCCCATCTTCGACGACCAGGCCGTGCTGCCTGTCGGCGCAGTGGCGGTCGACCCGGCTAACCCGGACCGCGCATTCGTGGGCACGGGCGAATCGAACGGCGGGTCGTACAACCTCTCGGGCGGCGGCGTCTTCCGCACCGAGGACGGCGGGGCGACGTGGACACCGCTCGGGCTGGAGGAGACGATTACGATCGGCCGCATCCGCATCGATCCCCGCGACCCGGACCGCGTCTTTCTCACCGGCACGGGCGCCTACTTCGGGACGTCGCCCGCGCGCGGCGTCTACCGCTCCACCGACGGCGGCGACTCCTGGAACCAGGTGCTCTTCGTCTCGGACCGCACGGCGGCCATCGACCTCGTGATGCACCCGACCTCGCCCGACACGCTCTACGCGACGATGTGGGAGCGCGAGCGCACGCCGACGACGGCCTTCCTCTCCGGCACGACCAGCGGCGTCTACCGCTCCGCCGACGGCGGCGACACGTGGACGCTCCTCGGGGCGACGGACGGCCTGCCTGGCCCGGCGGACGACATCGGGCGAATCGGCCTCGCGACCTGCGACGGCGACCCCGACCGGATGTACGCGCTCTACAACGACGGCCGCGTCCTGACCGACCTCTACCGCTCCGAGGACGGCGGCGTCTCGTGGGCGCGGGACCCCCGTTCGGGCGCGCTGCCTGGCTTCAGCGGCGGCTTCTCCTGGTACTTCGGCAACGTCCGCTGCGACCCCCTCGACGCGGAGCGCGTCTTCGTCCTCGACGTGCCGCTCGTCGTGTGGGAAGGCAACGGCTGGTTCGACCAGTACGGCTACGAGGTGCTCCACGTTGACCACCACGCGCTCGCCTTCAAGCCCGACGACCCGACCTACGTGCTCTCCGGCAACGACGGCGGCTTCGACATCAGCACCGACCGCGGCCTCTCGTGGGAGGCCGTCAACGGCCTCGCCATCACGCAGTTCTACGAGATCGGCCTCGACCCGAGCAACCCGGAGCGGCTCTACGGCGGCACGCAGGACAACGGCACCGTGCGCACCCGCACAGGCGCGCTCGACGACTTCGACACGATCTACGGCGGCGACGGCTTCTACGTGATCGTCGACCCGACCGACCCTGACGTGATCTACGCCGAGTCGCAGTTTGGCAACCTCGGCAAGTCGACCGACGGCGGCTTCAGCTTCGACTTCGCCCTCAACGGCATCGACGGAGGCGAGCCCACGAACTGGTCGACGCCGGTGGTGATGGACCCGAGCGACTCGCAGACGCTCTACTACGGCACGAACCGCGTCTATCGGACGACCAACGGCGCAGGCTTCTGGACCCCCATCTCGCCCGACCTGACGACGAGCGCCGCGGGGCGCCTGAGCGTAGTCACGGCCATCTCGGTGTCGCCGCTCGACCCCGACGTGCTGTGGGTAGGCACGGGCGACGGCCAGGTATGGACGACCTCGGACGGCGGTGCGACGTGGGAGGACCGGACGGGGCCGCTGCCCTTCCGCTACGTCACACGCGTGGTCGCGCACCCGACCGATGTGACCTCGGCCTACGTGACGCAGTCGGGCCTGCGCTGGCGCGATCCTGCCCCCCGTGTCTTCCGCACGACGGACAGCGGCACGACGTGGACCGCGATCAGCGACGGTCTGCCCGATGCGCCCGTAAATGCCATCGCCATCGACCCGCTCGCGCCGGACACGGTGTTCGTCGGGACCGATGTCGGGCCGTTTGTGAGCCCCGATGCGGGCGCGTCGTGGGAGGCGCTCGGCACCGGCATCCCCGCCGTCGCCGTGTTCGACCTGAAGATCCACCCGACGGCGCGCTACCTCGCAGCCGGGACGCACGCCCGCTCGCTGTGGACGCTCCAACTGCCCGCCAACCCTGTCGCGAACGAGCCGACTGCTGAGACCGCAGGCGTTGCCCTCGCCACGCCGTGGCCGAACCCGGTTGCGACCTCCACGACGGTCCAGTACGTGCTCGGCAGCCCGGTACAGGTCCGGGTGGAGGTGTTCGATGTGGCCGGGCGCCGCGTCGCTACCCTCGCCGAGGGAATGCAGGCGAGCGGCACCCACACGCTGTCGTGGTCGCCCGACGCTGGGCTCGCGAACGGGACCTATGTCGTGCGACTGACCGCAGGCGCGCAGACGCTCACGACGAGGCTCACGCTGGCGCGATGATCGACGCGCGGGCGGCCATCTGGGAGCGGTAGCTTGGCGGTCGCATCAGCCCCGCTCCCGCATGCCCGACTCAGTCACTGCCGCCGGTTCCTCGCCTCCCCGACTCTCGCCGATGCGCCTCTGGACGCTCGCGGCGCGGCCGAAGACGCTGTGGGCGGCCGTCGCGCCGGTCGTGCTCGGCGGGGCGCTGGCCTGGGAGGCCGACCTCTTCCACGCGCTCGCCTGGGGGTGCGCGTTCCTCGGAGCCGTGTTCATCCAGATCGGCACCAACTTCGCCAACGACTACCACGACTTCCTCCTCGGCGCGGACACCGAGCGGCGCGTTGGGCCGACGCGGGTCACGCAGGCGGGGCTCGCGACGCCGCAGGCCGTGCGTCGCGCTGCGATTCTGATGTTCGCGCTGGCGACGCTAGCCGGGGCCTACCTCATGGTGCGCGGCGGCTGGCCCATCGTGATCGTGGGCGTGGCGTCGCTGGCGTGCGGGTGGCTCTACACCGCCGGACGCAAGTCGCTGGCCTACCTCGGCATCGCGGACCTGTTCGTCTTCGTCTTCTTTGGACCCGTCGCGGTGGGCGGCACCTACTACGTGCAGGCGGCCGACCTCGTGGGCGGCGCGGCGCTACCGCTCGTCGTCCTGCTGGCAGGCGTCGGGCCCGGGTTGCTCTCGACGGCGATCCTGCTGGCCAACAACCTCCGCGACCTGGAAACGGACGCTGCGGCAGGCAAGCGCACGCTGGTCGTGCGGCTGGGCCGCCGCGCGGGCGTGGCGATGTATGCGGCCTGGGTGCTCCTCGGCGTGCTGTGGCCGCTGGTGCTGGCGTACGGCTTCGACGCGCCCATGGGCGCGCTGCTGGGGTGCCTCGCCCTGCCCCTCGTCCTCGGGCCGATCCGCACGCTTGCGCGCACCGATGATCCCGCAACCATCGCGCCGGTGCTGGGAGCCACGGCGCGGGCGTTGCTCGTCTACAGCGTGCTGCTGGCCGTGGGCTGGAACCTGTAGCGGGCCTGTCGGCTGTCAGCGCTCTGGTTCTCCGTTTCGCCCATGCCCGTGCTCTCGGTCTTCCGCTACCGCCTGCCGCTCGTCCGCCCCCTGCCGCTGCGTGGGCAGACCGTGACCGTGCGGGAAGGTCTGCTCGTACGGCTAAGCGTGGGCGACCACGAGGGCTGGGGCGACGTGGCTCCGCTCCCCGGCTTCAGCGCGGAGACGGTGGACGAGGCGACGCAATCGCTCCGGGCGCTCGCGGGGCTGGACGCGGGCGCGCTCCTGTCGGCCCAGCACGACGAGACCCTGCCGCCGTCGGTGCGCTTCGGCATGGCGCTCGCGCAGTGGGACCTGGATGCATGCCGCCGCGCGATGCCTCTTCCTGCGGCCCTGGACGGCGAGGCGTCGCCTATCGTCCCGCTCAATGGCCTGCTCGCGGGCGACGCGGACACGGTCCAGCGCGACGCGCAACGGCTCGCCGCGGAGGGCTACCGCGCGCTGAAGCTCAAAGTCGGGCGCGGTGCTGTGCAGGACGAGGCTGCTCTCGTGAGGCTGCTCCACGCGGCCCACCCGGACGTTGCGCTGCGTCTGGATGCCAACCGGGCGTGGTCCTACGACGACGCCCGCCGCTTTGCCGAGGCGCTAGGCGATGCCCAGATCGAGTACATCGAGGAGCCGCTGGCCGACCCTGCACGGCTGGCGGACTACGCGACGGAGACCGGCCTCCCGGTCGCGCTCGACGAGTCCGTGACGGCGATGGCACCGGACGACCTCGCCGGCCACGCCTATGCGGCAGCCGTGGTGCTCAAGCCGACGTTCCTCGGCGGCCCGCGCGCCTGGGCGTTGGCGACGCGAGCGCGGGCTCTGGGACTGCGGGTGACCTGGAGCGCGGCGTTCGAGAGCGGCGTCGGCCTGCGAGGTCTTGTGGCGATGACCGCTGCGACGGGGGCACCGGACCGCCCGCCGACGCCTGCGGGGCTCGACACCTACCGCTGGCTCGCCGCCGATGTGTTCACAGCAAGCTCGCCTAAGCTGCCGCTCGGATCGCCGACGGTGGACGTGGCTGAGGCGCTCGCTGCGCGTCAGATCGACCTCGCCTGCCTTACGCCCGTCGCGCTGTGACCGCTTCTACCCTCGATCCGGTTCGCGCTGCGGCTCAGCGCACGCCCGAAGCGCCTGCGCTCGTGCTCGACGACGGGCCCGTCTCCTACACCGACCTCGACGCCCAGGTGGGGGGCGCGGCGGCGTGGCTCGAAGCCCATGACCTCCGAGCGGGCGACCGCCTGGCGATCCTCGCTGCTCCGTCGCCGGACCTGATTGCGCTGCTCTGGGGCTGTTGGCGCGCGGGCGTCGTCGCGGCCCCGCTGAGCCTCCGCCTCCCCGACGCCGCCCTCGCCGACCTGATCGAGCGGCTCAGCCCCGCTGCCCTCGTCACGGACTGGCCAGACGCCGCGTTCTCCCTCCCGACCTACCCCCTGGCCTCCAGACGCGCTGCCCAATCCACGCGCCCGACCCTCGACCCTCGACCTTCGACCTTCGACCCTCGACCTTCGACCTTCGACCCTCGACCTTCGACCTTCGACCCTCGACCTCCGACCCTCGACCTCCGACCCTGGACTCTCATCCACACCTCCGGCTCGTCCGGCACGCCAAAGGCCGCGCTGCACACCTGGGCGAACCACCTCTGGAGCGCCCGAGGCTGGATCGAGCGGCTGCGCCTCGGCCCGCAGCATCGGTGGTGGCTCGACCTCCCGCTCTATCACGTTGGCGGGCTGGCGATCCTCGTCCGGTGTGCGCTTGCGGGCGCAGCGGCCGTGCTGGCACCACCGAAGACGCCGTTGCCCGAGGCTGTCCGGCGCTACGGCGTCACGCACGCCTCGCTCGTCGCCACGCAGCTACGCCGCGCCCTCGACGCCGCGACGCCTGCGGACCTGGACGCGCTACGCGGGATGGACGCGCTTCTCCTCGGTGGCAGCGCCATCCCTGAGGACGTACTGCGCGAGGCGTACGACGCCAGGCTGCCCGTCCTCACGAGCTACGGCATGACCGAGATGACCTCGACCGTCACCGCCACGCCGCCGGACGCGAGCTTCGAGGCGCTGTGCACCGCCGGGGCGGTGCTTCCTCACCGCGAGGTACGGCTGGCCGACGATGGCGAGATCCTCGTACGTGGCCGCACGCGCTTCGCGGGCTACCTGGACGACGCCGCGCTCACGGAGCCGTTCGATGCCGATGGCTGGTTCGGCACCCGCGACGTCGGAGCATGGGTTGAGGTCGACGGGCAGCGGCTCCTGCGCGTGATCGGGCGCACAGACCGGATGTTTATCTCGGGCGGCGAGAACATCCAGCCCGAGGCTATCGAGGCGGCACTGCTGCGGCTGCCGGGCGTGCGTCGCGCTGCCGTCGTCCCAATCGCCGACGCCGAGTTCGGCCACCGTCCCGTCGCGTTCGTGGAAGCCGACATCGATCTTGGCGCGCTGAGAACGATGCTCGATGTGCCAGGCTTCATGCGCCCCGTTGCTGTGCTTCCGTGGCCCGCAGACCTGGTGGATGGGATGAAGCCGGACCTGGCGACGTTGCAACGACGCGCCGCCGTAGCCATAGGCGGCTGAGTTGCGTGTTGCCTAAACGCACACTGACTGCAATCGCTCCGCCAAGCCTATCCTTGGCCAGGTCGCTCTTCACCCTTTGCCCTTCACTCTGCCCTCTTCCGATGCTCGGTCGCCTGCACGTCCTCACCGACTTCGTCTTCCAGCAGCGCTTCTCGCACGCCGAGTTGGCCCGCCTCGCGATCGCGGGCGGCGCCGACGTGATCCAGTTTCGCCAGAAGACGGGCACCGCGCGCGCCAAGCTGCACGAGCTGCGCCCCGTCGCAGACGCGTGCCAGGAGACCCAGACGGCGCTGCTCGTGGACGACCACCTCGACCTCGCGCTTGCGGTCGGGGCCGACGGGGTCCACCTCGGCCAGACAGACCTCCCGATCCCGGATGCACGGCGCATCTTCGGCCCCGATGCCATCCTGGGCGCCACCGCCACGACGCTTGCCCAGGCCCGGCAGGCTGAGGCGTGCGGCGCGACCTACCTCGGCTTTGGCCCGGTCTTCTCCGGCCGCTCGAAGGCCGCGCCCGCCTCCACGAAGGGCCTGCACGGCCTTGCTGCGGTGTGCGCGGCCGTCTCGATCCCGGTCATCGCCATCGGCGGCGTGACGGCGAACCGTATGGCCGACGTGCTCGATGCGGGGGCCCACGGCGTCGCGGTGATGACAGCCATCAGCACCGCGCACGACCCCGAAGCTGCGACGCGCGCGTTCCGCACCGCCATCGATGCAGCCTGCCGCGTCGACGCGTCTCCCTAGCCTATCGCTGCGGCAAGCACGAGTGCGAGCACCAAGCCGCACGACAGCGCGAAGACGTAGAGCATGCTCAGCGCATAGCCCTTCAGCGCGGTCTTGACCCAGCCTTGCTGGTAGACGTGTTTCTGCGCGAGGTAGACGTAGAGCGGCACGAGCACCAAGAGCCACAACGACCACCCACCCAGCGGCGTCATCGCCCCCAGCGCGAGCAGCGTGAAGACGCCGAAGGCGAACGCGTGGACGTGCAGCGCGAAGACCAGGTGCTCGCCGTAGTACCAGTTGCGACGCAGGTAGACGACCTTGAGTAGCAGCGCGAAGACCGGCAGGAGCAGGAACATCACCGTAGGCACCTGGCGGAGCGAACTGCGCAGGAAGTCGAGGAAGGCTGCGTTGCGCTCGGCGTCGGTCCGCGCCGTCTTGATCCGCTGGACGCTGGCGCCCCGCTGCGCCCACGACGGCAGGTCGACCCGCACGTCGGAACCAGGGAAGAGGTACGCGGCCGCCGCCTCATAGTCGCCCGTCTGGACGAGGCTGTCCGGGGGCAACGTGGCTAGGAACGAGCGCTGCCATGCGAGCCGGTTCTGCACGCGGATGTTGGACGCTGCGGCGAGGTCTTCCACGCGCTCCTCGGCGCGGCGCAGTGCGGCGGCCGTGGGCGACGCTAGCCCGGTCGTGTCGGCCTCGGCCAACGCCCGCAGCGAGTCGAGGAGGGCCCGCTCTTCGGCGGCCTCGGCTTGGTAGTCGCCCAGGTCCTCGTCGAGTTCCGCGAGACGTGCCGCCACGGTCATCGTGGAATCCGAGTCGAACGCTTCGCTGAAGCCCGCCGTGATCTCGTCGGCGACGACGACGTTGACGAGGAAGAAGAAGAGCAGCGTCGAGAGCAGGTAGAGCCGCAGCGGGCGGACGAAGCGGACGCGGCGCCCTTCGAGGTAGGCGCGCGTGAGCCGGCCTGGAAGAGCGAGGCGTGCCAGCGAGCGCCACAGCCGTCCGTCGATGCCGAGCAGTTCGGTGACGGCCTCCACGGCGACCCGGTGGAAGGGCTGGCGCAGCGGCTGGTCCTTCTGGCCGCACTGGGCGCAATACGGGCCCGAGAGCGGCGCGGCGCAGTTCGGACAGGCCGCCGGCGGGGCAGCCGTGTCGAGGTCGGGCAGCGCGGGAGGAACAGTCACGGAACGGCGAGGCAGGTCGGACGCGTGGTCGTTCGGCGACCACCACGTGCTAGCCCAAACCTACGCCTCGAACCCATCGCGCTGAGCCTGCTACGTCGCCAGGCCGTGTTGCACGAGAAACACCACGGCAACGCCCAGCCAGACGAGGGAGGCGGCGAACGCTAGCCCAAAGCGCGTGCGGCGCGCTTTGGCGTCGGCTCGATCCGCGGCGCCAAGCTCGCCGTGCCCGAGGAGCCGCTGCAATTCCGGGTCGGAGAAGCGCGGCTCGTCCGGGGCCAGGAGGCGACGGTTGGCCCAAAACGCGCGGCCGAAGAACAGCGCGAAGGCGGCGGCGGCGAGCACGCCCCCCACGTCCAGGGCTAGGGCGAGGTCGATTTCTCCTCCAGGGTTCAGCACGGGCGCGTTGGGGTGGGATTGCACAGGCCAGACGCGACGGATACGACCTGCTCACTGTTCCCGCACGCGCGATGTCCATGCGCATGGTGTCTGCGCGGCGCCAGGTCGCGTGTCCGTCGACGCGCCTTGCCGACCACCCCGAGTGGTGCCGCTTTGCCCCCGTGCCCCTCGTCAGGAGCCGACGTGCATCTGGAGGTCTTCGCGGCGGTGCTTCTGGCGGAGCTTGCGCAGCGCCTTCTCCTTGATCTGCCGGACGCGCTCGCGGGTCAGGCTGAAGCGCTGGCCGATCTCTTCGAGCGTGAGCGGGTGCTCACGGCCGATGCCGAAGTAGAGCCGCGTGATCTCCGCCTCGCGCGGGTGCAGCGTCGAGAGCGCGCGCTCGATGTCGATCTTCAGCGACTCGTCGAGGAGGCCCTCGTCGGGCGGGATGTCGTCCTCGTCGGGGAGCACGTCGAGGAGCGAGTTGTCGTCGTCCTCGTTGAACGGCGCGTCCATCGAGAGGTGGCGGCCGGTGTGCTTGAGCGCCTCGCGGATCTTCTGCGGCGAGAGGTCCAGCTCCTCCGCGAGTTCGTCGATGTTGGGCTGGCGCTCGTGCCGCTGCTGGAGCCTCGCCGTCGACTTGCGGATCTTCGAGATCGTGCCGATGCGGTTGAGCGGGAGCCGCACGACGCGGCTCTGCTCGGCGAGTGCCTGCAGGATGGCCTGCCGGATCCACCACACCGCGTAGGAGATGAACTTGAAGCCGCGCGTCTCGTCGAAGCGCTGCGCGGCCTTGATGAGGCCGTAGTTGCCCTCGTTGATCAGGTCCGAGAGGGTGAGGCCCTGGCCTTGGTATTTCTTCGCCACCGACACCACGAAGCGCAGGTTGGCGCGCACCATCTTGTGCAGCGCGGCCTCGTCGCCCTCCTTGATGCGGCGCGCAAGCTCGACCTCCTCCTCAGGCTTGAGCAGGGCGATCTGCCCAATCTCCTGGAGGTACTGGTCCAGCATTCGTTGCTGGCGGGGGACGTACATGCCGAGGCGTGCTAGAGGCGACGGAAATGATTGGGCGGGAGTATACCACGGATGCCAACGCCTGCACAGAAAAAAGCGCGCGCGCGGCGCGGCGCCGTCCCGAGAGGCTCTGTACCAGGCCAAACGGCGCTATAGCGACGCGGAGCAGTCCGAGGTGCCGATGAACATACGTGCTCGGCGGGGCGTCGGTTTTCACGATGGCGCGCGCCCGTCCGTAGCTTCCCCCTGTCCCCTTTCCCCGCCGATGCCTGCCCCTCTCCTGGACACCGACCACCCCCTGGTCCTCGACGCCCGAGGCCACGCCCTCGACTGCCGCCCGGTAGCCCTCCGCTCGACCGGCGCGCATGTGATGGGCATCCTCAACGTCACGCCGGACTCGTTCTCCGATGGCGGGCGTTTTCTCGGCCGCGACGCCGCACTGCGCCACGCGGAGCAGATGATCGAGGAGGGCGCCCGGCTGATCGACATCGGCGGAGAGTCCAGCCGGCCGAAGGGCAAGACCTACGGGGCAGGCGCGACCCCTGTCGAGGCCGACGAGGAGCGCCGCCGTGTGCTGCCTGTCATCGAGGCGCTCGCCGCGCAGTTTCCCGAGACGCTCCTCTCGATCGATACCTACAAGCCGGAGGTCGCCGCTGCGGCCCTCGACGCGGGCGCGCACGTCGTCAACGACATCACGGGCGGGCGCTTCTCTAGCGACATGCCGAAGGTGGCCGCTCGCTACGGCGCGCCCTACATCGTGATGCACTCGCTCGGTACGCCGGGTGCCATGCCCCACGAGACCCTGACACTGGCAGGGGGCCTCGACGACCCGGTCGCGTCGGTCCGGGCTTCGCTCGCGAGCTCGGTGGCGCAGGCCGAGGCCGCAGGCGTGCGCGACGTCGTGGTGGATCCCGGCTTCGGGTTCGGCAAGACGACGGCGGCCAACCTCGCGCTGATCGGCTACACCGAGGCGTTCGTCGCGCTCGGGCGACCTGTGCTCGTGGGCGTGTCGCGAAAGAGCAGCATCGGCGCGGCGCTCGGCACGGCGGACGCCCCCGCCCCGGTCGAAGCGCGGCTCTTCGGTTCGCTCGGCGCGACGGCGGTGGCGGTGCTGCAGGGCGCGGCCCTCGTGCGCACCCACGATGTCCAGGCGACCGCCGAGATGCTCCGCGTGCTCGCCGCCATCGACGCGGTGGCCGACCGCCCAACCGGCGAGGGCGCAGCGTGAACCTCTTCCCCGACTTCCTGCCCTTCAGCTTCTGGGACGCGCTCGACATCGCGATCGTCGCAGGGCTCGTCTATCTGACGTATCGCGCCATCCGGGGCACGATCGCCGTCCAGATCGCCGGCGTGATCCTCTTCATCTTCGCCCTCAATGCGCTCGTCCAGTTCGCAGGCCTGCGCACACTCCAGGCGCTCTTCGGCACGATCAGCGACGTGTTCGTGCTGGCGGTCATCATCCTCTTCGCCCCGGAGATTCGGCGGCTGCTCTTTATGATCGGCCGCAACCCGCTCGTGCGGCAGTTCGTGCGCACGAGCGCCCGCGAGCAGGTCACCGAGGAGATCGTCACCGCCGTCGAGGAGATGAGCCGCAGCCGGACGGGCGCGCTCATCGTGATCGCCCGGGCGACGGGGCTGCGCAACTTCATCGAGACGGGCACGCGGCTCAATGCGGATGTGGAGCGTGACCTGTTGACCTCGATCTTTTTCAAGAACTCGCCCCTGCACGACGGCGCGGTCATCATCCAGGGTTCGAAGGTTGCGGCGGCGCGCTGCATCCTGCCCGTCTCGGAGGCGCAGCGGCTCGACCCGCACCTCGGCTTGCGGCACCGCGCAGGGGTCGGCGTCTCCGAACGCTCCGATGCCTTCGTGATCGTGACAAGCGAAGAGACCGGACGTATCTCCGTGGCCGAGAACGGCGTGCTCTCGCCCCCGCTCACCGTCGGCGAACTCCGCCGCCGTCTCGCCGACGCCTTCGCCGCCACGACGCCGACGGAAGCGGCTTAGACGAGTGTAGCGGTTGTGCGGTGTCGCGGTGAAGCGGTGGTCTCCATGCGCACACCATGCCTTGCTCTGCCCCGGCTCGTTCGGTAGTCTCCACCTTCTCCGCCGCACCCTCTCACCCCTTCACCGCAACACTCCCTCCTGATGCGCTACGCCCGCCGCCTCGCCCGCCTGCTCGACCTGCTCCGTGAGAAAGGCATGACCGACGAGCGTGTGCTGGCGGCTCTGGGGCGAGTTCCGCGCCACGAGTTCGTCGAGGACGGTCTGCGCTTCCGCGCCTACGACGACGCGGCGCTGCCGATCGGCCTCAACCAGACGATCTCGCAGCCGTTCACGGTCGCCACGCAGACACACCTGCTCGACCTCGGCCCGCACGACCGCGTGCTGGAGATCGGCACCGGCAGCGGCTATCAGGCTGCCGTGCTCTGCGAGATGGGCGCGCAGGTCTTCTCCATCGAGCGGCACGCCCCGCTCCTGGCGCGGACCAACGAGGTGCTCCAGCGGCTCCACTATCGCCTGATGACGCGCGCTGGCGACGGCACCGAGGGCTGGCCCTCGCTCGCGCCGTTTGACGCGATCCTGGTCACCGCAGGCGGACGGGCGGTCCCGCAGGCCCTCCTCACACAGCTCCGCGTTCCCTCGGACGGCAGCGACGGCGGCAAGGTGCGGCGCGGCGGGCGGCTCGTGATCCCCGTCGGCGACGCCGAGCGCCAGACGATGCTGCGCTTCACCCGCCTAGACGCAGGCACCGGCGAGGCGTCGTTCCAGCGTGAGGCGTTTGACGAATTCCGGTTCGTGCCGCTCGTGCGAGAGCAGTAGACCCGCTAGCTGCCCGCCGGGCAACGGCCTGCAGCGTGGGTGGTCGCTGGCTAGGCAGCCTCGGCGAGGGCGCCGCCCACGGTGAGCGTCTGGCCGGTGAGCGCCTGTGCCTCACGGGACGCCAGAAAGCGGACGATGCGCGCGGCCTCGTCGTAGGTGCCCGTCTGCGGCACGGCAGTGGCCGGCCGACCGAGGCCCGTGTACCCCTGGTAGCCCAGCGGACGCACGGGCGGCGGCGCCTGGACGACCACCCCGTTGACTGCGACCCGCTGCGGCCAGCGCCGTGCCGCGTCGTACACGAGGGTGCGCAGTCGATCCAGCACCTCGGTGCGCTGATGCGTCCGGTCTGCACCGCGCCAAGGGCCCGCGAGCACCGCGAGCACCAGCGATCCGCCCCGGCTCACGAGGTCCTGCCCAGCCACCGCGAGCATGGTCGAGGTCGCCGCGAGCAGCATCGCCACATCGCCCACCTCCGCCACGTGCACGACCGCATCGAGCGGGCCGAACGAGGCCAGCGAGGCCTGCTTCAGCGAGGTGACACCCTCCGGCGTCGCCACGTCGGCCTCCACGAGCAGCGGCATCTCTTCGTGCTGGTGCAGCGCGCGAATCCGCGCCACCTCGTCGGCGGTGCTGCCAAGGGCGCACCCGTCCACGCCTGCGAGGGCGAGGTTGACACGGCGGCTTGCAAAGCTGGACGCCACCGCCCGGCCGAGCGGATATTCTGCACCCGCGACCGCAATGGTCGAGCCAGCGAGCCAGGAGGCGGTCGTGGGCATAGCGTGGTTGGTGGACAGCCGAGCTCTCGTTGAAAAGGCGAGACGAGCACCTCGGGGGAGGGTTAGCGATCTGGAGGTCTCCAGCATGATGTCTCAGTCTAGGCGTTTGAGCGAGATGCGACCATCAGGTGTCCACCGTCAGAGGCGTGAGGGCCGCCCCTACACAGTGGGGTCATCCCTCGCTGCCGCGCACCGTCAGGACGGGGCACGGTGCGCGACGCACGGTCTTCTCCGTGACGCTGCCAAGCAGCACGTGGGCGAAGCCCGACAGCCCGTGGGTCGCCATCACGATCAGCCCGGCGCCCTCGCGGGCCGCGTGGTCGTCGATGCCGAGGTTGGGCCGTCCATAGCCCACGAACAGCTGCACGTCCGCGACGCCGTCCGCTCGCAGGCCTTCCGCCCGGGCGCGCAGCGCGCGCTCGGCCCGCTGTTCGAGGTCATGCTCAACCTCAGACGCCACATCTGTGGTGCCAAAGGCGAGCCCTGGCACCAGCGTGTCCGGGTAGAACTCAGGGTAGGGGCCAGCCAACTCGATGATGTGCACGAGGTGCACCGGCGCCCCGTAGACTTTCGCCCAGACCGTTGCACCGGCGAGCGCCGCGTCGTTGAGCGGGGAGAAGTCGAGGGGCACCACAATGGGAGCGTCCGGTCCGGGCACGAGGGGGTCGCCTTTGTCGGGCACCACCAGCACTGGGCAGGGCGCGCCGCGCAGCACCTCGTCGGCGACGCTCCCGAGGACGAAGCGCCGGAGGCCCCGGCGGCCATGCGTCCCCATCACGATCAGGTCAGTCTCCACATGCTCGGCATAGTCGAAGAGCGGCGGGGCCGCGGCAAAGCCATGACCGACCCCGTAGGTTGGCGCGAGCCGGGCGACGCGCTCGGCGCCGAGCGTCTTCTCCGCGAAGTCCTGGAGCCGCACGCGGTTCTTATCCGGATGCGGCGCATCGTCGCCGTCGAAGAGCACGTCGGCGTGGAAGAGGTGCAGCGTGGCGGCGGTGTGCTCGGCATGAGCGGCAGCAGTGCGCAGCGCGACGGCCGAGCCGTCGGAGAAGTCGAGCGCGACGACGAGGGTAGACATAGGAGCGTGTTGGAGTGAACGCATCGGGGGGGTGGATGCTCACAATACCCTGGCGGCTGTGCGCCCCTTGTCGGTCCGAATCGGGCCACCGTGCCGTGCTGAGCCGCCGCGCCGTGACAGCCCAACCCCACGGGGTCCGCCGGGGGCGTCCCCACACCATGGGCACCGCCTCGTCTCAGTTCACCGTCACCTCGCAGGCCCCGGCGTTTACGTCCCGCTTTCGCTCTCGACCCAGCGTACGGCGTGCTGCATTAGCTCAGTGCCCGAATCGAGGCTGAGCTTCGTCTTGATGCGCGCGCGGTAGCTCTCGACCGTTTTCACGGAGAGGTGCAGCCGCTCCGCGATCTCGCGCGTGGGCAGCCCGCGCCCAGTCATCTCGAACACCTCCAGTTCGCGGTCCGAGAGCACCTCCAGCGGCGACTGCATCGGGGCCTTGCGCCCGACGGCGGCCCCGAAGAGGAGCCGGTCCTTGAGGTCCTCGCTCATGTAGATCCCGCCGCGCAGCACGTGCCGAACAGCCTGGACGATCTCGTCGGCGGCCTCGACCTTCATCACGTAGCCTTTCGCTCCAGCGCGGACGGCGCGCTCGGCATAGAGTGCCTCGTCGTGGCGCGACACCACCAGGGTGAGCAGGTCCGGCTTGAGCGCGAGTAGGTGCTTGAGCAGTTCGAGGCCGCTCATGCCAGGCAACGAGATGTCGATCAGCGCCACGTCGGGGTCGAGCGTGCCGAACGCTTCGAGCGCCTCCTCGGCGCTGGCCGCCTGGCCGACGACGTCCAGGTCGGGCTCGGCGTTGAGCGTGAGCGCAAGCCCTTTGCGGAGGAGCGGGTGGTCGTCAACGAGCAGGAGGCGAGTCATGGCAGAGAGGTCGCTAAAGTCAGGGGGCGACGCGGGGCCCCAGGGACGAGGACGCGGGAAAGCTACGTGCCGCGTACGGGGATGGTGCACAGCACGGTCGTGCCGCTCGTAGTGCCGGGACGGATTTCGAGGGCGCCCTGGGCGATGCGCGCGCGGTAGTGCATGATCCGCACGCCCATGCCCCGGTTCTCTTCCAGGCGGCTTGCTAGGCCTCCTGATCGCGGTTGGTCGGCGCCCCCAGAGCGAAGCGTCTCGCCGATGCCGACGCCATCATCATCCACGCGCAGCCGCACCTGGTCCGTGCCGATGGCGAGCGTGATTGCCACGTGGTCGGCGCGCCCGTGCTGCACGGCATTGGAGACGGCCTCCTGGGCAATGCGAAACAGGTGGGCCGCGGCGGGCACCTCGGGCGCCTCGCCAATGTCCCCGGCGCGCGACCCTACAAAGTCGAACGTGCAGGTGATGCCGAAGAGCCGCTCAGCGTTGGCCGCGAGCCGCTTGAGCGCCGCAGCAAGCCCGTGCGCCTCCAACTCGACGGGCACGAGGCCGCGAGCCAGCGCGCGCGCGTAGCCGTCGGCGTCCTTGATAAGGCCTGCGAGCTCGGTGGCGTCGGCGGCCTCCGTGGAGCCGCTGGCTTCGAGTTGGCGGGCGAGGCCGCGCGCAATCAGGTGCGTCCCGGTGAGCATCTGCCCGAGGCCATCGTGCAGGTCCTGGCCGATGCGGCGGCGCTCCTCGTCGGCGATGCGCAGCACCTCGGCTTCGAGTTCGCGGCGTGCCGAGATGTCGCGGACGAGCCCCGTGAACGTACGCGTGCCGTCGGGCGTGCGGACCTCGCTGACCGACAGCTCCATGGGAAACGTGGAGCTGTCTTTGCGCCGCCCGCTCACCTCGCGCCCGATGCCGATGATGCGACGGTGGCCGGTTTCGCGGTAGGCTGCCATGTAGCCGTCGTGCTCGTCGCGGTAGGGCGGCGGCATGAGCACCTTCACGTTGCACCCGTACACTTCCTCGGTGGCGTAGCCGAAGATGCGCTCGGCCGCCGGGTTCATCGTGAGGATGCTGCCTCGCTCATCGATGGTGATGATGCCGTCGACGGTCGCTTCCAGGATGGCGCGGCTCTGGGCTTCGCTGCGCTGGAGCAAGAGCGCAGCCTCACGCTGGCGCAACGCGACGCCCAAGACGTTGCCTAGGGCTTGGAGGAGGGCCTGCTCGGCCTCGTAGAACGGACCTGAGCGCAGGGCGACGAACACGTCGGCAGGGGAGCGTTGCCCGTGGTCCTGCGGGTCGCTCACGGACTGTGCTGGCTGCCCCGCACGGACCGCCAGCGCGCAGTCCGCTGCCGACGCCTGCAGCACATCAGCGAGCGCGGAGGCAGCGTCGTCGGCAAGGGCCACGGGCTCGTCCTGATCCAGCGCCCGGCGAAGGTCGAGGCTCACAGCCGACGACAAGGGTTCGCCTGTGTCCTGCCCATCGGGTCGCGGCACGAACTGCCCGTCGAGGCGGCTGCGCAGAAGCACCAGCGCGGACCACCCCGCCTGTTCGCGGCACGCTTCCGTCGCGGCGGCATAGAGGGTCGTCCAGGACTCGCCAGCCAGCGCGCGCTGGGCGAGCGCGAGCAACCAGGCAGCCGAATCAGGTGGGAGCGCATGCATGGAGACCGCAGGAGGTATCGAGGCTACAGGGAATCGAGGCCGCAGGGAATCGAGGCCACGGGCATGGGAAACACGTACGTTGCGCCTGCAAGCTACGTTGCCGCTGCCGTTGCTTCGCGCACCACCCCGCACCACCCCGCACCGCCCCGCACCGCCCCGCCCCGCCCCGCACCGCACGGCCGCGCGCGCAGGCGACGACGATGGCGAACCCCGCCGCTGACGCGTCCGTAGCACGCCCCGACGCCCTCTCTTCCTCTGCTTGGCCCTGCCCATGAAGACGTTTCTCTTGCACACCCTCTACCCACGTGCCATAGACGGCCTGCCCGTGCTCGGCACCCCCGAGGCGTTCGCCCAGCCCTACGTGGAGAAGGTAGGGCCGAAGCGCGAGCGCGCCGAGCAGATGGTCCGCGCCCACCTCGCCGCAGCGAGCGCGACGGGCTTCGTGAGCGGCCTCGGAGGCTGGCTCACGCTGCCGATCACCATCCCGGCCAACCTCGCGGGCGTGGCGCTGGTCCAGCTCCACATGACGGCGGCCGTCGCCCACCTCGGTGGTCACACGCTCGGCGACCCGCACACGCAGGAGCGGATCGTAGGCTGCCTCATCGGCGACCCCGACCACGAGACGGAGCGCCGCACCGAAGACGAGATGGTGGACCGCTTCGGGGTCAAATTCGCCGAGAAGGGCCTGCAGTTCGTGGCGACGCAGTCGTGGCAGCTGGCGAAGTATGCCACGAAGCGCTCGCTCACGAACCGGCTGGCGCGCCGCCTCCCGCTCGTCGGCGGCGTGATCGGAGGGCTGTCCGACCTCTACAACACCCGCATGGTCGCCCGGTGCGCGCTCGATACCTTCATCGAGTCCGGCGGACTCGCGGCACCGCACGCTGGCGACGGCCTCCCCGCAACCCCGGCCGACCTGGAACCCGCCGTGTGACGCCGAGCCGTGGCTGCCTACCTTCACCGCCCCCCGTTACTCCAGAGCCTACGTCTTCTCCACCCCCTCGATGTCGGTCGACACCCCCACTGCCGAGCCTCTCCGCACCGCGCTGAACGCCACGGTGCACGATCTGGAGCAGGGACTCCGGCAGCTTCCGCTCGCCAAGGCGATCAACCACCTCCGCGACTGGGAGCGCCATCTCCGCGCCACCGACCGCGGCGACCTCCTCCCCATCGCCGACGAGCTCGCGGGCCTGGATCGCTACCTGGCGGGCACGTCGCTCGATGCCCGCGAGATCGGCGAGACGCTCGCCCGGCTGGGCGCGCAGACCCAGGGCGTTGCCGACACCGCCCCCGATGCCATGCGCAACGCGCTGCACCGGCTCGGTAGCATCCTACAGCGCACCGGCTACGCCCTCGCTGGCCGCACCGGTCCATCGCGCTGACCCTTCTCCCCTTCCTTTCCTCCATCGCCCTTCTTTTTGCACCTCCCCCATGCCTGACACTTCCACCCAAGACACCGCCCTTCACGACCTCACCCAGACTGCCGACGCGCTCGACGCAGGCGTCACCTCGATGTATCCCAAGACAGCGATGGCCTCCATCGCGCACTGGGAAGCGCAGTGCCGGGAAGCTGGCGTGGTCGCGGTTGCAGACGGCCTCGTCACGCTGCGCGACGCCCTCAGCCAGGACCGCCTCGACGGCCGCGCGATCGGGCGGGCGCTGCTCGACCTCGCCGAGGCTACCGACGCAGCCGCCCCCGCCGACAACGAACCCCTCGCGTCCACGCTCGGACGCGTCGCCACGGGCCTCCGTCGCGCAGGGACCTCACTAGGCGGGGCGAAAGCGTAACAGCGCAGGTCTGCTTCGTGAGAGCGGTCCTTGCCTACGCCTCGGCCTGGGTGCCGAGCGGCGATGCAAGGCCGGGGTCCACGAACCGGCACATCCAGCGAGGTCCGTCGGGGCCGTAGCGACACCGCACAAACTGCACCGCCAGCCGCCCGTCGGAGAAATGGATCGGGAGCCGGTGGTAGACCACCGCATCCGTCCGCTTCTGCATCCACGCTGCTGACAGCTGCGGGTGATCGCCCAGCACGCCCACGAGTTCGGGCCACGACGCTTCGAAACCGGGGGCTAGACGGGTGGGCATGGCAACGTTCAGTGGGGCGTGCAGGAACGCAAAGGTTACCGACCAGCCCTACCAAATACTAGGCCGTTCAGCCTCGAACTAGGCCCGTGTGCGGCGGCTACGGCGCGGTGGCGTCGGCAGCGGCGGTTGCCCGGTCCGTCAGCGGGCGCAGGGCGAGGTAGCAGAGCGTCAGCAGCACCGAGAACAGCAGCGTCATCCCCACCGCCCTCGGGTGGCCGAACGGATCGAGGAGCGGAGCCGCCACGTCGCCCAGGAGCGCACCTGGAGCGGTGAGCACGTCCCACGAGTTCCAGCGGAGAACCCGCCCCAGGTAGACCCCGAAGCTGCCGAGCACCAGCGCGCCGACCGCGACCGACCAGCCCGCCCGAGCGCCATGCCAGCGCCGCACCGTGCCGTGCACCTCCGCCAGGGACACCATGCCGACCAGCATTCCGCTCCAGGCCGCCGCGAGCAGCAACACGAGATCGAACCAATACGGTGCCTCGGGACGCACTCGGAGGTGTACCAAGTCGGTGAGGATGTAGGGCGCGTTGGGGAAGAACAGAAGCCACGCGCTCCCCACGCCGAGAGCCAGCCACCCCGGCCTCTCAAAGCGGGCTAACCCACGGCTCAGCACCAGCGGGACTGAGGCTAGGAACAGGTTCCAGAGCAGGAAGGCGAACTGCAGATCGCCCGTCACGGCGATGCGTGCTGCGATGAGGGCGACCGCGAAGCCGACCGAAGCAACAACGAGGCGAGAAACGGGAGGGGGCATGGAGAGCAGGTAGGTCTATTTTACTTTGATTTACAAAGTAGTCTGACAAACCAACCTTGTCAACACGTTGCTACGCCTGCCCGTCTAGGGCCGTGGCTACGTGAGCATGCGCCGAAGCCGGGCGCACGCCTCTTCGAGGACCGGCATTTCCTTCGCATAGCAGAACCGCAAGAGGTAGCGCCCACGCTCAGGATCGGCGAAGAACGAGCGCCCCGCGACCGTCCCAACGCCCGCCTCGTCGATGAGGGTGCGGCTGGCGGCGTGGTCGTCCTCGAAGCCGGCGCGGCGCTCGGCGAGGGCGCGGGTGCCAGCCAGCACGTAGTACGCCCCCTGCGGCCAGTTGACCTCGAAGCCGCACGCCTCCAGCGTCTCGCACATCAGGGTGCGCTTAGCGGCGTAGTCGGCGAGCATCTGCGCGTAGTAGGCGTCCGGCATCGGGAGTGCGGCGGCGAGGCCGTGCTGAAGCGGCGCGGGCGCGCAGATGTAGACGAGGTCGTTGACGAGTCCCATCTTCTCGATCACGGGGCGCGGCGCGACGGCGTAGCCCAGCCGCCACCCGGTCATGTTGAACGTCTTCGAGAAGCCTGAGAGCGTCACCGTCCGCTCGTACGCGCCCGGCAAGCTCGCCATGGAGACATGGCGGTGGTGGTCGTAGGTCATGTACTCATAGATCTCGTCGGTGACGAGCCAGAGGTCGTGCCGCTCGGCGAGCGCGAGCATCTGCAGGAGTTCGGCCTCGGTCCACACCTTGCCGCTCGGGTTGGCAGGCGTGCAGACGACGACCGCCTTCGTGCGCGGCGTGATCGCGGCGGCGAGCGCATCGAAGTCGACGGCCCAGTCGGGGGCCTGCAGCGGGACCGCAACGGGCGTGACGCCGAAGAGCTTCAGGATGCCCGTGTGGTAGCCATAGAACGGCTCGAAGAGGATCACTTCGTCGCCCGGATTGCAGAGGGCGAGGACGGTCGCGGCGAAGGCCCCGGTGGACCCAGCGCTCACCATCACCTCGCCATCGTCCGTGGCCGGGATGCCGTTGAAGCGCTGCGCCTTGGCGAGGATGCCCTGTCGCAGCCGCGCGATGCCATTATAGGCCGTGTAGATCGACTGATCGCCCTCGATGGCGGCGATGGCGCCCGTCTTGATCGGGTCGGGCGTGGGGAGGTCGCAGATGCCCTGCCCGAGGTTGAGGCCGTCGACGCGGCGGACGGCGGCGGTGACGGCGCGGATGTCGCTCTGGCGAAGCGCGTCGGTGCGAGTGGCGAGGGGTTTCATGGGGTGACGGGAGGGGTTTGGGATTCTATGACGAACACCTATGGGGCACCCGTGCATCGTGCTTCGCTCGACTCCCCCTGTTCTCGCTCTCGCTCGAACTGTCCCCCTCACGCGTGAGGGGGGCAGCTTGGTCGCCTCCCCCGCCATTCGACGGGGCGCGTGCCAAGCGGGGGGAGCCGTACCAGCACCGGGTAGGGGCTTTGGGATCCAACCTGAATGTCGGTACTCCCTCCCCCCTCCTCCCAACTCCCCATTGATGTCGGACACGCAACCTACCGGCTGGTCCGTTTGGGGGACGCGCGGGTCTAGCAAGCCCGCCTATCTTGCCTCGTCACCTTCCGACCCAATCGTATGCGCCTCTTCGCTGTTGCCCTCCTGGCCCTCCTCGCCATGCCTGCTGCCGCTCAACCGTCCGTCATCTCGCAGCCTGAGAGCCAGGACGGCGTCGCGCTGACGGTCTACAACCAGAACTTCGCCGTCGTGCGCGAGGTGCGGCCGATCACGCTCGCGAACGGCATAAACCGCGTCCGCTTCGAGGGCGTCGCGGCGCAGATCGACCCGACGAGTATTTCCTTGAAGTCGCTCACGGCGCCCAATAGCCTCGTCGTGCGCGAGCAGAACTACCAGTACGACCTCATCGGCACCAACTCGGTGCTCGACGCGGCCGTCGGCCAGCCGATCCGGCTCATCCGGCGGCTCGACGACGGGCAGACCGTGACCGAGTCGGGCGTGCTCTTGAGCGTGCCCGGCCAGGGCCGCATCGTGCAACTCGACGACGGGCGCGTGCTCGTCAACCCCGAGGGCACCATCGAACTGGCCTCGCTGCCGACGGGGCTGCTCAGCCGCCCGTCGCTGCTGTGGCTGCTCAACGCGGGCCGCGCGGGCGAGCACCGCGCCGAGGTGTCGTACATGACCGAGGGCCTTGGCTGGAAGGCCGACTACGTGGCCGTCGTGAGCGAGGACGAGACAGAGGTGGACGTGACGGGCTGGGTGACGCTCAACAACCAGAGCGGCGCGACCTACCGCGACGCACGCTTGCAACTCATGGCAGGCGACGTACGCCGCGTGCAGGAGCCGATGCGCCGCGAGATGATGTTCGACATGATGGAAGTGCAGGCCGCCCGCGCGGCCCCTGCGTTCGAGGAGGAAGCCTTCTTCGAGTACCACCTCTACACGCTCGACGGCACGACGACGCTCGCCGAGCGCGAGACGAAGCAGATGAACCTACTCTCCGCCTCGGAGGTCGGCGTCCGGCGTCGGCTCATCTTCGACGGCTCGGGCACCTACTTCCCGTCGTACTCGACCCGCCGCCCCGGCGCAGGCGGCGCGACCAACGAGATGAGCGCCGCCATCGTCCTGGAGATGGAGAACAGCGAGGAGAACCGCATGGGGATGCCGCTGCCGAAGGGCAAGGTGCGTGTCTACAAGGCCGACCGCACCGGCGCGCTCCAGTTCGTCGGCGAGGACCTCATCGACCACACGCCGCGCAACGAGTTGGTCCGGCTCTACATCGGCGACGCCTTCGACGTGGTCGGCACGCGGCGGCAGGTCAACGAGCGCCGCATTTCCGACCGCGTCCGCGAGATCACCGTCGAGGTCGAGGTCCGCAACCGCAAGGAGACCGCCGCCGACGTGGCCGTCGTCGAGCGCCTCTACGCCGACTGGGAGATCACGCAATCGAGCCACGAGCACACGAAGCTCGACGCGCGCACGGTAGAGTTCCCGCTGGAGGTCGGCCCGGATGAGACCGTGACGGTTCGCTACACCGCTCGGATTTCGTACTGATGCCTCGTCTCCCACTTCGAGCCGTGACGGCTCCCCCCGTTCTCATCGGCTCCCTGCGGTCGCTCTTCGAACTGTCCCCCTCACGTATGAGGGGGACAGCTTTGCGACCCTTCAGGGGGAGCAAAGCGGGGGGAGTAAGGCGGATTCTCCTCCTGCTCCTCCTCGCCCTCCCCGCCTGCGCGCAGGAGCCAGCGCCCGCCGCCTTTGCGACTGAAGACCCGCAGCCTGCGACCTTCCGCACCGGCGCGCAGGTGCTCGTGGACAGCGCCTTTGCCGCCCTTGACGGGCTGCGGGTAGGGCTGGTGACCAACCATACCGCCATCGTGGACACGACGGACGGCGGGACGGGGCACCTCATCGACCGGCTGCACGAGGCGCCGAACGTGACGCTGGCGGCGCTCTTCGGACCGGAGCACGGGCTGCGCGGGACCGCCGAGGCCGGGGCCGCCGTCGCCGACGGGCGCGATGCCGCGACGGGCGTGCCCATCGTGAGCCTCTACGGCTCCACCAAGCGACCGCCCGCCGAGGCGCTCGCCGACCTCGATGCGCTCGTGTTCGACATCCAGGACATCGGCGCGCGGTTCTACACCTACATCTCCACGATGGGCGCGTCGATGCAGGCCGCCGCCGAGGCGGGGATCCCGTTTGTCGTCCTCGACCGGCCCAACCCGCTCGGCCGCCGCACCGACGGCTTCATCCGCGAGCCAGAGTACGACTCGTTCGTCGGGGCCTTTCCGATCCCGATCCAGCACGGCCTCACGGTGGGCGAGCTCGCCACCCTGATCCAGGGCGAGCGCTGGCTGCCCGGCCTCGACGACCTCGACCTGCGCGTCGTCGACATGCAGGGATACGCCCCCGACAGCCCCGACAACGACGCCATCGCGGTCGGCTGGCCCGCCGGGCTCCCGTTCGTCCCGACCTCGCCGAACATCCCCGACCTCGAAACGGCCGTCGTCTACCCCGGCACGTGTCTCTTCGAGGGCACGACGGCCAGCGAGGGGCGCGGCACCGATGCGCCGTTCCTCCTCGTCGGTGCGCCGTGGGTCGACGCCGCGACTATGGCGGACACGCTGACAGCACGCGGGCTTCCCGGCGTCCGATTCGAAGCGGCGACGTTCGTGCCGGAGGACCTACCTGGGCGCGCCGTGAACCCGAAACACGAAGGCGCGGAGGTCCACGGCGTGCGCCTCGTCGTCACGGATGGCGCCGCCGTTGAGCCCGTCGCGGTAGGCGTCCACGTCGTCGAGGCGGTGTACCGGCAGGCGTCGCTGGAGACGCAGCGCTCGGCGTTCAAGCAAGACTGGCTCGCCAAGCTTGCGGGCACGGACGAGCTTCGGAGCATGCTCGCGGCGGGCGTGACGCCCGACGCCATCATCGCCGCATGGGCCGACGAGGTTGCCACGTTCGAGGCGCAACGGGAGCCCTACCTGCGCTACTGAAGCGCGACACCGCGCTCGTCGAGGTACGCCCGCAACGCCTCAGGCGTATCGATGACGCGATCGTGCACGAACAGTTCGGCGTGTTGCTCGTCCTCGGTATACCGTGTCGGACGCCCCGTTTCCTTACTCACCACCCACGAGTGCAGCGGGTCGCGCGGTCGACCGTTCATCAGGAACCGGGCCGTTGCATTGATAACGCCTGCTACGGCCCCATACGTGGCGCGCGTGCGACCGTCTTCTAGCGCGATGCGGATCCGCGTAAGCGCGTCGGGCTCGCTCATGTTGCAGCAGGTTCGGGCTGCGGTTCCGCGCGAGGGCGCCAGAGGATCGCATAGACGATCTCTAGGTAGCCGCCCAGCAGCAGCAGCGGCGCAACGTAGAGTGAGAGCGGGCTGTTGACCGGATCGTCGCTCGTGGCGTTGTCCATCAGCATGAGCGCGTAGCCCGCGACGACGAGCGCGAGGCCGAGGCCGAGCAGGAGGTAGTTCTGGCGGCTGAATGCCATGCGCGCCTTGCGAGCACCGCGCCGCCCAGCGACCGGGCGCGATCGGGACGGCGTCTCCTGCTGGGACGATCGAGACTTCGAGGGGCGGGCTTTCGAGCCGCGCGAACGCTTGGCCATGAATCAGGCACGGTGGATGACGGAGGCGGAAAAGATACAGCGCCCCACCAGCCAGGGGGACCGGAAGGCGTGCGTTTTCACCCCCTGTACGTTTTCAGAACGGGGCACCGCTTCAACGTCGACAAGCCTATGCCTCGTGTCCCTCTGAGACGATTCTGCTCAAGACTGGATACCGGTGCTCTATTCGTCCAACACGTCCGATTTCACGGAGCACCACTTGGACATTCCGGCTGCTTGTGGCGTATTTCCTGCCCCTGCGCTTGGTTCTTGTGCCACCCCAGACCGACGCGCCTACGCTGGGCCGTCACGCCCGTTATCTGACCCGCCTTCCCCATGAGAGCCCCCGTCCGCCTCTCCCGGCCCTGCGTCTTTGCACGCGGCCTCGCCCTGGCCCTCCTACTGAGTCCCGTTGCCACACCGACCGCGTGGGCGACGTCGCCCGTGAGCGCGTCGCCCGTGAGCGCGTCGCCCGTGAGCGCGTCGCCCGTGAGCGCGTCGCCCGTGAGCGCGTCGCCCGTGAGCACGTCGCCCGTGAGCGAGGTGCTCCGCAGCCGCATCGGAGGCGACACCGCACCGCATGTGCGCGTCGGGAATCAGGCGATGCCGGTACACCCGGACCTCGCGCCGTTCTATGCCGGTCGCGACTATGCCGAGGCCTGGGTCACCCATCCTCGGGGAGGCGCGATGGCGCAAGACCTGCTCGCCACGCTCGCCGAGAGCCGCTACGACGGCCTGCGCCCGGACGCCTACCACCTGCCCCGCCTGGAACCCCTCGTGGCGGACTGGCCCTTGGACCCGGCCGGTGCCGACGCCGAGCGCGCTGCCGACCTCGACCTGCTCCTTACTGACGCCTTCCTGCGCTTCGGCCACGACCTGCTCGGCCGGCGCATCGACCCGCATGCACTCTACGGCGACGACTGGTTCCCGACGCCCCGCTCGGAAGACCTCCGCGCGCACCTCACCGACGCGATCGAAAGCGCCCAGGTGCGCGGCACCCTCGACCGCCTCTATCCCAGCCATCCCGCCTACTGGCGGCTCCGCGACGAACTCAAGCGCCAGCACGCCCTCGCCGACGCGATGGGGAGCTGGCCGACGATCCTCCCGATCCGCACGCTGCTGCCCGGCGAATCGTCCACGCAGGTCCCGGCGCTGCGCCGCCAACTCGTCCTCCTCGGCGACTACGACGCCGACCTCGACGACGCCGAGGCGATGGCGAGCGAGTACTACGAGTACGAGATGCAGCCCGCCGTCGAGCGCTTCCAGGCGCGCAATGGGTTCGACGTGACAGGCCGCGTCAACCAGGCCACGCGCACGGCGCTCAACCGCCCGCCCGGCGACAACATCCCGCTCCTCGAAGCCAACCTGGAGCGCTGGCGCTGGCTCCCCGTCAACCTCGGCGCGACGCACATCATGGTCAACGCACCGGCCTACCGCCTCCGCGTCGAGGAGAACGGGCGCGAGGCCCTCGCCATGAACGTGGTCGTGGGCAACCTGGGCTGGAAGACCCCGATGTTTTCGGACACGCTCACGGAGGTCATCTTCCAGCCGACCTGGGGCGTGCCGTCCTCCATCGCCGCCGACGAGACGATCCCGCGGGTGCGGGCGCGCGGCGCGAGCTACCTCACCAGCCGCGGCTACAAAGTCTACGACCGCCGGACCGGCGCGCGCATCGACCCGGCCACCGTGGACTGGAGCCAGGCGACGGCCAGCCGCTACCGCTTCATCCAGCGACCGGGGCGCGCCAACCCGCTCGGCGAGGTCAAATTCCGCTTCCCCAACCCGCACGGCATCTACCTCCACGACACCAACAGCCGGAGCCTGTTCAACCGCGAGGCACGCGCCTTCAGCCACGGCTGCATCCGCCTCGCCGACCCGGGTAGCCTCGCCAAGTATCTCCTCGCCCCCTACAACAACTGGGACGATGCCAAGGTCGACGCTGCCCTCGCTGGCGGCCCGACGACCGGCGCCACACTCGACACGGGCATTCCGATCCACCTCGTCTACTTCACCGCCTGGGCCGGTCCCGATGGCCTCCAGGTCTACGACGATGTCTACGGCCACGACGAGAAGCTCATCGCCACGCTGAACGCGCTGGACCAGCCGCTCGCCGGACGATAGGCAAGACCTAGACCCACTGCTACAGCCAGCCTCGCAGCCGGTAGACCGCCGTGCCGATGTACTCCTTCACGGCACGCGTGGTCAGCTGCAGCATCTCCGCATCGGGCAGCAGGTTCTGGAGCAGCACGTCGGGGCGGAGGCGCTTGACGCGTGCCCACTCCGCGTCGGTGACGATGAAGTCCGTCGGCGCCGCACGCACGGTGAAGCCCTGGGCTTCGAAGACGCGGACCGCGCGCGGCATGTGGAACGCCGAGGTCACGAGCACGATGTCCGTCACCCCACGTGCGTCGAGTAGGCGCTTCGTCTCGACGGCGTTCTCGTAAGTGTTACGCGAGCGCGGCTCCAGGACGAGCACGCTGTCGGGCACGCCGACGAAGCCCAGCAGCCCAGCCATACTGTAGGCTTCGGGCTGCGCGCCTTGAGCGCCCAGGCTGCCACTGCCCCCGCTGACCACCACGAGCGGCGCGGCGCCCGCCCGCCACAGTTGGGCAGCATAGAGCACGCGGTCGCCCCCCTCGTTGACCTCTGCGGTCATCCTCGGTGCCGTGAGCGGCCGCGTTCCACCCCCAAGGACCACGACTGCATCGGCCGCGAGCGAGTCAGCCCGCAGCGCCACCGCCTGGTCTTCGAGCGCGTCGGTGAGCCCGTAGGCGACGAAGCGGTTGCCGCCGAGCAGCAGCGCCAGGAGCGCGAGCGCGATCATCTTGCGCCCTTTCGGCTTCCCTGTCGCCTTTGCCCCGGCGCCGCGGCGCGTTCGCCAGAGTGCGATGGCCAGCAGCACGCACGCCAGCCCGAGCGGGTAGACGAGTTGCGGAAGCAGCTTGGAGAGGATGAAGTCCAAGGCGAATGGCGAATGGCGAATGGCGAATGGCGAATGGCGAATGGCGAATGGCGAATGGAAGGTGCCGGTAGCCACTCAACGCGTCAAGCCTCGGGCGGCGTCCTTTCCGATTCTCCGTTTCCCCATCGTGCCGCCCCCTCGGTGCCTTGCGTGGCTTCGTGCCACGCCGTAGCTTGCATCCTCATGAATCGCGCTACCTCGTTTTATGCGTTTTGGTTTTGGCCGGCCTACCGAACGGTGGCGTCGCCGCGCGCGCTCATGGACTAGCCTGAGCACGACCTGCGCTGAAGCCCACCGTTCGACCGAGCGGCGGGCTTTCTGCTTTTCTGGGCCCCTGGCATTTACGCCGCGCGCGTTTCAACCTCCTGCCTTTTCTAGGCCTCCCGGCCTCCTCGTCCGATGACCCTCGACCAGTTCCGCATCCTCGTCGCCGACCGCCTCGCTGCGGGCAGCACGCGCGTGGCCGTGCCCGTCTTCGTGCGGCGCTCGGCGGACCTGCTGACGCCGGTGGCGGCCTACCTGAAGCTGCGGCAGCCGGGCACGCTCGGCTTCCTGCTGGAGAGCGTCGAGGGCGGCGAGAAGCTGGCGCGCTACTCGTTCCTCGGCGTCGGCCCCCACCTCGTCCTCGAAGCGGACGGCGCCGGGGTGCGAATCACGCGTCCCAACCAGCACGGCGGCGATGGCGCGCCGCAGACGGAGACGCGCGCAGGGTCGGTCTACGACGTGCTCGGCGAGCTGCTCGCCGACGTGGACGAGGTCAAGATCCCCGACCTCCCGCGCTTCACGGGCGGCGGCGTGGGCTACCTCGGCTATGACACCGTCCGCCTCCTCGAACGCCTCCCGGAGCCGCCCCCGGACCCGCTCGGCCTGCCCGATGCGCTGTGGGCGTTCTACGATACGCTCGTCGCGTTCGACCACGTGCGGCACCAGATGCTGCTCATCGCGACCGTCTTCGCCGACGCCTACACGGACCTCGACGACGCCTACGCCGCAGCGCAGCACCGGCTCGCGCGCCTCGAACAGCGTCTCGCCGAGGGCACGGCCGAGCCTGGCCCCGCCATCCAGCTCCGCGCCGACGCCATCGCCTCCAACTTCGCGCGCAGCGACTTCGAGGCGGCCGTCGAGACCGCGAAGCAGCACATCGTGGAGGGCGACATCTTCCAGGTCGTCCTCTCGCAGCGCTTTGCGATGCCGTTCCGCGGCGACACGTTCAACCTCTACCGCGCACTCCGGCAGGTCAACCCGTCGCCGTACCTGTTCTACCTCGACCTGCACAGCGCCAGTCTGGATGGACAGCCGGGCCAGGATTTCGCGCTCGTCGGGTCCTCCCCGGAGGTGCTCGTGCGCGTGGAGGAGGGCCGCGCCGAGGTGCTGCCCATCGCCGGGACGCGCAAGCGCGGGGCCGATGCTGAGGAAGACGCGGCGCTGGAAACCGACCTCCTCGCCGACCCGAAGGAGCGCGCTGAGCATCTGATGCTGGTCGACCTCGGCCGCAACGACCTCGGCCGCGTCTGCGCGCCGGGCACCGTAGCCGTGGACCGCTACGCTTACGTCGAGCGCTACAGCCACGTGATGCACATCGTCTCGGCCGTGTCGGGCCTCGTGGATGAGCGCCGCACGGCGATGGACGTGCTCGGCGCGACGTTCCCGGCCGGCACCGTCTCGGGCGCGCCCAAGATCCGCGCGATGGAGATCATCGACACCCTCGAACCCGAGAAACGCGGCGTCTACGCCGGGGCCGTCGGCTATGCTGACTACTCCGGCAACATGGACACCTGCATCGCCATCCGCACGATGGTCGTCCAGCGCAACGGCCCCCATCACGGCACCGCCTACGTCCAAGCCGGTGCTGGCATCGTGGCCGACTCCGACCCTGCTTCCGAGTACGAGGAAACCCGCAGCAAGGCCCGCGCGCTTCACCAGGCCATGCGCCTCGCGGCCGACGGCCTGCTTTGAGGTGTGAATGTGTGCAGGTATGAACGTATGAATGTGTCTTGAGTCCATGCTCGTTGACGACTTCAAAAAGCTCCGGGTCTATCGCGCTGCGTTCGATGTAGCGATGGAACTGTATGCACGCTCGAAAGCGTGGCCGAGCGAGGAGCGCCATGCGCTGACGGACCAGGTGCGCCGCTCGTCACGTTCGGTCTGCGCGAACATCGCCGAAGCGTGGCACAAGCGGAGCTACCCGAAGCACTTTGCCGCGAAGCTGCGCGACGCGAGCAGCGAAGCAGCTGAGACCCTCGTCTGGATCGACTTCGCCGAAGCCTGCGAGTTGCTCGACACGGACGAAGCCGACATCCTCACCGAACGTGTTCGCAGCGTCCTCGCCGGCCTCACCAAGATGGTTGCGCAAGCAGACCGCTGGTGCGGCCCATCCACCCTTTGCGAACCAGAAAAGGCCTACGACCTCGAAGCTTGACGTGCGCTCCACGTCCACACCTTCACACATCCATACGTCCACACTGCCCACCTCCACCATGTACCCGTTCCTCCGTCCGTTCCTCAACAAAGGCGGTGCCGGGCCGTCGCTCTCCCGCGCCGAGAGCGCCGAGCGCCTGCTCCCGCTCGTGGAGCGCCACCTCGACCTTCACAACGCCTACGAGGTCGCCATCGCGAGCCTTGACGATGCGACGCTTGCGGACACGCTGCGCGGGCTGCTCAAGCGCGGGCGCGTGGAACTCGCCAAGCTCAACGAGACGGTCTACAGCCTCGGCGGCACGCCCCCGCACGGCGTCGACCGCGAGATGAGCGACTACGACCTCGGCGCGACGGACGCCCACCGCGTCTACACGCTCGACGCCTACGAGCGCGCCTACCGCGACGCGCTCACCGACGAGATCGGCACCAACCACCAGCTCCGCACGCTGGCGATCATCGAGAACAACCGCCGCGGCAGCGAGGAGCGCCTCACCGCCCTGCACGCATCGACGAGCCGCCTCCCCCGCCCGGTCGACCTGCCGGAGTTGCCCAACCTCCGCCCTGGCCAGATGGTGGGCCAGCACGGCCAGGTGCACGCAGAGTAGATGATGGTGAATGGTTTGTAGTTCTTGGTTTTTGGAATCATATGGCTGCTATAGAGGAACACGTTGAGCAAGGCTTGGAGCAGATTGCTCCCGAGCGGACTGTAGAGATTCCGCTCCGGGACGCCCTTTATGCCTACAAGGTCATCGGCGAGTTCATAAGGTTCTTCCACCAGCCAAGCCATTACCCTACGCTGGAGGATGTAGAGCAATTCATAGGCACCCGAGACACTGGAGGTTTGCATGTGCTGAGCGAAGTGTACTACCGCCGCTTCCGAGACATCTGGCCTCTTGACATCGACAATGCCTTCGACCGAGGCTGGCTTGACCCTCCGCTCCACACCCCCACCCCAGACGCCACGTAGCCTGATATCGGCACTCTGACTCCTATGTCTACTGAAATGCTCGCCGGTTCGCCCACCAAGAACCAACCGCCAACAACCAACCACCCGACCGTCGTCGTCTCCGGCATCCAGCCGTCGGGGACGCTGCACCTGGGCAACTACTTCGGCGCGCTGCGGCAGCACATCGCGCTCGCTGAGGACACGTCGAAACGCGATGAGGCGTACTACTTCATCGTCAACTACCACGCCCTCACGACGGTCAACGACCGCGCCGCGCTGGAGCGCTATACCTACGACGTCGCGCTCGACTACCTCGCGCTCGGCTTCGACCCCGAGAAAGCACACCTGTTCGTCCAGAGCGACGTGCCGCAGGTGACCGAGCTCGCCTGGATCTTCCTCTGCCTGACGCCAGTGAGTCTCCTCGAAAAGGGTGTGTCGTACAAGGACAAGGTGGCGCAGGGGCTCTCGGCGAACGGCGGGCTGCTAACCTACCCGATCCTCCAGGCGGCCGATATCCTCGTCTACGGCGGCTCGCTCGTACCGGTCGGCGCGGACCAGAAGCAAAACATCGAGATCAGCCGCGACCTCGCGCAGAAGTTCAACGCCGCGTTCTGCACGGATCTGGATGGGAACGAGGACGACCCGCTCTTCCCCGTCCCGGAGCCGCTCATCCTCGACGAGGTCGCCGTCGTGCCGGGCGTGGACGGGCGCAAGATGTCGAAGTCCTACGGCAACACGATCGGGCTCTTCGACGAGGGCAAGGCGCTCAAGAAGAAGGTCATGTCGATCGTCACCGATTCGACGCCGCTGGAGGCCCCGAAAGACCCCGACGCCGACAATGTGTTCGCGCTCATCAAGCTCTTCGCTGACGACGCGAAGCGCGAGGAGGTCGCCGCCGCCTACCGCGCGGGCGGCTACGGCTACGGCCACGCGAAGAAGGAACTCCTTGGCCTCATCGACGCCTACTTCGCCGAGGCGCGCGAGCGCCGCAAGGACCTGGCTGAGCGCCCCGACTATGTCCGCGACGTGCTCCGCGACGGGGGAATCGCCGCGCGTGCGAAAGCGGAGCAGTTCATGGAGCAGGTCCGCGAGCACGTTGGCATCGTCACGACCTACCAGACCACATCCATGTCATCCTGAGCGAGCTTAAGCGAGCCGAAGGATCTGCAGGCCAGCTTCCAAGCATTGCCTTCGACACCGAGGTAGACATAGATCCTTCGACTTCGGCCTACGGCCTACGCTCAGGATGACACTCTCAAACACCCAGGCAATCCCGTCGTGATTCTGATTCTCGACAACTACGACTCGTTCACCTACAACCTCGTCCACCTCGTGGCGCGGCATACGGACCAGTATGAGGTCGTGCGCAACGACGCGCTGACACTGGACGAGGTACGGGAGCGGGCTTACGACGCTGTGCTGATCTCGCCAGGCCCAGGCCGTCCGGAGGATGCGGGCCTCTCGGAGCCGATCATCCGCGAACTCGGCGCTACGACGCCCATCCTCGGCGTGTGCCTCGGGCACCAGGCCATCGGGCGCGTCTTCGGAGGGACCGTGACCTACGCGCCCACCCTGATGCATGGCAAGACGAGCGACGTGACCCACGACGACCAAGGCGTCTTCGCGGGCGTTGCCCAGCCCTGCACGGCGACGCGCTACCACTCGCTCGTTGTCGCCCGCGAGGACCTGCCCGACTGCTTCACCATCTCCGCCGAGACTGCCGACGGCACCATCATGGGCCTCCGCCACAAGGACTTCCCCATTGAGGGCATCCAGTTTCACCCGGAGTCGGTGTTGACGACGGAAGGTCCCAAGATGATCGCGAACTGGGTTGGGATGGTCACAGGTCGCAGGTCGCAGGTCGCAGATCAGGGAGAACCAGCCACTCCACAAGAAAACTGAGCTATGGCCGCGTTCAAGCGATTCGAGGATATGGAGGCGTGGCAGGCGGCTCGTCGGCTCGTCGGCGAGATCTACGCAGCCACCAACACGGGCGCGTTTCAGCGCGACTTTTCACTGCGCGACCAGATCCGACGTGCGGCGATCTCAGTCCCGTCGAACATCGCTGAGGGCTTCGAGCGCGGCAGCGACCGTGACTTCGCGCGCTTTCTCCTGATCGCGAAGGGATCGGCTGGTGAGGTGCGCGCCCAGTTGTACTGTGCTCTCGATCTGGGCTACCTCTCCAACGAGGAGTTCCAGCACCTTCACGACTTAGTGAAGTAAATCAGCCGTCAACTGCACGGCCTGATCCGCTACCTCCGACAGACCGACAACGCACGTCTCCGCGAACCCGACCAGACCTACGACCTGTGACCAACGACCTACGACCCTATCTCAAGCACATAGCGGAGGGAGCTACGCTAACAGAACCCCAGGCCGACGCTGCCATGGAGGCCATGCTCACCGGCGCGGCTTCCGAAGTCGAGATCGCCGGGTTGCTACTCGGCCTACGGAGCCGCGGCGAGACGCTGGACGAACTCGCGGGCTTCACGCGCGCGATGCGCCGCCACGCCGTCGCGGTCGACCCCGGTCACGACGACGCGATCGACCTCTGCGGCACCGGGGGCGACTCGATGGGGACGTTCAACATCTCGACGGCGGCGGCCTTCGTCGCGGCCGGTGCGGGCGTGCCTGTCGCCAAACACGGCAACAAGGCCGTGTCGTCGAAGGCGGGCAGCGCCGATGTGCTCGACGCGCTCGGCGTGAACACGAGCCTCCGCAAAGAAGGCGTCGAGGCGTGCCTGCGCGAGGCGGGCATCGCGTTCCTGTTTGCGCCCTACTTCCACCCGGCGCTCAAGCACGTCATGCCGGTGCGTCGCGCACTCGGCGTGCGGACGTTCTTCAACATCCTCGGGCCGCTCTGCAACCCAGCGGGCGTGAAGCGGCAGCTCGTAGGCGCGTTCTCCGAGGACACCGCGCAGATGATGGCCCGTATCCTGCTGCGCCTCGGCTCCGAGCACGTCGTGGTGGTCTACGCGCACGATGGCCTCGATGAGCTTTCGACGACAAGTCCGACGACGATCTACCAGACCGGCAGCGACGCCTACGACGGCGGGATGCTGCACCAGATCGTAGAGCCCGAGCGCTTTGGCCTCGCCCGCGTGAAGGCGAGCGACCTCACCGGCGGCACGAAGGAGGAAAACGCCGAGATCGTGCGCGCTATCCTCCGCGACGAGGCCGGGCCGAAGCGCGACATCGTGCTCCTGAACTCAGCCTATGCGCTCCTCGCCTCGGGCCGCTTCGACGGCTTGGAGGACTGCCTCGCCGCCGCGAGCGACAGCATCGCCTCCGGCCGCGCCCTCGCCAAACTGGACGCGCTCGTCGAGGTGTCGAACGAGGTAGCAGCGACCGCCTGAACACCCCCTGCTTCTCTCCCCCTAAAGGGTCGAGAAGCTGTCCCCCCTCAAGCGTGAGGGGGACAGATCGAGCGAAGCGAGAACGGGGAGAGCCGTTCAGCCGAGCACCCTACCCCCGACACTCACCCGAACCCATGCGAAGCATCACCTACAGCGAGCGATTTACCAGCGGGCCCTCGTCCGCGGCGGCGCTCCACTACCGGGGCCACGCCGCCGTCTGGCGCGTCGTGCCCGCCCCCCTCGCCATACGCTCCTAGGTCGTGCGTCGCGGGTCCCGTGTCGAGGGTCTTCTCGAAACGGACTTTGACCCACGACCCCTGACCCACGACTCTCGACCCACCGACTCATGTCCATCCTCGACCGCATCGTCGCCGACACGCGCGACCTCGTCCAACGCCGCAAGGCCCACGTCCCCGCCGCCGTCCTCGAAGCGCGCCCCGCCTTCCGCGCGCCCACGCTCTCGCTCGCCGACGCACTGCGGCGCCCTGCTATCAGCAACGGGGACCCCACGGCACCGCCCGCTGTCATCGCCGAGATCAAGAAGGCCTCGCCGTCCGAGGGCGTCATCCGGCCCGAGTTCGACGTACCAGGCATCGCGCGACAGTACAAGACCGCCGGAGCCGCCGCCATCAGCGTGCTCACCGAGCCCACGCACTTTCAGGGCGCGCTCGGCAACCTCGACACGGCGCGGTTTGCGACGGACCTCCCGCTCCTGAGGAAGGACTTCATCGTCGACGAATACCAACTGCTCGAAGCTCGTGCCTTCGGGGCAGACGCGGTGCTCCTGATCGCAGCGGTGCTGGATGCTGTCGAACTGCGCGACCTGCACCAGACCGCGACCGACCTCGGACTGAGTTGCCTCGTGGAGGTCTACGACCCCAGTGAACTCGCTAAGCTGGACCTCGATGCCATCAAGATCCTCGGTGTCAACAACCGCGACCTCCGCACCTTCGAGGTCGACATCGACCACAGCGTACGCGTGCTGGAGCGCGTGCCGGACCACATCGTGCGCGTGAGCGAGAGCGGGCTCAAGACGGCTGACGACCTCGCCCACGTTCGTCGAGGGGGCGTCGATGCCGTGCTCATCGGCACCGCGTTCATGCGAGCAGCGAAGCCTGGCGACGCACTACAGGCCCTCGTCGAAGGGACCCAGCGCCGCCTGGCCTCGCCGCTGCGCATCGCGGTGTAGACCGTTTCCGTCGAGGAGGGCGACTCAGTCCAAGAAGGCGACATCGAACTCGCCGTTCGTCACCGTGACGGTCCCCCCGCTGCCGTTCGAGGCGGTGAACGAGAACGTGCCCCGGACACGCTCCGCTGTGATGCTCGTCACGGTGATCGTGCCCGAGCCGCCGAGCGCCGTCGTGAACGGCGTGCCCGTCGTCGTAGCTGAGTAGACCGCGACGAATTCCAGGTTGTTTGTGGAGTAGGTACCGGCGGAGAGGCTCATCACGGAGACCGAGATGCTGCTGCCGGTGGCGCTGATGCCGCCGAAGCCGAAGCTCGTGTCGTCCTCGTCGCGCCCGGCAGCGGAGAGCGTGGTGGCCGACCACGAGGCGCCGTCTACGGTGGCGGTGACCCCAGCATTGCCCGTGGACGGCCCGCCGTTGCCGTCGTCGCTGCTGTCGCTGTCGCAGGCGGTGAGCGTGAGCGCAAAGCACGCGCAGAGGAAGAGGGTGGCGAGGTTGCGAAGTGAGTGGATCATGGTCGTGAGGGTGTAGATCGAGGGAACAGAGAAGCGAGGCGCGCCTCAGCGCTGCACGACGAGGCGGCGGGTGACGGCCTGATCGACGTGGACGAGGCGCGCGAGGTAGAGGCCGCTGGGCAGCCTGGCCGTGTCGAGCGGCAGGGCATGCGTCCCGGCTGCGAGCCGCCCGTCGTGAACGAGGGCCACGCGGCGACCGAGGAGGTCGTAGACGGCGAGCGTCACCGGGCCCGCGGCGGCGAGCGTGACGGCGAGCGTTGCCGCATCACGTGCTGGGTTGGGATACGCTTCCAGGGCAAGACCTGCGGGCTGCGGCGTGTCCGCCTCGTTGGCGACAGACCCCACGCTCTGGAAGTAGGTGATCGTCTCCAGGACCGCGTCGGGGTCGTCCTGCGGGAAGGTGTCGCGCCAGAGCACCACCGCCGACTCGCCCTCGCGCGTCACGAAGCCGTAGCCTTTGAGCACGGCATCGCCGGGGCTGTCACCGAGCGGGAAGAGGTCGGTCGTCTGGTCGAGGCGCAGGCGGAGCGCCTGGAACGCCCCGCGCGGCGTGACGAGCGTGCCCCACCCGTCCACCTCGCGCACGATGGTCGAGCGCTGGTTCTCCGAGTCGATCACGCCGAAGTTCGGGACGAAGATCGCCGAGGAGTCGACAAACGACTCCGTCCACATCGCGCCGAGTTCGGTCGGGAAGCGGATCTCGGGCGCGCCGAGGTGATAGCGCCGCGTGACGAGCGTGTCGAGGCTGCCGTCCTGGTCGATGTCGAGGTCGCCGACGGCGAAGCCCGTGTTCCAGCCGCCCTCGGCGTCGAAGCGGTAGTAGAGCGACGACGTGGAGTCGGGCGACTCGTCGAGGTCGCGCCGCGCGCCGAGGCGCAGCACGGTGTTGGTGTTCGCCTCGCCGAACCACGGGTTCTGGAGCCCCTCGAAGTCGAACGGGTCGGCGTCGGGCGGGACGGGGACGAACCTCCTCCGGTCAACGAGTGCCAGCGTCGAGAGCATCGTGACCATGTTCCAGGACTGATTCGCGCCGTCGCTGCGGGCGATCACGCTGAGACCTGTCGTGTCTGGCAGCACGGCGAGGTCGGGCACCTCGCTCTCGAAGTCGTAGGTGAAGGACAGCTCCTCGGTGCCAAAGCGCGCCTCCACGTCGGCGCGGGTGATGGTGATCTGCGCCACAGCGGGCAGCGCGAGCGCGAGGAGGAGAAGCGGTAGCAGGAGGCGCATGGCAGTCGGCGGCTTGGTGTATGAGTCGCCTCCAAACTGCCGGTCCGAGCGCTGCCGTTCAATCGCCCAAGGATGTGAGATTGTGGCCGTTGGCTATCGGCTGGCGGCCATCAGCGTTCGGCCTCAGTCCGTCGGGCGCTGCTTTCTGGACAGACCTCGGGCTCTCTCCTCGCAATCGACGACGGACTACCGACCGCCTCCTACGCCTTTCCCAAGTACTTCAGCGTGGCCTCGGTGCGCGAGCGGACGTGCATCTTCTCGTAGATGTGCCGGATGTGCGTGCGCACGGTGTCGAGGCTGATGTGGAGCGCCTCGGCGATCTCGCGGTAGCGGTGGCCCTGCACGAGCAGGGCGAGGACCTCGCGCTCGCGGCTGGTGAGGTCAGCCTCGTCGGCGGCCGAGCGCGCGGGGCGGTGAAACGTCTCCACGACGCGGCGCGCGATCTGGCTCGACATCGGCGAGCCGCCCTCAGCGAGCATGCGGATATGCGCTAGGAGCTGCGCAGGGGGCATTTTCTTGAGCACGTAGCCGGTGGCTCCGGCCTGGAGCGCGCCGAAAACGTGGTCGTCGTCCTCGTAGACCGTGAGCATCATCACCTGCACGTCGGGCCGGGCCGTCTTGAGGCGGTGCGTGGCCTCCACGCCGTCCATGCCCGGCAGCCCGATGTCCATCAGCACTACCTCGGCGGTGAGCGACGCGGCGTGCTCCACGACGGGCTCGGCCGCGTCGAACGTGCCCACGCAGCGGAAGCCCTCGGAGGCGTCGATGAGGGTGGCGAGCCCCTCGCGGATCTCGGTCCGGTCCTCGATGATGGCGATCTGGATGGGCGTTGGCACGGCAGAGACGGTTGAGTGGCTATGGGCAAGGTCTGGGTGCCGCGCCGTCCATGCAATCGCATGAGGGTGTGAGAGTGGACAGAGAGTATAGGCGTGTGCAGGTATGGGCGTGTGCAGGTGCTCGTTCTCACCCATGTACATCCACTCGCCCGTGTACATCCATCCTCACACTTCGACCGGCAGTGGCGCTGCGAGACGAATCCGCGTGCCTGCACCCAGCTCGCTCTCCACCGTGAGGGCCCCGCCGATCTCCTCGGCGCGCTCGCGCATGTTGCCCAGCCCGTTGCCGAACCGCCGCCCCGACGCGAATCCTTGCCCGTCGTCCTCCACCGTCAGCGTCAACGCTTCCCCCGTCACCGTCACTGTCACCGTCACCCGCTGCGCCCCAGCGTGCTTCACCAGGTTGTGCACCGCCTCGCGCAGCACCAAGAACACGTTGCGCCGAAACTCCGTCGTCACCGAGCGCGGGGGTACCGACTCAGGAAAGCGCAGCACCACGTCGAGGCCGGTCGGCTCCAGCGCTTGGGCGGCGCTCTCGCGGAGGTAGGCCACGAGGTGGTCGAGGCGGTCGTTGCGCGGGTTGAGCGCCCACACGATCTGGCCGATCGCGTCGAGCGTGGCGCGCGACGTAGCGGCGATCTGCTGTAGGCGACCTGCGGCAGCCGGGGGTAGCGCGGCCGGGGCGCCGTCACCGCCGGGCGACTCGTTGTGGTGGGGCTGCGCCGCGTGGAGTTGGGCAAGCTCGGAGAGGATGGCGATCTCGGTGAGGCTCGCGCCGACCTCGTCGTGCATGTCGCGCGAGATGCGGGCGCGCTCCCGCTCCAAGGCCTGCTGCGCCTCCATCTGCGCCAATCTCCGCTGGTAGGCGCGGTGCGAGAACGACCACGCCACGAACGCCACGAGCCCGACGAGCGCTATGCCGAGGAGCAACTGGAACCACACGGTCTGCCAGAACCACGGCGCGACGATGACGGGCACGGCGACGCCCGTCTCGTTCCAGACGCCGTCCTCGTTGGCCGCCCGCACGCGGAAGGTGTAGCGCCCGGGCGGGAGGTTGGTATAGGTCGCGCGGCGCTGGTTGCCCATCGGCACCCAGGCGTCGTCCCAGCCCTCCATCTGGACCGCATACTGGTTGCGATGCGGGTTGGTGAAGGCGAGCGCGGCGAACTCGAACGCAAACGTCGAGACATCCGGCGCGATGCGAACCGGGGCACCGGCGACGTGGCGCTCGGTCATGGTGCTGTCTTGGGTAGCTCGGTGCAGCGCCGTCACCACGATCGGAGGCGGGTGCGGGTTGAGCCGGACCGCCTCGGGGTGGAAGGCCGTCACACCGCGGTCCCCGCCGAAATAGAAGGTGCCGTCGCGGCCCACCGCAGCGGCATGCCGGTTGAACTCGACGTTGCCGACCCCGTCCGCCAACGCATAGGCCCGGAAGGCGGGCACTTGCCCCTCGTCGTAGCGGGCGAGGCCTCGGTTGGTGGACACCCAGAGCGTGCCGTCCTCAGCTTCGAGGAGGGTATACACCGTGCTGCTCGGGAGCCCGTCGGCCGTCGAGAACTGCACGAAGCCGTCGGAGCCGGGGTCGCGCCGGGCCAGCCCACTCTGCGTCCCGACCCACAGCTGCCCCTTACGATCGAGGTGCAACGCCACGGTAGCGTCGTCGGGGATGGACGTGGGATCGCTCGCCCGATGGCGATACACCTCGAAGGCGTCCGCCTGCATGTCGTAGAAGAGCAAACCGTCCGTCGTAGTGATCCACGCGCCACCCGGCACGGTCCGTACCTGCTGGAGCCCCATGGACTCCTCGGGGAGCGGTGTCACGGCAACGGTGCCGTCAGGATGACGCCGGTGCAGCCCGCCAGGATAGCCATACCAGAGCGTGCCCGCCGCGTCGAGGTGCAGACCCATGGCGCTACTTCCCCAGGCATCGTGGAGAGGGCCTGCATGCCGGATGCGGCTGATTTCGCCCGGTTCGTCGAGGGGAATGGCGTTGAGACCGCCCCCCGTCCCTACCCAGACGGTGTCGGCGTCGGCTTCGACGGACCAGACCCAGTCCTGCCAGAGCGAGCGCGGGTCGTCGGGCTCGTGGCGGTAGCGTGTGACGCTGCCAGCGGGGCCGATGCGGTTGAGGCCCCCGCCCAGGGTGCCCACCCAGAGCGCGCCCGCCGGGTCCTCCTCGACAGACAGCACGATGCCGCTCCCGATGGTGTTGGGGTCGTCGGGGTTGTGGGCGAACAGCCGGAACGGCGAGATGAACGGCGACGCCCGGTGCAGGCCCCAGACCGTGCCTGCCCAAAACGTCCCTGTCCGGTCGCGGTGGAGCGCCGTGACCCAGTTCTGGGTGGCGATGTCGCCCGGCAGCCTCAGCGAGAAGCGCGTGAACGTCTGCGTAGCTAGGTCGAAGTGGTAGACCCCGTCGAGCGTCGCGAGCCAAAGCGCCTCGGGCGTCGGGATCATGTCGATGATGTCGAGCCCCGTCTCGGACCCTGCGACGTTCGGGGAGGGCGTTTCCAGTGTGACCATCCGGCCCTCCTCGACGTAGCCGAGATGCACGCCCCCGACCCAGACGCGCCCCCCAGCGTCTTCCGCGAGCGCGTTGAAGGGCTTGAACAGGAGGTCCTCGGACGACCACCAGGTGCGGTCTGCGCGCACGAATGAGCTGGCCCCGTAGCCGCCGTCCGCCGTCGGCGTGTACTGCTCAATACCCTGCGGCGTGCCCACCCAGACGGCCCCGCCCGACAGGCTCCATCCGTCATCGGCCCGGTGCGGCGTCAGGCGGTCCCGGACGACGGCGAACTGCCCCGCCGTGCGGTCGAAGCGCCAGAGAAACGTCGAGTCCGCCAGCCAGGCCTCCCCGTCGGGCCCGACGAACAGCGCGGCGTAGTGGTGCCCGTAGCGCTCCACGCGCTCGTGGTCCGGCCCAACCAGCCGCGCGACGCCGACGGGGCTACGGTCGGTCCGCTCGGCCCGCACCCAGAGGTCGCCGTGCGCGTCCTCTTCGATCTGCCGCACCTGGTTGCCCGGCAGCGAGGCCACGTCGAACGGCTCGAAGCGCCAGGTGCGCATCGTGTAGCCATCCCATCGCCCGAGCCCCTCGCGGGTGCCGAACCACAGGAAGCCGCGCCGGTCTTCGAGGATATCGTAGACGGACGACTGCGGGAGGTACGGTTCCACGTCGTGCGCCCGCTCGAAGCGCGGCGTCCAGGCCTCGCCCTCCGTCCCGCTGGTTTGGCCACTGGCTTGGACGACTGGCCCTTGCGCTACAGCACGCCCGGTGCCCCACCCTACGGCGAGCACGACGAACAAACTGATCCAGCGGATGCCACCATACATCGCACAACTGCCTGAAAACGAGTCAGTTGGCAAGATGCACGCCCGACATCACTAGGTGCAAGGGAGATGCAGAGAAACAGGAATGTCACCAGACGGCGCTACGCCCCTCCCCATTCCCTATTCCCTCTTGCTGAACACCACGCGGCGGTTCTGCGCCTTGCCCTCGGGCGTCTCGTTGTCGGCCACGGGCTCGCTCTCGCCGTGCCCCGCCGTGTCGAGACGGCCTGCGTCGATGCCGTTGTCGACGAGGTAGGCCTTCACGGCAGCGGCGCGGTCCTCGGAGAGCGTCTGGTTGGAGGCATCCCCGCCGTCGCTGTCGGTGTGGCCCTCGATGAGCAGGCTCAAGTCGCCGTGATCGTTGAGCATGTCGAGCACCTCGTTGAGCGTCGGCGTGGACTCGGGCTTGATGCGGGCGCTGCCGGTGTCGAAGAGGATGCCCGTCGTGGAGACGAAGCCGTCGGCCTCGAGGTCGTCGTAGAGCGAGCGCGGTCCGCCCTCAGCGATGCGGAGGTCGTCGAGGAAAACGCTGTAGCGGTAGACGTTCATGAACACGTGCAGCTTGCTCGCGCGCGGGAAGTCGACACGCGGCACGTTGGAGACGCGGGTGCCGTTGACGTACATCTTCCAGTAGGGCCCGTCCACCGCCACGGCGACGTCGTACCACGTGTCGGGCTGGAAGCCGACATCGCCCATGGCCTTCACGCCGCCGGGGAGTTTCAGCCCTTGCTCGGCGTTGCTGAGGACGACGTGCGGGTCGGGCGGATAGGTGCAGCGCGTGTCGGGCGTGTCGTCGCTGCCGTCGGAGAAGAGCCGGACGCGGGCGCGACGCTGCGGGTCGCTCGTGCGGACGCGGAACTGCATCGTGTAGCGCTCAGGCAGCGCCTCGGGCAGCGGGATCGTGAAGCAGCCGTTACCGCCCGGCCCGCCCTCGCTTGTGCCTTCGCCCACGCGAAGGACCTTGTTCTCCGTCCTGCCTTCGGTCATCTCGACCACGTCGAGCGTGCCCGCGATGTAGTCGAGGCGCGAGGGGAAGTTGCCGGTGCGGGTGCCCTCGAAGTCGTGATAGTAGAGCACGCGGTCGCCGGGGACGAAGTCGTAGTTGGCCCAGATGCCTGTGCCCGGGCGCGTGGTGTCGGGGGCGGCGCCGTCCTCTCCGTCGCGCGTCGCTTGGGCGGCGGCATCCTGGTCCTCGACGGGCTCGCCGTCGGCATCGACGTAGACGACCTCCTTGCCATCGGCTTCGGCCTCGCGGGCGCACTGCCGGTCGCCCATCGCACAGGCGATAGCTCCAGACACCGCACGGTCGGCCCGGCGCTCCGCCTCGCGCTCGACGGCCCGCTCGGCACCACGTTCGGCAGCCCGCCGCGCCCGCTCCAGGATGGACTGTGCGCTCAAACCCGGCCCGAGTAGCAGCGTGACACACACGACGACGAAGAGGCGAGAGAGCGACAGCATGGCGAGGCGAGGCTGGTGGAACGTCGACTCACACTAGCCGAGATCTTCGCCGCCCCGCGTCGCCCGTTGATGTGATATTGAGGCTGTTGCGTATTGCGTATCGGATCGAGGTCAACACGGAATACGCAACACGCAACGCATCTCGCCTCCGAGGACTGCCTCAAACAGGGAGCCCAAACAGGGAGCCGACTTCGAGCACGCCCTCTCGCTTCACTTCAGATGACCAAAACCAAAATCTGCGGCATCACGCAGCTCCAGGATGCACGCGTCTGTGCAGGCTATGGGGCCAATTACCTCGGCTTCATCCAGTACGAAGACAGCCCCCGCTACGTCGAGCCTGCCGTGGCGAAGGAGATCATCGGCTGGGTGGCGGGCGCGCAGCCCGTGGGCGTGTTCGTGAACGAGGACGCCGAGACGATCAACCGCCGCTGCGCCGAGGTCGGCTTCCAACTCGCGCAGCTGCACGGCCACGAGCCACCGGAGGTCGTCGCTGCCGTCGAAGTACCCGTCATCAAGGCCGTCCACGTCCAGCACGACGCGGCCAGCGAACAGCTTCGGTTCCTCATGGAGCCGTATGAGGGCCTCGCCGACTACTTTCTCCTCGACACGCACAAGACGAGCCTCTGGGGCGGTACGGGCGAGAGCTTCAACTGGCGCCTCGCCCGCGAGTTGGCGGGCGACTTCCCGCTCTTCCTCGCGGGCGGCATCGGCGCGCACAACGTGGCCGAGGCGTTGCGCATGCGGCCCTACGCCGTGGACCTCTCCTCGTCCGTCGAGTCCGAGCCCGGCGTGAAGGACTACGACAAGCTCGCCGCCTTCTTCGACGCGTTCTACGAGGCGGTCGAAGAAGAGTCGTAGGACACAAGTCTTAAGTCGCAGGTCCAACCGTGTCCAGACCTGCGACCTGTGACCCAGGACCTGCGACGCGCTCCCAGGCGAACAGGTCGGCGTACGCGTCGTCCTCGCCCATCATCTCGCAGACGACGAGGCGGGCGAGGCGGACGGCGAAGCCCATGCCGTGCCCGGTGAAGCCGCCGCACCAGCGGCTCTCAGGGTGCCCTGGCAGCGCACCCACGAGCGGGAGGCCGTCGGGCGAGAAGCCCATCGTCCCGCTCCACCGCCGCTCGACCTGGACGGGCGAGACAGCGGGAACGTGCTCAGCGAGGTAGGCTTCGAGGCCGGCTTGCAACGCAGGCGTAGTGGCGTCTTCGTAGCCGACCTCCTCATCCCGATGGAGGTGCCGTGCGCCGCCGACCAGAAGGCGGCCGTTGGCGTGCTGGCGGACATAGTAGTAGCCCTCGTGCGAGTAGACGGGCCGCGTGAGGGTCGGCGCGACGGGTGCCGTGGCGAGCATCTGCGCGCGGACGGGCCGGACGAACAGGGCCAGGTCCGGGACGAGCAGCGGCGCGTAGGCGTTGAGCGCAAGTACGACCCGCTCGGCCCGGATGGTGCCGCGTGCGGTGTGAACGAGCGTACCCCTACGGTCGGCCTCCAACGCTTCGACAGGCGTATGCGTTACGAGCGTGGCACCGCTCTCGCTGGCCAGGTACCGTACGAGCCGCACGGGGTCGAGCGCGCCGTCGTCGTCCACGAGGAGCGCACCGGCGAAGCGCGCCGTGCCAAGCGTGCGGTTAGCAGCCGCCGCGTCGAGGTAGCGGGCGTTCGTACCGAGGTCAGCGAGCAGATCGGCCCCGCGTTCGAGGCGGTTGGCGTCGTCGGGGCTCGCGGCGGCGATGGCGCTGCCGACGGCCTCGCGGCGGATCGCGCCGGCGGGCAGCGCTTCGACAAGCCGCTGGTTCTCCTGCGTGAATGCCCAGATGCGTCGCGCGATGTCCTCGCCATATTCCTCGACGGCTTGCACTACGTCGGCGGCAGTGCCTTGCAGCAGGAAGCCTGCGTTGCGGCCCGACGCCCCGCTCGCCAACGCCCCCCGTTCCACGAGGGCAACGCGCAAATCCGGGGCGTGCTGCCGCAGCCAGTAGGCCGCCGCGCAGCCCGCCACGCCGCCGCCGACCACCGCGATATCTACCGCGTCTGGGAGTTGTGCGGGGGGCGGTGCCGCGGGCGTATCGGCTTGCCAGAGCGAGGTCGTAGACATGGGCAGTGCGGAAAGTCTCGGCGTCCAACCTACGCCGTCGCCGGTCGGTGTGGATCCAGCCCTTCGCGCGTGCTCGGCGTCTCTACTCGTCGAAGTCGGGCCTCGTGTCGGCCAGGACCAGCACGCGGTCTTCGGCGACCCCGGCCTCGGACTCGACCCGGTAGGTAAAGATACCGCTCTGGTCTTGCGGAGCGAACCAGTCTGCCACAGACATACTACCGCTGGATACCGTGGCCGCAACCCCTCCCGAGGGGTCGACGAGGGTAATAGTTGAGGAAGGAGGTAGGTTGACGAACCGAATGATGCGCTCGTCGGGGCTTCGGCCGTACGCCGTGGTGAAGGAGGCAGGGTTGGGCACGGCCTGGACCAGATCGAGGAAGTCGAGGGCCGGAAGCCGCTCAATGGCGAGCGCGTCGTCGTCGCCGAAGGCGAGCCCGTCGATGCTGCGCAGTTCCGGCCCGAACTGCAGGGTGCCTGCTTGCCATCCTCCCCTGACGCCTTCCGGGTTGGGCTCGGTCGTCTCCCGGAAGAAGGCAAGCGTGGCCGTAGCCGGGTCGTACCAGAACGAGGCGGGGCTACCGTCGAAGGTCACCTGCTCGGCGTCCTGCACGCCCCATATGTCGCTGGGCCACGTCAGCAGAGTCGGCGGTTCGCCATCCTCGCCGACGAGGAGCCTGCCTCCCTCGTCCGTGAGGCTCCGGTAGCCTAGCGTGGCCGTGTCGAGCGGCGCGCTCAACCGTACGAGGAGGCCGCCGCCGTTTTGTAGCGCCCCGTCGTCGCCGAGGTTGGTGCTCACGACGGAGAGCACCTGTGGATCTTCAGTACCGCTGTCGCACCCGGCCAGAAGGCCGACAGCCAGCCCTGTAACGATGATCGTGAAGTAGGCAAAGCGCATGGGGCGCGGTAGGCTGGACTAGGAAGAGAGGCGTCCACGCTTGACCCATCGCCCGGTTGCTCATCCCACCTTCAAGACTGGTCAAGAACGCCGCGTCTAGCTGTGTCGAGCCCTGACTGTGTGGGCGAACTCAGCCCTGCTCGCGGAGCGTCACCACCAGGCCATCCGGCTCCGCCTCAACGTGCACGTCGGCGAGCCGGGCGACCACGGCGTTGGCCGCGGCGAGATACTCAGGCTGGCCTGTCGAGGCGATACCGATGGCGCCCGCAGCCTGCGCCGAGGCGACGCCAGCGGGCGCACGGGCTTCAGAGCGAGGTCGTCGACATCGTTCTTCTTGGAGCAGTGTAGCTCTTGAGCACTTCTTGGAGAGGGATGCGACGAGGCACACCAGCTTGCTCGCCACGATCTACCATGCCATACGCACTACCATGCCATACGCACCATGCAAACACATACTGTGAAGCCGAGTCCGCCAGCCTTGCGCCGGACGAGCTTCAGCGCGTCCACACATAGCGCTCCACGGTGGCGTCGCCGGGAGTGGCCTCGTGGCGGAAGCCTAGCCGCGTGAGCAAGGCGATGGAGGCGGTGTTGTCAGGCACGGTGATCGCGAGGACGCGGTCGAGCCCGAGCGCGGGGACTTCTTGGCCGAGAATGGCGGCAGCGGCCTCGTGGGCGTACCCCTGCCCCCAGTGCTCCGGCAGGAGTGCGAAGCCGAGGTCGGGCGCGTCGAGCGTGTCGCGCTTCAGCAGGCCGCAGATGCCGAGCACGGCCTCGTCCGTCTTTCGCTCGACCGCATAGAGGCCGTGCCCCACGTCGGCGTAGCGCGCCCAGAGCCCGGTGGCCAGATAGTCTCGGGCGGCGGCCTCCGTGCGCACGCCACGGTCGCCGATGAAGCGCAGGAACGACGGCTCGTTGAGCAAGCGCAGCACAAACGGCGCGTCGGCAGCGGTCAGGTGACGCAGCACCAATCGTTTGGTCGTGAGCGCGCTCATGTCGTTGTGGCCCGGCGTTCTAGGTTCTGCGGGAGGTCCCTCTGCGTCCTCGTCCTGCCCTGCAAACGCGGTTCGCGCGCGCAAGCGCCCGCTGACCTGGCAGGCCCTGCGTAATCTACACGAATCCGCAGCCTTCGTAGCCATGCCACCCTCGTCCCATGGATCGATTGCTGCGATGCACGGTAGACGAAAGCCCCTGCAAGCGCTCCGCCCGTTGTGTTCAGCCGCCCCCGGCGCGTAGCTTGCGCGTTGCTGTTTTTTGACGCCATACCCTGTGGTGTCCACGCCTGCTCCTCCGGCCATGACCGCCTCGACGTTCGCCGCCGCCCTCGCCGACCACTTTCTGGCAATGCTACCGGACGACCGGCCGCTCGAGCGCGACGCGCTCGCAGCCCTGCCGGCTCCGGTGGGCCACTTCCTCTCGTGCTGGCTCGCGCAACACGTCGGACGCGTCGATGCGTCGCTGCGGTCGCCCTGGGTGGCCGAGACCTCAGCGGTCGCCGCCGCCCGCGCAGACCTGGTCGCGACCATGCAGCGCGACGCGCAGGTCCCCGAGGAGCGCCGTGCCCAGGTCGTACGCTATGCCACGGCCCGGATCGTGAGCTTCCTAGTGGCTCCGGCCGAGGCCTTTCCGAAGACCATCGAGGAGACGGGGGCTGGGCCGTATTCGGTCGAGCTCGTCCTCGACCGCCTCGCCTGGTTCGCAACGCGGCCCACGCTCGCCGAAGTGCTCCGCAGCTACTTTGACTGGAAGGGCACGCAGCAGGTTAGCGCGAGTGACCTCCGCCGCCTCCTCGCCCAGATCGACGAGCGACTAGCCCAGGAGGAGTCCCCGAGCGACTGGATGGACCACCTCGCGCCGCTGTTCGACTTGGCGGCACACGTGAACGCCGACCGGCACCTCTCTGCCTCGGTTCTGCGCGACCACTTCGCCGCGCGCGGCTTGGACGCGTCGGTGTTCTCCGACGACCAGGCCGCTGTCAGCGAGGCGCAGCTCCTCGCGCTGCTCCAGATTGACGCGCCGCGCGTCCCCGTCAGCGTCAACGCGCTGATGGTCGAGGAGGACGACCTCGGCTTTACCGCGCCGTCGCCCTCCGCTCCCGACGCACCACTGGCAACAGGGCCGGATGCCAACGCGGCCGTGGCTCCGGAGGACGTACCCACGGAGGATTCCCAAGTAGCTCATCTGCACGCGGAGGCCCCGGAGACTGAGGCGGAGGCCCCGGAGACTGAGGCGGAGGCCCCGGAGACTGAGGCGGAGGCCCCGGAGACTGAGGACGTGCCCTCGGAAACCGCGCCCCGCACCGCATTCGAGCCAGCACCCGAGGCAGTGACCTCGCACGAAGACACCGACGTCCAGCAGACCGACGACAGCCTGGCATCGGAGCCGTACTCGCCCACCTCTGCGCTCGACGCGCCGCTTCCCGACCTAGCGCAGGCACCCCTCTCGTCGTCGCTCGGTCCCGCACCGTCGGTTCCAGCGGTTCCTTCAGCACCCGAGACGCCGTCCGAGAACGAGACTTCGGAGGCTCTGACCTCGGCTTCCCAGAACGTGGCAGACGCGGCCCAGGACTCCTTCGATCCTGGCGAGCCGCCTTCTTCGAGACCTTCCACCATCGAAGAGGCAACGCGCGACGACCAGCCACTCTGGAGTCAGTATGCCGCGCCGGACGCGCCCAGCGTCAACGACGGCTTCGCGGATCCTGACGCCACGCCTGCTTCCCCTCCAGCCAGCGGCCGCGACGTGCCGCTCTGGAAACGCTACTTCTCCGGCGGCGACTCAGGCCCGGCCTCGGCGGACGAGGCCCCGCTCCCCTCAGAAGACAGCGTCGACCTACGCCCTGCAGCGGTAGAGACGGGTGTACCGGCAGGCTCGTCGGATACCGTGCCCACCGATGCGCCGTCAGACGACGTGTCCTCAACGCCGTCTGACACAACCGCGCCGACAGCAGCGCCGCTAGCTCCGGAATCGTACGCAGAGGCCTCCTCGCCCACAGAGGCGATGCCCTCAACTGCAGAGGCGACACCTTCAGCTGCAGAGGCGACGCCTTCAACTTCAGAGCCCCCTCCCTTATCGGAAGCGCCGCGGCCCACGGCGGCAGAGACGCCAGCTACCCTGGACGACTCGCCGAGCGCACTAGAGCGCCGCTTGCTGGGCGCCGCGGCCGACCAACGTTCGTGGTTTGTCGAGCAGCTCACCGAAGGCGACGGAGCCGCCTACGATGCGACCCTCCAGGCCATCGACCGGGCGGATTCGTGGATCGAGGCTTCCCAGATCATTTCGCGGGAGATCTTCCGGCGCTACTCGGTCTACATCTGGAGCGCACCGGCCCGGGCTTTCACGGACGCCATCGAGTCGTACTTCCGCACTGCGCGGACGCAAGCAAAGTAGCCGCGAGGCCGCAGACGCTCGCGTCTATCGGTTGTATGCGCACTTATCGGTAGTGCGCGCACTCGCGCGGGTCGGTCGTGGCGTCGAAGACCTGGCCGCAGCGCGTACACCGATAGTCGAGGCGCCTGGGCGTGGCGCTGGCCCCGGCCAAGAGGACCAGCATGGCACCGAACCCGTAGCGAGGGACTGCTCGCACCTCAGGGTGGTCGCGGCGATGCCCGCACACACACGCGCTCGCCGTATCGGACGCCAGTCCTGGCGCCTGCTCGCCCGGCGTCATGCGTCGTCGCCCAGGCGGACGTCCTTGGCACGTAGCTGTAGCGTCGTCCGGCCGTTCCAGGTGTTGTCCTCAACGCAAAAAGCCAGTTCGAAGCCGCGACCGCGCCGGGCGCTCTGAAGCACCTCCGGCAGCCGCTCGGCCAGGCCGAAACCGATCACGCTCATCGGACGCCCGCCATCGCGCTGCGCGACACGCATGCGAAGGTGCTGGCGGTCGGCGCCGCACGTCGACGGCTGGCCCACCACGCGGAGGTCGCGGCCCCAAAACACGGGCTTGCGGTTGGCCGGGCCAAACGGGCCAAACTGCTGGAGGAGACGCCAGAACTTGCCACCGTACCCGTCTACCTCGTTGAGGTCGAGCTGCGCGTCGAGCTCGATCTCGGGTTCGAGTTGGGCGGGCTCGACAGCGTTTTCGATGGCGTCGCTGAGGCGGGCGCGCAGTTCAGGGATGTGGCTCTTGTCGAGCGCGAGCCCTGCCGCGAAGGCGTGGCCACCGAAGCGCTCCAGCAAGTCGGAGCAGGACTGCAGCGCGTTGTAGACGTTGATGCCCTTCACCGAGCGCGCGGAGCCTTTGACGTGGCCGTTCGTCTCGCCGTACGACGTGAGCAGCACCGTCGGACGGTGAAAATGCTCTGCGACCCGGCTCGCCGTGATGCCGATGACGCCGGGGTGCCAGTCGGCGCCGTAGAGCACGAGCGCCTTCGGGTCACCGTCCATGAACCGCGTGGCCTCGGCGAGCGCGACCGTGCGCGTGTCGTCGTCGAGTTCGCGGCGCTGGCGGTTGAGCGCTTCGAGCTCTTCAGCGAGCAGCTTCGCTTTCCAGCTGTCCGACTCGATGAGCAGATCGACGGCCAGCGTGGCGTCGTCAAGGCGCCCGGCGGCGTTGATGCGCGGGCCGAGGTTGAAGACGATGGTCGAGGTCGTCGCCGTCGTGAGGTCCACGCGCGCCTGCTCGGCGAGGCGCAGCAGGCCGGGCCGCTGCGTGGCGCGGAGGCGTTCGAGGCCGGCGCGCATCAGCACGCGGTTCTCGTCCTGGAGCGGCACGATGTCCGACGCCGTCGAGACCGCGACGAGGTCCAGGTAGGGCCACGCCTCCTCTTCGGGGCGTCCCTGGCGCTGGAGCACGGCCTGGATGAGCTTGAAGCCCACGCCGCAGCCGGAGAGGCCGTCGAACGGATAGCCGCAGTCGGGGCGCTTTGGGTCGAGCACGGCGACCGCCTCGGGGATCGTCTCGCCCGCGGTGTGGTGGTCGCAGATGACGAGGTCGACGCCCTTGCTCTTCGCGTAGAGCGCCGCGTCGTGCGCCGTGATGCCGCAGTCGAGCGCCACGATCAGCGTCGCGCCCGCCTCGATGGCGTGGTCGATGCCCGCCTCGGACAGCCCATAGCCGTGGATGAAGCGGCTCGGGACGAAGAACGCCGGGTCGAGGCCCTGCGCGCGCAGGAAGCCCACCATCAGCGCCGTGGAGGTCGTCCCGTCGACGTCGTAGTCGCCGTAGACGAGCACGCGCTCGCCCTGCTCGATGGCCTGGAGCAACCGGCCCACGGCGGCGTCCATGTCCTGCATCAAGAACGGGTCGTGGAGCGCCGGGAGACCGTCACGGAAGTAGTGCCGGGCCTCGTCGAAGGAGCCGATGCCGCGCGCCACAAGGGTGCGCGCGAGGGCCATCGGGAGGCGGTTCAGTTGATAGCTCAGGCGGGTGATCGCCTCCAGGTCATCGACCGGGCGGAGCGTCCAGCGGGGGGTAGGCATGGGGAGACTCGTGGGGAAGCGCGTCAGGGCGGCTTCCGTATGACATTCGTTCGCCGCGAATATAACATGGGGGTAACCTTGGCTTGGTCGCTTCACCCGCCCGTGGGACGGTCCCCTTCGACTTCCTGTTGGTTGTGCAGGCCACCAGACCGCGCAGTAAACCCTGCACAACGAACCCCGCCCGGCGAATCCAGAGCCGCTCGCCGTCAGCCCTCGTGCAGCCCGATCACGCCCAGCATGCGGCCCGTGCGGCCCGCTTCGGCGCGGTACGAGAAGAAGCGGTCATTGTCCGCCACCGTGCAGCCGGGGTCGATGTCGAGGTGCGTCTCCGCGAGCCCGGCGCTGAGGAGTTGCGCGCGGAGGACGGCCTTGAGGTCCGCGTGCGGCTTCGCGCCGGGCGACGGCACGGTCACGAACCGGTCGTCGAACTGTGCCGCCACCTCAGGCCCCACCTCGAAGTGCGCCTGGCTGATGCACGGTCCGATGTAGGCGCGGATGCGGGACGCCTCGGCACCGAGCGCCTGCATCGCAGCGACGGTCTGCGCCGCGATGTTCGCCACCGTCCCACGCCACCCGCTGTGCGCAGCCCCAACGACGCGCGCCTCGGGATCGGCGAGCAGCACCGGCGCGCAGTCGGCGACCTGGATGGCGAGCAACACACCCGGCTGGCTCGTCACGAGGGCATCGCGCTCGCGATAGACACCCGCGGCCGTGACCGTCTCGACCTCGGCCCCGTGCACCTGCCCGGCCAGCACCAGCACGTCGGCCGGATCGCTCTCGGCGCGGAAGTCGAGCGCGCGGAGCAGCGCCGCTTGGTGCGCGTCGCGCGTGGCCGCCTCCGTCTCGGTGTTCGTGCCGAGGTCATACCCCAGATCCCCGAGCGCAACGCCTACGGGCGCGTGCCGGGTCGTGATCGCCGCGACAATCGCGGGGAGTTCGGCGAACAGATCGGAACGCAGGAGCACGGAGGGTCAGGTCGATGTGAGGGCACGCAGCACGGCGGCATGCGGTATCGTCTGGCCGGTCCAGAGCCGGAACGCCTCGGCGGCCTGCCCGACGAGCATGGCCATGCCGCCGAGTGGGGTTGCGCCGTGCGCGGCGGCTTCGCGGAGGAAGCGCGTCTCAGCGGGCGCGTAGACGAGGTCGTAGGCGATCTGCGCTGCGTGGAAGTCGGCGGCGGCGCTCCATGGCGTCTCGGCCTCGTGCGCCCCGTGCATGCCGAGCGGCGTCGCGTTGACGAGCAGCGTCGCGCTCTGAACGGCCTCGGAGGCGTCGTCGTCCGCACGGACTGCGACTGCGCCGAGCGGGTCGAGGTGGGCGACGTCGTCGGCGAGAGCCTCCGCGTTGGCGGGCGAGCGCGCGACGAGCGTCAGGCGGGCGACGCGCACTTCGGTGAGCAGTGCGTAGACGACGGCCCGAGCCGCCCCGCCCGCTCCGAAGACGACCGTTTCCGCGCCGTCGAGGCGTTCCGCGTAGGGCCGCAGCGGCTCGAAGAAGCCCGCCGCGTCGGTGTTGGTCCCGAGGAGCGTCCCGTCCGGCTGCGGCACGACGGTGTTGACCGCGCCGATGGCCTCGGCGACCGGCGTGAGCGCGTCGAGGTGCGGGATGATGGACTGCTTGTGCGGGATCGTCACGTTGGCCCCGAGCACGCCGAGTGCCCGCAGTCCCACGACGGCGTCGCCGAGGTCGTCGGGCCGAACGTGGGCGGCGAGGTAGACGGCGTCGATCCCGAGCTCCTCGAACGCGGCGTTGTGGATCGCGGGCGAGCGCGAGTGCGCCACGGGGTCGCCGAGGAGCAGTGCGAGGCGGGTCTGAGCGGTTGGGGTCATAGACATGGACATGAAAGCCAGCGCAAGCTAGCGCGCACCGGGACCGGACACCGAACCTATCCGTTTTACTCTCTAACGTCACCCTTCTCGCTTCCGACCTCACACCTCCCTTGCGCGTTGCCACCATCGACATCGGCACCAACACCTGCCTCCTCCTCATCGCCGACGTGACGCCCGACGGGGCGCTCCGCGTCGCCTACAAAGAAGACCGCTTCACGCGCCTCGGCCAGGGCGTCGACGGAAGCAAGAACCTCCACCCGGACGCCATCGAGCGGGTGATGACGGCCCTCGCAGCCTACAAGCAGCAGGCCGACACCCACGGTGCCGAGGCGGCTGTGATCGGCGCGACGAGCGCATCCCGCGACGCCGCCAACCGGCACGTCCTCGTGGACCGCGCGCGCGACGAACTCGGCCTCGACTACCGCGTGATCGCGGGCGAGGAAGAAGCCCGGCTGAGCTTCCTCGGTGCGCTCTCGGCGTTTCCGGACCTCGACCGCGCGGTCGTCCTCGACATCGGCGGCGGCTCCACAGAACTCATCACGGGCCGCCGCACGGGCGACGCGTCACAGGACGGCATCGAGATCGAGCACCGCGTGAGCCTCGACGTGGGCGCGGTGCGGCTCACTGAGCGCTGCTTCGAGACGATCCCCCCGAGCGCCTACCACGTCGTCACCGCGCGGCGCACCGTCACGGACGCGCTCGGGACGGTCCCGCTCGACGGACGCCTCCCGCTCCTCGGCGCCTCGGGCACGACGAGGGCGCTCGCCAAGCTCGTCCACCCCGACAACCCGTGGCAGGACGTGCCCACTGCCGAGATCCACGCGTGGAGCAAGCGTCTGCTCACGCTCGCACCCGACGAGGTACTCGCGCTCAACCCCGCAGCCATGGAAGGGCGCAGCGACGTGTTCGCGGCGGGCGTGCTCATCCTCGACCTCGTGTGTGCGAACGGTGGCTTCGACGCCTACCGCCCCAGCCCGCGCGGCCTGCGCTACGGCCTCGCGCTGGACTGGGCGCGGCGTCATGCCTAGCCGCTATTTCGCCGTCTATTCCCTCTCATCGGCGGCGGCGACCTCAGGGAGGCGCTCCACCGTGCGCAGGCGGGCACCCGACTCGATGTCCCAGACGATGAGCGGGAGCCGGATGCCGCCCGTGACGAACTGATCGGTACCCGGTCGAAATTCGCCCGCGAAGAGCAGCCGCCGGCTGCTGAAGCTCGCGGTCTGGGTCATCTGCCGGACGACGGCCTCGCGGTCGGGGTCGCCGAAGGCGACCGGGTCGAGGAGCGTCGCCGTCCCGTCGAGGTCCAGTGTGGCGAGGAGCGCGCCGTCCGGTCGGGCCGTGAGCTTCGAGACGAAGTCGGGGTGGACGCGCACCGAGTCGATCCGAGCGCCGGTGTCCAGGTCCACCGCGATCACATCGCCCCCGACGCCCGCGAAGAAGCCGGTGCGCCCGCCCGGTAGCACCGCGACATCCTTGACGTTGCGCTGCCCGTCGCGAGGGCGCAGCTTGGCCGTCCACGTGTGCACGACTGCGCCCGTGGCGATGTCCATGAGCCGCGCCTGCCCGTCGAAACGCGCGACGAAGAGCCAGCCGCGCTCGGGCACGACGTCGAAGTCCTCCACGATCAGCGGGTCGCCGTTCGGCATCGTGTCGCGACCTAGGTCGTAGACGCGGCTGGGGATGCCGGTGTGCCAGACGTAGCTCGTCAGCGTGCGCCCCTCCCCTGCGGCAAAGAGTAGACCGTCGGGCGTGGTGCCGTCGGAGCCGAAGCGGGCGACGTTGACACTCCCCGGCCGGTCCTGCACGTCGAACACGAGGGCGCCGGTCTTCAGGTCCATCACCGCGAGCCGTCCGCCGTTGCTCCCGAACGCCACGTAGCGGCTGTCCGGCGTGAACGCGAAGCCGAAGAGCCGGTCGTCATCGGTCGCGTAGCGGTGCTGCAGGCTCCAGTCGTCGGCGTTCCAGACCAGGAGCGTGCCGGTGCCGGTGCTCGTGGCCGCGAGCGTGCCGTCGGGCGAGAAGGCGAGGTCGGCGCGGACGACGCGCTGCGCGGAGGCCGGGAGTGTGGAGAGAACGACGGCGAGTAGAAGGAGGAGATAACGCATGAGACGAGCCAGAGACTAGGGAGTCGTGACATTCAGTAGGTCAGACGCTCACGCCGCAGCGATTTCGTGTCCGCAAGGCGGACGAGGAGTGCGATCCTCAGGAGTGCGATCCTGTAGGATCAGGCGACGAGTCGAACGCAGCGGGAGCGGAATCGAAGCCGGGAGCGACCATCAGCTTAGATGTCACTACGACCCAAAAGAGAGGCAAGAAGAAGGGTGGCAAGAAGGGCAGCTGATAACGGAGCCAGCGAGAAGGGACTGCAGACCTACGCACACGCTGTACCACGGCCTCCTGGTGGCCGCAGCGGCTAGTTTGGCGTCCCAGACTGCGCGCTTGCGCCCGGTTCGCCGGGCGGCTCCGCTCGGAACCTGCCCTGGTCGATCTGGTGCCATCGCCTCCGAGACGCCCTTTCCTATCCGCTCAGAGACGCTATGACTGCAATCAACCTTGCCGACAAGTTTGCGGCGCTCGACAGGCTCTGGGAGCCGCATGTGGTCGCGGAGCTCAACGGGCAGGCCGTCAAGGTCGCGCGCGTGCAAGGGGAGTTCGTCTGGCACAAGCACGACGACATCGACGAGCTCTTCTGGGTGGTGCGCGGGCGGCTGCGGATCGAGTTTCGGGACCGCGTGGTGGAGTTGGGTCCTGGCGAGGTGTGCGTGGTGCCGCGCGGCGTGGAGCACCGGCCCGTCGCCGACGAGGTGGCGGAGATCGTACTCTTCGAGCCGCTCGGCGTCGTCAACACCGGCGATGCGGCCCCGTCCGACCTGACCGCGCCCGTCGATGCCCGGCTCTGACCTGAAAGCCCGGCTCTGACCTGAAAGCCCGGCTCTGACCTGAAAGCCCGGCTCTGACCTGAAAGCCCGGCTCTGACGCTCGGCCGTTTCGCTCTTCGCCAACCCTACGCGCGCGGCTCCGAACGTACCGAAGAGCCACACGTTCACACCTGCGTACATCCACGCGTCCATACCTCCCAAGCGATGCCTCCGCCCAACGCCGGGCCGCAAGCGCCCACGCCCCCCTCGATCCCCGGCGTCAAGAACGCCATCGCCGTCGCGTCCGGAAAGGGCGGCGTCGGCAAGAGCACGGTCGCGGCCAACCTCGCCGTCGCGCTCAGCCAGGCCGGGCACAAAGTCGGCCTCGTGGACACCGACATCTACGGCCCGAGCGTCCCGACGATGTTCGGCGTGCCCGAGGGCGAGAAGCCGCGCCTCAACGACGAGCGCAAGATTCTTCCGCTGCGGCGCTATGGCGTGAAGCTGCTCTCGATGGGCTTCCTCGTGGACACCCGCAACGCCGTCATCTGGCGCGGCCCGATGGTGTCGTCCGCCGTCCGGCAGTTCCTCAGCGACGCCGACTGGGGCGAGCTCGACTATCTGATCCTGGACCTTCCGCCGGGCACAGGCGACATCCAGCTCACCATCGTCCAGACGATCCCGCTCACGGGGTCCGTCGTCGTCTCGACGCCGCAGAAGGTGGCGCTGGACGACGCGCGCAAGGGCGTGGCGCTCTTCCAGAACGTGAACGTGCCCGTGCTCGGCATCGTGGAGAACATGGCCTACTTCGTGCCGCCGGACCTGCCCGACCGGCGCTACTACCTCTTCGGCCAGGGCGGGGCGCGCAAGCTCGCCGAGGAGCTCGGCGTGCCGCTCCTCGGCGAGGTGCCCATCGAAGAGCAGCTCCGCGAGTCGGGCGACCGCGGCAAGCCCATCGTCGTAGCCGAGCCAGAGAGCGCATCGGCCAAAGCGTTCCAGCGCATCGCGGAGGAGACGATCACGCAGGTCACGATTCGCAACGAGAGCGAGCCGCCGACGCAGCCCATCGAGATTCTGTACAAGTAAGGCGGTATCGCAGTGCCGCGGTGAGTTGGTGCCGCCGTTGGGCGTAGGTTGGGAGCACCTCGCCCCACCTGACCCCCCTCAATGCACGCGCCCCTCGTCCGCTACCTCCGCGACTGCTTTGAGGAGGACCACCGCCGCGCGACGCTGTGGAACGTCTTTGCCAAAACCATCGGGCCGCGCTACGTCGTCCCCGAGCGCGAGGACATCCTGACGGGCGACCTGACACTGCTCCCGCTCGTCGGCGAGACGGCAGTGGATTTCCAGAAGGCGACGACGCTCTACCAGCGCGAGAAGGAGCTGCTCTACGCGAGCCTGTTCGTCGTCGGGTCGTGGCCGCGCACCGAGCAGGACCGCGACGACGACACAGTCGGGGGATTCGGGCGCCCCGTGCGGATCTGCGCGCCGCTACTCACCTACCCCGCCACGCTCCAGGAACGTCCTGGCGGGACCTTCGCTGCGCTCGACCTCAGTGACCCGCGCCTGAACGAAGGCCTGCTCCGCGCGCTCGACTCTAGCCAGGAGGGCCCAGACCAGAAGGACGACGCAACGCTCAGCGAGCGGCTTTGGGACCACCTCACCGCCGAGCCACTCAGCGCAGCTAGTCTCTACGAACTCGCCGCACTGCTGCAGGAAACCGTCCCCTCGCTCGACGGCACGCAGGCCGAGGCCTTTCCGGCACTTGTCGATGCGGCAGCGTTGCGGACACGCATGCCAAAGCGCGGCCTCGCGCTCCTCCCCGCTTCGATGCTACTGCTCGCCCCGCGCGGGCGCGGTACCCGCGGCGTCCTCAGCGAACTCGACGCGCTGGCCACCACGACGCAGCTTTCGGCTCCGCTGCGGTTTCTGTTCACCGGTCAGCAGGCTCCAGCGCCCCGGCAGTCTGGCGACCACCTCGTCCCGGCTATCCTGAGCCGCCCGCAGCAGGCCATCCTCGACCGCGCGGCCGAGCGAACGGCGTCGGTGGTGGTGGGGCCACCAGGCACGGGCAAGTCGTACACCATCGCGGCGCTCGCAGCCGAGCATGTCCTGCGCGGCGAGACGGTGCTCGTCGCCTCGAAGATGGACCATGCCGTCGATGTCGTCGCCGACAAGATCGAACGGCAACTCGGCATGCCCGGCGTGGCGATGAGAGCCGGACGGCGCGGCTATGGCAAGGCGCTCAAGGCGTACTTCCGCCAGCTGCTCAGCGGGATGCATACGCAAGACGCGCCGACCGAGCACGCACTCAACGAGCAGCGTCGGCGCCTACTGCGCAGCCACGCTGCCATCGACAAGGCGGAAGCTGGGCTGGCCAAGCGCGAGCGGCAAGAGGCCGCCTGGAGCCGCGCGCTCGCCGACGCGCCCCGGAGCCTGCGTGCTCGATGGGCAGCCTGGCGCACCAGCCGCACCGAGGCGGTCTGGCACCTCGCCGAGCGCTACGAGGCGCGCCTCCGCCGCTTCGTTGTGGAGGCGCAGGACTATGCCCGACAGCGCAACGCGTATCGCCTGGCCGATGTCCTGAAGCGGCGGCGGCTGGAAATTCAACTCCTCGACCAGGCGCTCCGCGCTCGCGCGAGCGGCACCCAGAAGAAACGCTTCGAGAGCATCCGGCTAGACACGCTGTTGGCCGCCTTTCCCGTCTGGCTCGTCGCGCTGGGCGACCTCGCCGAGACGCTGCCGATGGAACGCGAGTTGTTCGACCTCGCCATCATCGACGAGGCGTCGCAGTGCGACCTCGCGAGCGTGCTCCCGCTCTTCCAGCGGGCGAAGCGGGTCGTGGTCGTCGGGGACCCGCAGCAGTTGCGGCACCTGTCGTTTCTCGCACGGCCCCGGCAGGCCGCCCTCGCGGAGAAACATGGCCTTGATGCTCGAACGACTGCCGACTTCGACTACCGGAGCCGTAGCATCCTCGACTTGATGGACGCGCGCATAGGCTCGCAGGACGATGTAGTGTTTCTCGACGAGCACTACCGCAGCGCGCCGCCGATCATCGCCTTCAGCAACGCGCGGTTCTACGGCGAGCGGCTGCGTGTGATGACGGCCAAGCCCACGCCGCCGCCGGTACCTCCGCTCGTGCTGCACCGCGTGGACGGACACCGCGCGGCCTCGGGCGTGAACGACACCGAGGTCGAGCACGTGCTCGACGCGGTCGTGGCACTCGTAGCCGAGGACGCTGAGGCTCCGGGCGGGTCGGCGCGCTCCATCGGCGTGCTGTCGCCCTTCCGCGCACAGGTCGATGCCCTCGGTGACGCCCTCACGGCACGCTTCGAGGCGAGCGTCCTCGACCGGCATCGAGTGATGGTCGGGACGCCGTTCACGTTCCAGGGCGAGGAGCGCGATGTAATGCTCCTCTCGTTCGCACTTGACAGCGATTCCCACAGCGCCGCCTTCCGCTACCTCGACCGCGCCGACGTGTTCAACGTCGCCGTGACCCGCGCCCGCTACCAGCAGCACGTCATCACCTCGCTCGACCCGCGCCAGGTGGCCGCTGACTCGCTGCCTGGCGCTTATCTCCAACATATCGCCGAGGCGAGTCTGACCAACTCGGCCGTGGTCACGCGCGCGGCCTCGCTCGATCGGTTTGCAGCCGAGGTCGTTGCCGGACTGGAAGAACGAGGCTGGACGTGCCGGGTCGGCTTCCCTATCGCCGGGCTGCACCTCGATCTTGTGGTGATGGACGAGGCGCATGCGTGCGGCATCGACCTGATCGGCTATCCGGGGGCCTTTGAGGCGCAGCTGGCCCCCGATCGGATCCGCATACTGGGCCGGGCGACGCTTCCGGTGCTCCCGCTCCCGTACGCACGCTGGTACCTCGACCAGACGGCATGCCTCGATGCGGTCGGGGATGCGTTGCGTCGCGCCCCAGCCCTTGCTCCTCATTTCATCCGGGAAACCTCCGACGGGAGCCTAGACCCGCGAACCTGACGCTTGCTTCGCCGTAGCAGCAAAACACAAGATCCAGACGCCGCCGATGAGCACCACGACCACCCTTCAGGACGACGCGCTGAACCAGCGCATCGAAGAAACCCTCGACACGATCCGGCCTTACCTGATGGCCGACGGTGGCTCGGTGCGCCTGCAGAGTGTCACCGACGACATGGTGGTCGAGCTCGAACTCCTCGGCGCCTGCGGGACGTGCCCGATGAGCATGATGACGCTGCGCGCAGGCATCGAGCAGGCGCTCAAGCGCGCGGTGCCCGAGATCACCCGCGTGGAGGCCGTGACGCCGTCCGCGCATTAGGTGCCGTCCTAGTTTTTTCTGCCAGCCCGCCCCGATTTCGTTCGCTCGTCGGGGTTTGCTGTTCGGGGCCAGGTGCGTAGATTCAGCGCGCCCCTCCCCCTGCGCCACCTGGCGTGCCCCTTTCGCGACGTGTGCCCGTCGGCTCCCTACCGGAGACTTCCCCACCCGACCGGCAACACCACCCCACGTTGCCATGAGCGAGCACCGCAACATCACCCGCATCGATATCGAGCCGAGTGCCGAGCCGCCGCGTCGCAGCGCGACGCACGGCTGGCAGGTGCGCGTGCGCAGAAATGGCGCGCGTCACACCAAGTTCTTCTCGGACTCGCGCCACGGCACGCCAGACGCAGCCCTCGGTGCGGCGATCTCTTACCGCGATACCTTGCTCGACGCATTGCCTGACGCCACGCCCCCCTCCGCCCGCCGCGCCTGGTCCAATACCGGCGTCTCCGGCCTCAGCCTCCGCACCAAGGCCGGTAAGGACGGCGACGAGAAGCTCTACGTCCAGCTCTCCTGGATCGACGCCGAGGGCAAGCGGCGCGGTGCCGCCTACTCCGTCGCCAAGTGGGGCCTGCGCCGCGCGCTCTGGAACGGCTGCCTCCGCCTCTACCGCGAACACGAGGAGGCGGGCCGCGACACCGTCGAGCCGCACCTCAACTTTGCCACCGCGCAGGAGACCCTAAGTGAGTTGCTCGAAGAGGAGCAGCGCAAGGAGGACGAGGCTAAGAGCGAGGAAGAGGCCCGCCAGCGCGCCGAGGCGGCTGATCGTGGCGAGGTCCCCTCGCTCAACCTCGACCGGCTCGCCCCCGTGGAGCGCATGCAGAAGGAGGAGAAGATCCAGGAGCACCTAGAGTCGAAGCTGTTTGGGAAATAGCACCGACGGCGCTACACTTTCGGCTCTCCGTTTTTCCGCTGGATCTCTGAGCCCATGCACCCGAACGCTGCGCTGATCGACCGCTTCTACACGGCCTTCCAACAACGCGACGCCGAGGGAATGGCCGCGTGCTACCACCCCGATGTCGTCTTCAGCGACCCGGCGTTCCCGCACCTCGTGGGCGACGAGGCCCGCGCGATGTGGGCGATGCTCTGCGAGCGCGGCACCGACCTCGTACTCTCCCACAGCGACGTCCACGCTGACGACACGACCGGCCGTGCTGCCTGGGAGGCCACGTACACCTTCGGTGGCAAGCGCAAGGTCCACAACCGCATCCAGGCGCACTTCCGCTTCGAGGATGGCCTGATCCGCGAGCACCGCGACACATTCAGCTTCCCGCGCTGGGCGCGGCAGGCGCTCGGCCCGATGGGGCTCGCGCTCGGCTGGACGCCGTTTGTCCAAAACAAGGTGCGCCAGCAGGCTCGCAAAGGCCTCGATCGGTATATGGCAAAGCAGAGCGAATGACCAAAAGCAAACGCCCCGGAATCTCTTAGATTCCAGGGCGTTGCCCACATGGTGTGGGGTGCGGAGAGGGAGGGATTCGAACCCTCGATAGAGCTATAAACCCTATACTCCCTTAGCAGGGGAGCGCCTTCAGCCACTCGGCCACCTCTCCGGGTGTGTGCTTGGCGAAACAGGCAGCGTTTGAGCAGCGCAGGCCCGCAAGATAGGACGGCCTCGCAGCGCCGTCCACCCGTGCGCCGAAATTCAACAAAGGGCAGAGCAAGACGAGCAGCGGCCGCTCACCTTTGTCGTGCTGAACTTGATTCAGCATCTCTGCGATGCCACGAAACACCGAAAACGTTAGAGATCCCGGATCAAGTCCGGGATGACAAGGACATGGGCCTGTGCCCTTCTCTACGACGCGGCTTTGAGCGCTTCGGCGCCGGACGAGATCTCGATGATCTCCGTCGTGATGGCGGCCTGGCGAGCGCGGTTGTAGGTCAGCTTGAGGTCCTTCAGCAGCTCGCCCGCGTTCGTGGTCGCGTTGTCCATCGCCACCATGCGCGCGCCCTGCTCGGCGGCGTTCGACTCCAGCAGCATGCGCCAGAGTTGGTAGGTGAGGAAGCGCGGCACGAGGTCGTCGAGGAGGCGCTGTGCGTTGGGCTCGAAGATGTACTCGACTTCGCCGTTGTCCTCCGCTTCGATGTAGTCCTCGCTGGCCTGCATGACCGGCGTGAGGAAGCCGTCAGCGGGAATCGGGATGAGTTGCTCCGCGATCCGGTTCTGCGTGATCGTGTTTTTGAACTCGTTATAGACGACCGTGACCTCGTCCCACCGCCCAGCGTCCCACCCTTCCATCGCGGACTCGATGACGCGCGTGGCCTGCGTGACGCTGAGGCTGTTGAAGACGCCACGGAAGTCGGCGCCGTCGGTGTCCATCACCATCTGATAGCCGCGCTTCGAGAAGTGCTCATGCGATTTGCGCCCCACGGCGAGGATGTAGAGCCCACCCGCCGCTTCGAGATCGGCGTAGCGCTCTGCGATGGTCGCCTCGGCCTTCTTGAGGATGTTCGCGTTGAACGCCCCAGCGAGGCCGCGGTCGCTCGTCACGACGACGACGAGGGCCGCGTCCACCGATTCCCGCGCCTGGAAGAGCGGGTGGCTCGACGGGTCCACGCCTGAGCGGAGGTGGCCGATCAGCTCGCGGATTTTGAAGGCGTAGGGACGCGTGTTGAAGATGCGCTCCTGGGCCCGCCTCAGCTTCGCCGCCGCCACCATCTTCATGGCGCGCGTGATCTGCTGCGTGTTCTTGACCGTCTTGATGCGGTCGCGGATGTCGCGAAGGGAAGCCATGTTGGATTAGGGTATAGGTGATAGGGGATGGGGAACAGGGAGGGTCAGCGCGACCCCATCCCCTATTCCCGAGGCCCTAATCCCTAGCTCAGCGTAGCAGCGACGTCCTTGGCCTCGCTCTCGATGGCGGCCTTGGCCTCGTCGCTCATCTTGCCGGACGTGGCGAGGTCGTCGAGGTGCGCGGCGTGTTTGAGACGGAGCGCCTCGCGGTACTCGCGCTCGAACTGACGCATCTTCGAGGTCGGGATGCTATCGGCGAAGCCATTCGTGACGGCGTAGATCAGCGCCACCTGCTCAGCGACCGGCACCGGCTGGTACTGCGCCTGCTTTAGGATCTCGACGAGGCGCGCGCCGCGGTTGAGCTGGCGTTGTGTAGCCGGGTCGAGGTCGGAGCCGAACTTGGCGAACGCCTCCAGCTCGCGGTACTGGGCGAGGTCGAGGCGGAGCGTACCGGCGACCTTCTTCATCGCCTTGATCTGGGCGTTGCCACCCACACGCGACACCGAGATGCCGACGTTGATGGCCGGGCGCACACCCGCGTTGAAGAGGTTGGACTCGAGGTAGATCTGGCCGTCCGTGATCGAGATCACGTTGGTCGGAATGTAGGCCGACACGTCGCCCGCCTGCGTCTCGATGACAGGGAGCGCCGTGAGCGAACCACCACCCTTGACCTTGCCCTGGAGACTGTCCGGGAGGTCATTCATCTGACCAGCAATCTCGTCGGACGCCGTGATCTTGGCGGCGCGCTCCAGGAGGCGGCTGTGGAGGTAGAAGACGTCACCCGGGTAGGCTTCGCGGCCTGGCGGGCGGCGGAGCAGCAGCGACACCTCGCGGTAGGCGACGGCCTGCTTCGAGAGGTCATCGTAGACGACGAGCGCGTGGCGGCCCGTGTCGCGGAAGAACTCGCCGATGCACGCGCCGGCGAAGGGCGCGATGAACTGGAGCGGCGCGGGCGACGAGGCCGGGGCGTTGACGATGACGGTATAGTCCATCGCGCCGTTGGCTTCGAGCGCGCGCTGCACCTGGGCCACCGTGGAGGCCTTCTGGCCGACGGCGACGTAGACGCAGAAGACCGGGCTGCCGCCCTCCTCGTGCGTCTGCTTCTGGTTGATGATCGTGTCGATCAGGACCGCCGTCTTACCGGTCTGGCGATCGCCGATGACGAGCTCACGCTGGCCACGACCGATCGGGATCATCGCGTCGATCGACTTGATACCGGTCTGGAGCGGCTCGGTGACCGGCTCGCGGTAGATCACGCCCGGTGCCTTGCGCTCCAGCGGCATCTCTAGGAGGTCGCCCGTGATGGGACCGCGGCCGTCGACGGCGTTGCCGAGCGGGTCGATCACGCGGCCGAGCATGCCCTCGCCGACGCTGATCGAGGCAATTCGACCGGTGCGCTTGGCCTCGTGGCCCTCCTTCACCTGGTCGACTTCGCCGAAGAGCACGGCACCGACGTTGTCCTCTTCGAGGTTGAGCACCATGCCGGTGACGCCCGTCTCGGTGAACTCGATCAGCTCACCGGCCTGGACGTTCGAGAGGCCATAGAGGCGCGCGATACCGTCGCCGACTTGGAGGACGGTGCCGACCTCGTAGACGTCGGTTTCGCTGGAAAAGCCGCCCAGCTCTTCGCGGAGGACAGCAGTGACTTCGTCCGGTCGAATCGTAGCCATGGAGAAGGGGAAGTTGAAAGTTGAAGGTTCAAGGTTGAAGGTTGGTGGGTCCAGGCTTCGCGGCCTTGGACCTTACACCTTCAACCCTCAACACACTAGTTCATTGAAACGTAGGCGCGCTGGGCGAACTGGTCGCGGAGCTGCGCGAGTTGGTGACGGACGGAACCGTCGTAGACCTGGTCGCCGATGCGGACGACGATGCCGCCCATCAGGGCTTCGTCGACGCGGACCTGGAGGCGCACCTTCTTGCCGGTGCGCTGCTGAAGCGTCTTGGTGAGGGCTTTGGTCTCCTTCGCGGAGAGCGGCATCGCGGAGCGCACGTCGGCTTCGACGACACCGTTGACCTCGTCGCGGAGGGCCTGGTAGGCGTCGAGCACCTCGGGGAGCAGCCCGTCGCGGTCTTTCTGGACGAGCAGCTTCACAAAGTCGAGCGTGAGCGGCTGCACGTTGCCCTTAAGGAGCTTCTCCACCACCGACGTCTTCTTGTCGTTCGGGATGACGGGGCTCTCGAAGAGGAGCAGCAGGTCGCGGGAGTCGGCGAGGCTGGTGCGGAGGTCGCGCACGTCGGCGTCGATCTTCTCGACCGACCCGGCGGCACTTGCTTCTAGAGCCTCAGCCTCCTGGTAGAGCGCCTGCGCGTAGCGTCGAGCGACGGGGTTCATAGATCGGGGTGTGAACGTTTGGAGGCGCGAAGGCGTGATCGACTCTGCGTCTACGCCTTCAACCATCCGGACTTAGTTCTTCGGCATCTCGGTGAGGAAGGCGTCGACCAGCTTCTGCTGGCGGCTGGCGTCGAGGTTCTCGCGGAGGATCTTCTCCGCCGCTCCGATGGCGAGCCCGGCGACTTCCTGGCGCAGTTCGCCGATGGCGCGCTGCTTCTCGTTCTCGATGTCCTTCTTGGCCTGCTCCTGCATGCGGGCGATCTCAGCCTTCGTCTTGTCGGCTTCACGCTCGCGGAGGGCCTGGGCGTCGTCGCGGGCCTCGGCGAGGATGCGCTGAGCTTCGCGCTCGGCCTCACGGCGCTGCTTCTCGTTGTCGGCCTGCATGGCCTTCGCCTCAGCAAGCGCCTTCTCGGCACGCGTGATGGACTCTTCGATGGTGGCCTCGCGCTCGCGGAGCGCCGACGTGATCGGCCCCCAGGCGTACTTGCCCACGATGAAGAGGAAGAGGGAGAACGCAATGACGATCCAGAAGATCAGCCCGGCGTTCGGGGAGAGCAGTCCACCAGCAGCGAGGATGGTCGCAATCATCGGAACGAGGTCAATACAGGTAAAGGGGTGAGGCGGGTGAGCGGCGAGCCGAGGTCGTCTCGACTCGCCGCTCCCACACTCGCGTTGGGGTCCTCAGTCGCGCCGGACTTAAACAGTCTTGAGCGCGACGAGGATGCAGACGACGAGGCCGAAGAGCGCCACACCCTCGATGAGGGCCGCGGCGATAATCATCGTCGTACGGATGTCGCCCGAGGCTTCAGGCTGACGGGCCGTGCCTTCGAGGGCAGAGCCAGCGAGGCGGCCGATGCCCATGCCGGCACCGATGGCAACGAGACCGGCGCCGATGGCAGCACCGAGGTAGGCAAATGCGAGTCCTTCCATTGTTGGGGTAGGGGGTTTAGAGGATCTAGGGTGACAAACGCGAGCGCGATGCCCGCTGAGGTATTCGTGGGCCGCTAGGCCGTGACCGGGGCGCCGACGAGTTGCTTCTCCTGCGTCGAGCCGTTCGTGGCGACGATGGGAGCCGAGGCGTGACGCGCGATCTCATGCGCGTGCGACTCGTCGTGGTGGTGATGGTCGTGCTCCTCCGCAGCCTGCCCGATGAAGAGCGCCGAGAGGATCGTAAAGACGTACGCCTGGATGAGCGAGACGAGCACCTTGAGGGCGTAGATGAACACCGTCATCAGGATGCTCGGCACGGCCACGCCGAAGCCTACGACCGGCCCGAAGAGGGCACCGAGGATGAAGATGAGCCCGATCAGATTCAGGATGACCAGGTGACCCGCCGTGATGTTGGCGAAGAGCCGGATGGCGAGCGCGAAGGGCTTCGTAAAGATGCCCAGGATCTCGACCGGGATGAGAATGAACTTGATCGGGACCGGGATACCGGGCGGCCAGAGGATGTGCATCCAGTAGTCCTTCGTGCCTGCCATCTGCGTGAGCGCGAAGGTGAAGAAGGCCAGCACCGCCGTGATGGCGATGTTCGACGTAGCGGCCGCGCCGTAGGGCATGAGGCCGAGCAAGTTGCACGTCAGAATGAAGAAGAAGACCGTCAGCAGGTAGGGCATGTATTTGTCTGCCTTGTTGCCAAGCTGCGGGACGGCGATCTCGTCGCGGACGTAGAGGATGATGGACTCCAGCATGTTCTGGAGCGTGCCCTTCGGCGCCGAGGTGCGCCCGACGCCCTTCTTGTACTTGCTCGCCATCGAGATGAAGAGCAGCGCTACGATGAGCATGCCCAGGAGCGCGAAGAGCAGGTGGCGCGTCGGCGAGAGGTCGATCACCATCGAGCCGGAGGCCGGGACGATGGTCTCGTAGAGGTGCTTGCCCGATGCGAGCTTGGCTTCGAGGCTACCAGAGGCGCCATCTCCGTAGGCGCCATCTCCGTAGGCGCCGTCGCTCGTCGAATCGCCACCGTACCCAGCGGCAGCGTCATCGCTGGCGGAGTCGCCGCCCTGCTCGCCATCCTCTTTCTTCATGACGTAGTCGCCGGAGCGAAGGGCGGCCTTCGTCGTCGCGTAGAAGTCGAAGCCGAGCGCGCCGGATGCGTCACGGACGACGAAGAAGCGCGGCAACTCGACCTTGGCAAAGGGCAGGAAGTCGAGGTAGTTGCCGTCGACGCTGTGCTGGACGGCGTCGAGTTGGTCGCCTTCAGCGGCACGAACGGGCAGCGCCACGGTCAGCGCGACGAGAGCGAGGACGACAAAGCGGAGGGCGCGCATCAGGCGAGGGTGGGGAATCGGATGGGAGGAATGCGCGAGTCGGGGAGCTCTTCAGGGGCGTCCGTTCAGACGGTTGGCGTGATCGCGTTCATGTCGCGACCTTTAAGCAGCCACCACTCGCCGCCGACGCCTAGGACAAACGCGCCAAGCAGACCGGTGACGAAGCCCGCCTCCTGCACGTCGACGAGCAGCAGCGTCAGCACCACAGCGAGGAGCAGCAGCACGATCCGTACGACGAGGCTCGAGAGCACGAGGCGGATGAAGACGTTGTCGGGTCGCGTGAGGGCGTGGCGGATTACCGCGTAGCTCGCCGCCGCGTTGCACACGCCGAGGCCCGCGCCGAGGGCAAAGCTGAACCAGAAAGCGCTGGGCATACGTCCAGGGGCGGGAGCCGTGGGGGAAGCGGGCGAAGGGAAGAAGCAGAACGCCCGAGCGCAGAAGGCTTCGGGGGCGTCGGCGCGCAAGTTAGACCGACCCATTTTGAGGGGGCGGCAAGGGGGCGTGAAGATGAGGCGAAATGGCCTGTTTTCGCCGAAAAAGCCCTTCGCCGCGTCTTCGCAGAAGCCAGCCCTAGCTGTCCGTTTCCGGTCCCGCTTGCGGCCTCGTTTGCGCCCCCTGAACCGACCTTTCAGAGCGGCTCCCGTAGCGCCGTGCTGACTCCGCGTTGAGATCGGCTACGAGCCGCAGGAGCACCACGAACACAGCGATGACGCCAAACAGGCTGCCCAGCAGGATCCCCCACGGGCTCGTGCCCAGCCACCCGTCGGCGAGATAGCCGAGGCCAGCCATCATCGCCATCGTGAGTCCAACTTGAATGCCGACGTGCAGGTACGGCCCCGCCGCCTTGAGGGCCGCGCCCGGACTGCTGCCGATGCGTTCGGCGCGTGGCGCCTCGTCCGCAGGGCGACCGCCTGGCGTGCGGTGGGCATAGTCGTCGGTGCGCTTCGCAGCCATGAGCATAAGGGCTTCAGACGTCCAGGCTTCGCAGCTGTGGAGCCGGGAGCGACAGCTGTGTGGGGGACGGCTAAGCAGGCTTCTTCGCCTCGGACTTGGCCGCGCCTGACTTCGTCACGCCGCTCATATCGCAGCGCCCGGTGAACACCGCCCCGTCTTCCACGACCAGCTTCGAGGTGCTGATGTTGCCGTTGACGCGCGCGGTGCTCTTCAGGACCAGGCGCCCCTGCACCACCACATCGCCGTCGACGGTGCCGCTGAGATCGGCGCTGGCCGACTCGAGAGTTCCTTCGATGCGCCCTTCTGGGCTCACCACAGTGCGACCGCTGACATGGACATCGCCCTTGATCTCGCCGCCGATGTGGATGTCTGCCTGCGAGCGCAGGCTGCCCTCGATGACCGTTCCAGCCCCGATGATGTTGTTGGTAGGGCCGACGGGCGAGGGCGAGCCGTTGCGGAGCTTTGCCATGGAGGTAGAATCCGACTTAGAGGATCGAGAAAACATGGAGGGGAGGGAAGTACCTGCCAGGCTACGTCGGCGCGCTCCTGCGGTCCGCGCTGGACGCCAAGAGTCATGCGCCGCTCGTCACGAGGTACTGCCGGGGATCCTGGGCGAGGCCGTTGCGCCACAGTTCGAAGTGGAGGTGCGGGCCGGTGGTGATCTCGCCGGTGTTGCCGCTCACGGCGACGGCTTCGCGGCTGCGAACCCGGTCGCCGATGCGCTTGAGCAGGCGGTCGTTGTGTTTGTAGACAGAAAGATAGCCGTCGGCGTGCTGCACGGCAATCGTGAAGCCGCCCTCGTGGGTCCAGTCGGCGAAGGTGACATAGCCGTCGCCCACGGCCCGCACGGTGGTCCCCTCTTCCACGACGAAGTCCGCACCGAAGTGCCCACCCTGAGCGTTGTAGCCGCGCCCAAGGAAGCCATCGACGGGTGGCAGGACAGGAAAGCGGAGGCTGGCGAGCGCCTCGGCCGCACGCACAGCCGACACCGGTTCTTCGCCTGCGTCCAGGAAGCGGTAGCGGATGGCAGGTTGCTCGTGGTCAGCCCAGTTGTCAGTAGGCGTGGCCTGCGCCACGGCCCCAGGCTCGTCGAAGCGGCTCAGGTCGGGCAGTTCGGGCGGCGATACAGACACCTCCGACGTGTCAGCCTCTCCTGTGATGAGGCGTCCGAGTTGGGCGAGCTGCTGGTACTGCACGGCGATCGAGTCGCGCATGGCCGCGATGCGTGCGTCTTGCTCTAGGATGCGGCCGCGCAGCGCGTCTGCATCGGGACCTACGAGGGGCGCGCGGAGCGCAGGCGTGAAGACGATCAGTGCCGCGAGCGCGCCGCCGAGCACCAGCACGGAGACGAGGCCGACGCCGAGCAACACAGCGGGCTGCACACGGTATTGGTGCGGCTGGAGGGCCTCGTCGTCCATGAGGATGACGGTGCAGGAGCGTCCGATGCGACGCGCTAGATCGAGCACGAAGCGAAGCATAGGCGAAGCGGAAGACTCGACCGGGCTGGCGCCTGGTCGGATTGACCGGGGCCGCACGCTGCTTTCTTGGTTTCTACACAGCGCAACGGCTAAATTACTCCGTTTATCATCGCGCACTGCGAAGTCCCCACGAACCTTATCTACACATGCCTCAGCACAAGTCTGCCGAGAAGCGTGTGCGCCAAAACGCCAAGCGCCGCGCTCGCAACCGCTACCAGAAAGTACGCATCCGTACCCTCATCAAGGACCTTGAAGCCACGCAAGACCCGGCCGCTGCCGCCGAGAAATTGCGCGTGGTCAAGGCCCAGCTCGACCGCCTCGCCACGAAGGGCATCTTCCACCGCAACAAGGTGGCCCACATGAAGAGCCGCCTCGAGCTTCACGTCAACGGCTTGTAGCACTGCCCGGTGTCCCGCGAGGGATCCCAGCGTCCCAACACTAGGCAGTTCCTCCGCCAAGGAACTCTCATCGGGCGCCGAGAACCAACTCGCCCGTCGCACTTCGTACCCAGGCCCACTGGGGCCGCCCGGCCGAATTTCTCAGGGTTCCGTACACTTCTCCCAGTCTCCGCTTGATTGTCTGGGTGCTTGATGCCGAATCTTGGGAGATCGGAGATCTCTCCCCCTACCCCCGTCCTTCAGGGCGTCGCTTCCTCTCTCGGACCGCACTCCTGCACGGGCTGGCACGTCGGAGGACCCCGTTCGTCAACCTCCTAAGCATTGTCTCGGACGGCTCCTTCCCTCGTCCACCATCACGTCCACGAACCGCATGACTACCACCATGACCTTGCGTCTACACACGGCACTTTTGCTCGGCTGTGCGGCCCTGCTGCTGCTCGCACCCCAAGCTGAAGCCCAGGTGCGCGCCGACAACTCGCTCTACATCGCTGCACGGGTCGGCGTCGGCGCCTATGGCGGCGATATTGACGGGGTCGCTGACGGCGAATTCGGCGACTACTTCGACCAGCTCGGCCTCGGCTTCGGTGGCGAGATTGGCTACCAGTTCTCGCCGTCGCTCGCCCTCGGTGTGCTGTACCACTACGGTTCGTACCCAGGCCTCGAAGAGTTTGAGGACCGGCCTGACTTCTTCGCCAACGACGGGGACGTTGTGCAGCACCTTGAAGTGCTCTTCCGCTACGTCCCCTTCTCCAACGCGCGCCTCAGCCCGTTTGTGCTGCTCGGTGGTGGCTTCACGCTCTCAACACCCGACCCGCTCCGCCCGTCAACCAACGACGCGGACTCGTGGGGAGCTGGTCCTGTTGCGGGCCTCGGCCTCGACCTCGTGCTCGGCTCGCGTCTCTCGCTCTTCACTGAGCTCAAGGGCTTCCTCGTGATGCCGGACGACGCCGTCGACAACAACAACCCGGGCGAGAACAACGACGGAGACGCTGCCTTCTTCAACACGGATGCAGACGACATGGACTTTGACATCCTCGGCTATGGAGGAATCGGTCTGCGTCTCACGTTTGCCCCCGCTATCACGAAGGTTGACGCTACCATCGACGGCCCGACAAGCCTCCTGACAGGCGAGTCTGGCACCTACACCGCCTTCGTCAACGACGACGCGACCGGCCCCTGTGAGTACACCTGGGACTGGGGCGACGGCCAGACCGCCACCGGCCTGACGGCGACCCACATGTATGCTGAGGAGGGTACCTACACGGTCACCTTCTCGGCGGCCTGCAAGGCCAACACCGATGTCGAGACGCTGCTCGTGACGGTCACCGCCCCGCCGCCGCCGCCGGTCGAAGCGCCTGCGCTCGCCAACTGCACGGCGACGCCGTCTGAGGCCAACCTCGGCGAAGCTGTCCGCTTCAGCGCCACCGTGACGGGCACGCAGCCGATCACCTTCGCCTACGACTTCGGCGACGGCTCCTCGGCCAACACGCTCACCGCCACGCACACCTACGCCGAAGAGGGCGAGTACACGGTCACCCTGCGCGCCTCCAACGAGGCCGGCAGCGACCAGTGCACCTTCGTGGTCAACGTGGTGGACCGCTTCTGCGCTGAGGTCAGCGACCTCAACACGGTCTACTTCGACTACGGCGCCAGCAGCCTCACGGCTGACGCGCAGGGCCGCCTCGCGGAGAACATTGAAGTACTCGAGCGCTGCCCGAACCTCTGCGTCGTCGTCAGCGCTTACACCGACGATCGCGAGAGCGACAAGCTCCGTCTCTCGGAGCGCCGTGCTGGCGAAGTCAAGGCCTACTACATGGAGAACGGCATCGACGACAGCCGCATCGTATCACGCGGCCTCGGCGAGGCGCCGGACTCCAACTCGAAGGAGGATCCGGGCCCGGGTGACCGCAACGCCCGCCGCGCCGAGTCCGCGCCGGTCGATTGCGACGAGCTTCCTTCGGACAGCTAATCGCGCCTGACACCCGCTCGTAGGGCTCTTCCTACAGAGCAAGACCTCTCCCTTCTTCGGGGAGAGGTCTTTTTTTATGTACTTGGTTCTGCCTATACTTGACTGGGTGTGTGCTGCCATCGTTTCCCCCCTGCACACACCCCTCGCTTTTCGCACACCCCCTCGTCCGTCTCTCTATGAAGCACCTTTGGAACGCTCTATTGCTGAGCCTAGCGGCGTTGCTGGTTTCCTCCGCAGCACTCGCTCAGGTTCGTGCCGACAACACCTTCTTCCTTCAAGCGCGCGTCGGTCTGACGACCTATGGCGGTGACATCGACAACAACCCGGACAACGAGATCGGGACTTATCTCGAAAACGGCGACATCGGCTTCGGTGGCGAGCTCGGCTACCAGTTCAGCCCAGGTGGGGCCATCAGCCTGGCGTACCTCTACGGATCCTACCCCAATACGCTTACGGACTTCGCAGACGCCCCGATCCCGAGCACGGTGCGCGACAGCGATGTAGTTCAAGAAGTCCAGCTGCGCCTCCGCCTTACTCCCTTCGGAGGTTGGCGCATTGCCCCGTTTGTGACGCTGGGCGGATCGTTCGCGTTTGCCACGCCGGGCAACTCGGAGAACGACCCCCTTGAGGACTTTGCCTACGGCCCCCTCTTCGGTGGCGGCCTCGACATCCAGCTTACGGGGCGCCTAGCATTGGTGCTGGAAGGCGATGTGCGTCTCTTCTTCCCGGACGGCGGCATCGACGGGTCTGACCCAAGCAACGCGACCATCCCGGTTGCCGCTGACGAGTCTGACTTCGACGCCCTGGGCTTCCTCGGAGGCGGTGTGCGCTTCACCTTCAAGTCGCCCATCACCAAGGTGGATGCCATGATCGACGGCCCGATGTCGCTGGAGGCCGGCCAAACCGGCACCTTCTCGGCTGACGTCAACCCCGACGCTACAGGGCCGCTCTCGTTTGGGTGGGACTGGGGCGACGGCAGCACGTCGACCGGTCTCATTGCTACGCACACCTACAGCTCGCCCGGCGCCTACACTGTGACCTTCACGGCCACGGGCCCCGCCAACACCGATGTGGAGACGATGACCGTCGAGGTCACCACACCGCCTGCACCGCCCGCCCAGCCGCCTGTGCTTGCCAACTGCACAGCCACGCCAGGCACCGCAAGCGTTGGTGAGGCGGTCCGCTTCAGCGCTACCGTGACCGGCACCACGCCAATCTCGTTCCGCTACGACTTCGGCGACGGCGGCTCCGCCAACACGCTCAACGCGAGCCACACGTACAACCAGACCGGTACCTACACCGTCACGCTCACGTCGACCAATGAAGCGGGCACCGACCAGTGCACCTTTGTCGTCAACGTGGCGGACCGCTTCTGCCAGGACGTCTCGGAGTTGAACACCGTGTTCTTCGACTACAGCGCCAGCGCCCTCAACAGCGAGGCCCAGAGCCGCCTGGACGAGAACATTGAGGTGCTCGAGCGGTGCCCGGACCTCTGCGTCATCGTCAACGGCTACACGGACGACCGCGAGGGCAACAAGCTCAGCCTGTCTGAACAGCGGGCCACGGCCGTCGCCGCGTACTATGTGCAGAGCGGCATCGACCAAAGCCGCATCCAGACCCGCGGTCTCGGCGAGGCGCCGGACTCCAACTCGAAGGAGGATCCGGGCCCAGGTGACCGCAACGCCCGTCGTGCCGAGTCCCTCCCTGTCGGGTGCTCTGCACTCGGCAACTAGGCCACCTGTGCGCTGAGCGCACGCCACCCCTTACCCCCAGCGCGAGGCCGGTCCTATTTCCTGGGACCGGCCTCGTCTCATCTTGCTCAGTCACAATGAACCCGGTGGCCCACAATTGAGCAGAGCATGCTTAGATTGACGGCGAAAGCATACCGTCAAGGTGTAGCCCCTCACCGAGGTACTGTGGATCGATTGTTGCTTTTCGCGAAGCCTGCCCTCCCTTTTCTCGCTCGGACCTGGCCTATGCGCGCGTGTCTCTCGCAGACCATCGTCTCCTGTCTTCGACCTCGTCATGCTTGGCGCGCGGCCTTCCTTCTGGTTAGCCTCGCCCTTCTGAACGCGACCTGGCTGGCACCCTCAGCCGACGCCCAGCAACGCCCAGGTAACTCGCTCTACCTCCAGGCTCGTGTAGGCTTGTCGCTCTATCAAGGGGACCTCGACAACAACCCCGAAAGCCGCCTCTTTGGCACCTACACGCTGCAACGCGACAACCGGGATATCGAGTACGAGGGCTACTTCCCAAACGCAAGCCTAGGCGGCGGCTTTGAGATCGGCTACCAGTGGCGCCCTGAGTTGGCCGTGGGAGTCGCCTATCACTTCGGGCGCTACGACGCGATGCGCACCGCCCCGTCGCCCGTCAACCCTGCCGACCTCGTCGCCTTCAATAGTACGGCCGATGTCCATGAGGCACAGCTGCGCTTGCGCTACACCCTCTTTCCGCAAGCCCGCATCTCCCCGTTCACCACGCTCGGAGCAGCCGTAGCGCTCCGCTCACCAGCCACCGTTGACGATGACGGCGATGTAGGCTGGGCCCCCCTGCTCGGGGCTGGCCTCGACATCAAGCTAACGCCGCGCTTCGCGCTCGTCGCCGACCTCGACGTTCGCCTCTTCTTCCCAGATGCCGCCCTCGACGGAGCCAACTTTGGCTTCAATCCCGGACGCATTCGTCCCGCATCGGCCTCGCGCGACGACAACGCCGACTTCGACGTGCTCAGCCACCTCGGCCTCGGGTTGCGCTACACCTTCAAGTCGCCGGTCATCCCCGTCGATGTCACCATCACTGGGCCGGACACGCTCTTCGTGAACGAACTCGGCACGTTCACCGGCGACTACAACCGCGACGCCACACCACCTCTCGACTTTGCGTTCGACCTCGGCGACGGCACGCTGGATGCCGACGTGCTGCGCACGAGCCATGCCTACCAGCAACCGGGTACCTACACCGTCAGCTTCACGGGTACGGGCCCGATCAACTCGGACGTGGCCGGCAAGCCGGTCATTGTGATTGAGCGTCCGACGCAGGCCCCCGTCCTCGCCGACTGCTCCACGTTGCCTCAGGAAGCCGTGCTTCTTGGCGAGGCCGTGCGCTTCTTCGCCCAGGTGCGAGGGACGGAGCCGTTCAGCTACAGCTACGACTTTGGCGACGGCACTACGTCGGCACAGCCGAGCCCGTCGCACACCTACGCGGCTGCAGGCGTCTACACGGCCACGCTCACCGTGACCAACGTAGCGGGCAGCGCGACGTGCACCTTCCAGATCATCGTCACCGACCCCTTCTGCGACGAGGTCAGCGAGCTCAATACGGTCTTCTACGACTACGAGTCGTTCGCGCTCACCTCGGCGGGACGTATGCGCCTCGACGAGAACCTCGACGTGCTGCGCCGCTGCCCGGACCTCTGTGTGCTGATCGTGGGCTATGCCGACGACCAGGAGCGCAACCCGCTCGACCTCGCCGAGGACCGAGCCGATGCGGTCGAGCGCTACTACATCGCCAACGGTATCGACTCGGTCCGCCTCACCACCGAGGGACGCGGCATAGCCCCGGATTCGCGATCGAAGGAAGACCCGCTGCCAGGCGACCGCAACGCCCGCCGCGCCGAATCCATCCCCGCCGAGTGCACGACGTTCGTCCCGCTGGACCGCTGAGCCCGCCGCGCTGAACTTTCCGGCGCGCCTGCGCGTCTCACACCCACTGGCGGCCGCCGAGCCGACGGCTGCCCACCCGGCGGTGCGTCCCACGGGATGCATCGCCGGTGCTGTTTTTCCCTTCCGCCCCTCATGCCTGGCTTCGACCTCGCCGCACAACGCCGCACCGCGCGCGCGCTCAAGGACGAGGCCCACCGGCTTGGCTTCGACGCCTGCGGCATTGCCGAGGCCGTCCGGCTAGACGACGAGGCCCGGCAGCTCGAAGCCTGGCTCACTCAGGGCCGGCACGGCTCGATGCGGTGGATGGAAAACCACTTCGAGAAGCGCGTCGACCCCCGCGAACTCGTACCCGGCGCCCGCTCCGTGATCTCGCTGCTGGCGAACTACTACCAGCCCGTCGAGCCGCCGCGTGAGCTTGAGTTGCAGGGGCGCAGCGGCGATGAGGCGCGCGGCAAGATCAGCCGGTATGCCTGGGGCGAAGACTACCACGTCGTTCTCAAGGAGAAGCTCTACGCGCTCTACAACTGGCTCAATGAGCGGTGCGGGGGCATCAGCGGGCGCGCCTTCGTAGACTCCGCTCCCGTCCTGGACAAGGTGTGGGCGTCACGCGCTGGCCTCGGGTGGCAGGGCAAGCACACCAACCTGATCAACCGCTCGCTCGGTTCGTTTTTCTTCATCGGCGAGTTGATCGTGGACGTGCCGCTGCCTGCCGACGGCCCAACTCCCGACTACTGCGGACGCTGCACGCGCTGCCTCGACGCCTGCCCCACGGGTGCGCTCGATGCCCCCTACCAGATCGACGCGACGCGCTGCATCTCCTACTGGACCATCGAACATCGCGGCCCAGAGTTTCCGCTGGAAGTAGCCCAGGACTTCGGGACATGGCTCTTCGGCTGCGATATCTGCCAGGACGTGTGCCCCTGGAACAAGTTCAAACGGCCCACGACCGAGCCGCGCTTCCTCCCACGCGACGGCGTCACTGAAACGGAGTTGCGTGAGTGGGTCGAACTTGACCTCGACGCCTACCGCAAGCGCTTTAAGGGCACCCCGGTGAAGCGCGCCAAGTTTGAGGGCTTCCAGCGCAACGTCCGGCAGGCGCTCGACAACGCGCTCCACCACCGCGAACGCCGCGACGGGACCGGCTGATGCCTTGGTGCGCGTAGCGTTCGTCAATGCTCACGCGCGCCGCCTGGATGCGGAAACGCCTCGGTCCCCTGGATCTCCGCATAGCGACCGGGTGCCAGATAGGCCAGGAGGGGCGACGTGCGCAGCAGCGTCCAATCATCGACCGGGTGTCCATCAACGACGTGACCGCGCAGCGCATCCTCGGCCACTCGCGCAGCGACCACGCGGCCTGCGATGAGGCTGTTCGCCCCAAAGCCGTCCACCACCCGCTCCAGTTCGCATTCGAGCATGAGGTAGGCGTCCTCTAGAAAGCGGCCCTCGACAACCTCTGCGGGGACGGTCCGCAAGACATCCAGGCTCGGCTTGCGCCCGGCATGATCGCACCGTTCGGCGGCTCCGAGTGCGGCGTGGAGCACCTGGCTCGGGCGGGGGAAGCTCACCGTGAACGCCCCGTAGTGCTTCGCGTTGTGGTAGGTCGCGTGGCGAGGCGTGCACACGAAGCCGAAGTAGTTCTCCCACCCCAGCGGCATAGCCATGTGCTTCGGCGCAAAGTCGTAGCGGTCGGCCTCCTGCGTGCCGATTACCACGAGCGGCGCCACCGTAAAGAATCGAGGCCAGATGGCCGCGCTGGGATCAAGCGGTACGTAGGCGTGCGTGGCTGTAGGCATGCGTCGAGGGCGCTGAGTGAGACGTCCAACAACCTCGGCTGCGACCGGCTACCGCACTGCCTGGGTCTCCCTCGTCTGCCTGTGGGGCCAACTCTCACAACCAGGCTGCAACGACCGACCAGCCTCCCTGCCGGCCCGTTCGCGCTCGCGCTGATCAGTTCCCCGAGAACGAGATCCGGAAGTTGAACCCGCCGTTGAGCGTCGAGGTGCTCGGAATGCGGCTCCCTTCGCTCTCTAGTGACGTGTACCGCACGAACACGTCGGCGGTGACCTGGCTCGAGATCGTGTAGGAGACGCGCGGCTCCAAGGTGAGACGCGTCGACGCCTCGGGCGTCTGCGGGCTGCGCGGCGCCCCGGCAATCGTGTCCAGGAAGTCCTGCCGGAAGTTGAGGCGCTGGTCGCTGTTGTTCGCCGTCGAGAAGGTGAGCGACATCCGGACGTTGTTGTTGATCCGGCGGCGGTTGACGAACGGGAGCGGGATCCGGAGGCCGGTTTTCGAGAAGCTCAGGCGGACGGAGACTTCATCCGTCGTGCTCTCGGACACGTTCGCACCCGCGACGCTGAGCGAGAGCGCCCGGCTCTGGGTGAAGTTGACGTCGGCCTGGATGCCGCCCCGGAACGTCATGTTGAAGCCGATGAGCGGCTGGAAGCGCTCGTTGAGCCGGACGTTCTGCGACTGGCGTGCGTCGACCGGGACCTGGAACGATTGGCCCCCGATGGTCTCGTTCTCGAAGCTGCCGCCCTCGGCGAAGGCGAGCGCGTCGGAGCGGTAGTCCAGATCGTAGGTGGCCGAGTAGCCGTGGCGCACCGTCATTTGGGTGGTGAGCAGGCGGAAGAGCGGCCAGTTGCTGAGGCCGTTGTAGGTCACCGACCAGTTCGGCAGCGGCAGCGCGAAGAAGCTGTTCGGCCCGAAGCTGCCCAGGCTGCTCGTGAACGCGCCCCGGAAGTCGTCGGCGAGGCCGTTGTTGCTGAGTGCCGTCGTGAACGGAGCGCCGTTCTCGGTCACGAGCCCTGCGGCCAGATCGGCGAGGTAGCGGTCGCGGTGAACTTCGAGGAAGCGGTCGTAGGAGCCGCCGAGTGCCCAGACCGTCGCGGAGCCGCCGCCGTTCTCGATGGGCGGCGCCTCGTCTACGCTGCCGCCGTCCTCCGTGGGGATGAACGAGAACGTTGTGGAGCGATCCCAGCCGAGGTTCCAGTTCAAGTCCACACGCAGGCTACGCGTCAGTTCGAGGCTCGTGCGCGTCTGGATCTCGTTGGTGCGCGCCACGATGTCGTCGACCTGCAGGTTGCCGACGATGGCCGGGTCGAAGATGGTGCGGCGCGGGCGGTCTTCGAGGCCCAGGCGGTAAGCCAGCGACGGCCCTTCGCCGGTGATGGCGTCGAAGAGGTTGTAGGCGCTCCCATCGACGGCACCTGATCGCGTGGTGCGTCCGGCGTTGTACGTCGTCGTGAGGTCGCTGATGCCAGTCACGGCGAGGAAGAGCTGGCGACCAATCGAGAGCGGCGACGGAGGCCCCACGCGCTCGGGCACCTCCAGTTCGGCGCGCTCCTCCTCGGTGAGTTCCTCGCCCCGCTCCTCCGCTTCCTCCTCAGCCTCGGAGAGCCGTGCCTGGGCCGCCTCGCGGGCAGAGCGTCGCCGCCGCCGATCGTTGCGGTAGGTCTCTTCCGCGTCTTCGATGCGGCGGTAGAACCCGAACTCGCGTAGAAAGTCGCGGGGGCTGAGCGTCAGGCCGGTGCGCAGGTTGAGCGTGTTCGAGATGGAGGCCAGGCGCAGGTCAGGTGCGGTGTCTTCGAAGCCGGAGAGCGGCTGGAAAGTCCACTGGAAGCCCGACGAGTAGGAGATGGCCTGCGGCCGGATCCACCGCACGCCCTGCAGACGCGGCGTGAGCGTGGTGGTGAAGTTCTGCGAGTAGGTGTCCGTCTGGATGTCGCGCTGCCCGCTGAAGACGTCGCCCACGACACCGAACACGGGGATCACGTCGAGGCGCTCCGTGGTGAAGACGCGGAAGCCGTTCTCCGTCAGCGATTCCGCCGTGAACGTGGGGTCGATCTGGGGGGCTACCTCGTCGATCGTCTGGCCGAGAAACTCGCCCACGGGTGCCCCGGTCGAGTCGATCACGAAGGTGTCGTTGGTACGGTCGGCCCCGATCGCGCTCAGCACTTGGTTGAGATTGGAGCCGTAGGTGAGCGCGAGGAAGTTGAACGGGCTGTAGGCGAGGTCAAACGAGCGCCGGTGCGTGAAGGTGTGGTTCTCGCGGATGGCGTTGCGGTAGCGCTCCGGGACCGCTGCGATCTCGTCGCTGATCGAAATAGGCGCCCGCTGCTGGTTCTCGGCGACGGTGCGGCTCGCGTCGGCGTTGAACGACACCGACGACGGCAAGAGGTTGAGTTGGAGCCGAGCCAGCAGTCCCAGGATCGGGGTGTCGTCGAGGAGCCAGAACGGCCGGATGGTCTTGACGCCCGGCGGCCGCAGGCTGTAGCGCATCGACGCCGACCAACTGCTGCTGTTGTTGAACTGTTCAGAAGGGCTACGGCGCTCCGACCACGTGTTGGAGTACGACAGGGCCAGCCCGTCGATGGTGTAGCGCAGCCACGGCGACCGCGAGCCGCGCTTCGAGAACGGCACCGACACCGTGCGCGTGAAGCTCGCCGTCTCAGACTCTTCGCGATAGACCGCCACGAGGGAGTCTTGCTGTGTGGCCGAGAGGTTCGGGTCGTTCTGGGCTTGCTCGATGAGGTCGTCGAGCCGGATATCACCACCGCGTCGGGGCGAGAAGCGGGGGGTGGATGTGCGCTGCTGCACGGAGACCGTCACCGGCAACTGCACGCCGAGGCGCTCCGGCAGCAGCTTGTGCGCGTTGACGGTCGTGTTGAGCGTGTAGGCCTGCTGGTCGGTGAAGGTGCGGTCGCCGAGGCCGCTGGACAGGTCACCGAAGGCGTCAGTCTGGCGCTCGACGCGCCCGCGCACCGTGGCAAGGTCGGCGAGTTGGAGCGAGGCCGTCGCATACGCGCTCCAGCCGGGCTCCTCGTCGTAGCCCGCCACCCGTAGTTCGTTGAACCACACCTCCGGGTTGAGGGTGTTGTCGCTCACGTTGCGGACCCCGAGTACGATGGTCGTGATGCTCTCGATCGAGGGGTTGCCGCGGATGAAGATCCGAGCACCCGGTGGCGCGTCGGGCGGCGGCACCACGCCCGCATAGCGCTGCGTGGGCACGGCGTCCGGCGCGTTGTTGCGCTCCACCTTGAGCTGGTTCAGCGCCGAGAGCACCACGTTGAACGAGTTGCGGTCCACCGTCTCCCCATTGACGAGCACGCCCGTCTGCCAGATCAGATCGGCATCGACGACGTTGCCCGGCGCTTCGGGGTCATAGGGAAAGACGGGCTGCTCGATCTCGTAGTAGTCTTCGCTCTCGTTGGTGCCGAGGCGCAGGAACACCCGGAGGCTGTCGCCCTCCTCGCGCTCGAAGCCCTCGCCGTGCACGAACGCGCGGAGGTTGGTGTATTTGGTAAGGTCGAGTTGACTGCTGTAGGACCGGAAGATGCCCCGCGAGACGCCCGGCCCGAGGTTTTCGGCGCGCACCACGATGGCCTGCTCCCGCTGTAGGATGAAGACGCCCTGGGCGTCCTGCGTGCGGCTGATGAGCGCCCCGTTCGGGATCTGGTACTGGCTGCGGTTCTCCTCGCTGTTGACCGTGGCGATGAACAGCTGCGTCTCTTCGGCGGAGGCGGGCGTGCCGGGCTCCACGACGGCCTCGTCGTTGAAACCGACGAGGTCGGACTTGAGCCACTGGCTACCCACGAGGTCGAGCGTGGCGAAGCGCAGCGTAGCCGGGACGCGGTGCCCGTCAGTCCAGAGTCGGAGCGCCTCGATGCGGGAGAAGTCCTCGATGTTGCCGAAGGCGGTCCGCCCCGTCCGCGAGCGCACCGGGATGCGGATGAGTGTCCACTCCTCGTTGCCGGGGTTGCCGACCCGGTTGATGAAGTAGGGGTTGCAGTTCTGCTGCCCCTCGACCTCGCACGGCACGTTGATCACGTTGGGGCCGATGGGGACGGCATAGCGGTAGAACGACTCGGCGCGGTCGAGGCCGAGGTCGCGGTCGATGTCCTCGTCGTCGGGGAAGGTGGAGTTGCCCTGCCCGCCGCCGAGCTGCTGCTGGCTCTCGAAGGCGTTGAGCTCCGTGGCAGCGAAGAAGCGGCTGAAGCGTTCCTGGACGGTCGCGCCGCCGCCCTCGTAAAACGCGGGGTTGCCGTAGAAACCATCGTCCTCGAAGTAGACGAAGTCGTCGCCTGAGGGGTCGATCTCGGCGAGGGCGCGGTCGAGCGGGTTGGCGGCACCGAGTGCCGAGAGGAACGGCTGGAAGTTGTCGAAGGTCTGCTCCGACAGGGCATAGGGCACGCCGCCGTCCTGGTCCGCCGACGAGCGCAGACCGTCCAAGCCGAGGTCCTCAGTCTGCCGGGCCGCATCGTCCAGGTCCACGCTCCCCGAGGCGCTGCCCGTAGCGAGACGGCCGTAGGGGCTAAGGCTCGCGCCTTCCGCGTCGGTTTCCACGAGGCCGTCCTCCGTGTTGAAGCGCCCGTCCGGCAGAATGTCCTCCGAGAGCTGGCCGAGGTCGATGTAGAGCAGCGCGCCGTCGCTCACCTCGTCGGTCCCGTCCCGCCCGCCGTACGGGGCGATGATGAACTCGACGAACTCGATGTTGTTACGGCCGTCGAAGTCGTTGTAGCCCTCGGGCAGACGCTGCACGATGCCGCCCCAGACCTCCTCGGGTGCCGCCTGAAAGCTCGACGCAAGCTCCACGTTGTAGTTATAGGGTCCGCGGCGCGCCGGGTCGATGTAGAGGTCGAGCGGCGTAGCCACGTTGGGCTGGCCGGGGACCTCCTGGCGGTCGGCGAAGATTTCCCGGAGCGGCACTTGCCGGGTGGCCGGCGTGGCGCCGAGGCGGTTGACGAGGCCGTTCGAGCTGTAGAGGAACTGCTGGAGCGAGTACCACGACGTGAGGCCGCGCCAGTTGCTCACGAGCGTCGGGCTCGTCACGTCGAGGCTACCCAGGTTGGTCACGCTTGCATCGGGGCCCGCGCCCGCCGGACCGGCCGCGAGCCGCCACGCGCCGGCCTGGGTCAGCGAGAACGAGTTTTCGGTCCCCTCGAAGTCGTCGATGAAGGAGATGCCCTGGAGTTCGTCCGGGTTGAAGTCGCGCCCGTTGCCTTGCAATTCCTCGCGCGACGACTCGAAGGCGAACGTCTCGGGGTGCCCCGGCTGGAAGCGGGCGTATTCGCCCTTGATCTCGAACGAACTCGGGGCCTTCGTCTGGATGAGCGGCAGCGCGTCGGCGAAGCGGGTCAGCCAGCGCGGCTCTGCGGCGAAGCGCCCGTCGAAGCCGAAGATGGTGTTGTCGATGGGCTCCTCGCCGATGCGGTACTTGTCGATGAGCGGCCGCTCGGAGAGCCGCATCCAGGTGGCCCCGATGTCGAAGTCTTCGCCGATGGTGTAGTCCGCGCGCAGGCCCAGCAACGTCTTCCGTCCGATGGCGGCAAACTGATTGCGCTCGTAGTCGATGGAGATGTTTTGCCCGGCCGTGAGGAAGGCCTGGTTGATGATGAGCACCTCGCCCGTGGCGTAGTCCACCTGGTAGTCGGTGCCCTCGGTGAGCGGGACGCCGCCCGAGGTGACGCGCACCGAGCCTTCCACAACGGCGAAGCCGAGGCTGTAGGACTCCTGCACGCTCGACCGGAACGAGCCCACGATCGCGTAGCGGTCGAGCCCGGGGAAGCGCCGCGCGTTCTCCTGCTTCGACGTGTAGAGCGTGTCGAAGGCGTAGGCGTTGGTGGCCGCCTCGGCGTTGGCGATGTTCGCCTCGCCGGTGAACTGGACGGACAGCGGCTCGCCGTTCAGCGTTCCGTTGCCCTCGAAGACGTCGCGGAGGCGCGCGCCGAACGGCTCTAGGAACGGGAAGATGACGCGCCCGTTGCCCGCGTTGATCGTGAGGCCGTTCACGAAGTCGAACTCCGCGTTGGGCTGCGGCGTGCTGCCGTCGTTGTCCAGGCGGTCGAGGCCGAGCGTGGTAAGGATGGTGCGCTGCTGACCGACGGTGACCCCTGGCAGCGTCTCCTGCGCGGGCTGCCCCGACGGCGCGTAGACGATGTCGAGTTCGAGGTCGTCGGCGCGGAGCGAGCGCCCGCCGATGCGGTAGATGTTGCGCATCGTGAGCGCCCACGACGCGTCGAACGCGGTCGGGTTGTCGCCGCGGAGCAGCTTCAGGATGATGCGCCGCCCGTTGAGGTCGGTGCCGGTCTCCTGGTCGAAGTCGCCCACCTGCACGATGGTGCCGTCGGTGCGGCGGTACTGAAACGCGATGGCGATCTGCTCGTCGGGGCTCAGGCTGCGGTTGAGCGAGAGGTAGCCGAGTTGCGGGTCGAACTCGTAGTCACGGCCCTCGGCGAGCTTGCGGAAGCGGGAGTCCGCGTAGTCGGCGATGTCGAGGTTGAACTGGGCCTCAAAATTGACCGCGCTGGAGGAGTCGCGGAGCTGCTCCAGGTCCGCGTCGGCGTACTGGTCGTTGGCCTCGTCGGGGAGCGGTGCGGCGGTGCCGAACGCCGCGAGGTAGGCATCGCCGCCCGCGAGGACACCGTCCGGCAGGTCCGGATTCACCACCGGACCGCCGGGCCCCGGCTCGCCGAGGTCGACGAGGGCGACCGCCTGGGCGAGGCCCTCCGTCAGCTGGTTGGTCTGGCTGACCGACTGGTCCTTGAGCCACACGTCGATGCCGACGATCTGGTCGAAGGCCGGGTCGGCGATGATGTTGGGCGGGCGGCTGAGCGCCACGTCCCATCGGTTGCGGAAGTAGTAGCCGAGGAAGAAGTGCGCGTTGTCCTCGTACTCGTAGGGCGCGATGTCGAAGTTCGTGGTCTGGCTGCCGCCCTCGATTTCGAGCGCGTCGCCCTCGGCGTCCTGCTGGCTGGCCACGAGCGTCACGCCGAGGCCGCCGAAGCGGAGGTCGGTGCGGATGCCGAAGAGGCGCTGGCCGCCGCGGATGAGGTCGCTCGGCGTCTGGAGGAATACGTTCCCCGCCTCGATGCGCTGGATGATGTCGTCGTCGTAGCCCTCGTAGAGCAGCTTGACCTGGTTCTCGAACTCGAACGTGTTCTGCGTGTCGTAGTTGACGCCGATGTTGAGCTTGTCGCCGATGGTGCCGTCGATGCCGAGGGCGAGTTCCTGGGCGAAGTCGGGGTTGAGGCGCCCGCCCTGGCCGGTGGCGGCCTGCTGCTGCTCGTTCTCCTGGTAGGAGAAGCCGAGGTTGATGTTGGCGTTGCCGGTCACGTTGAGCGCCACCTCGTTCTTGCCGAAGATGGTCTCGAACGCACCGCCGCGCCCGCCGGGCACCGCGATGGTCAGGCGGAGGTCGCCGCGCCCACGGCTGCGTCGCCGGAGTTGCTCCTGCGCCACGCTGCGGAAGTTCTCCTTGATGACCGACGCGCGGAGCGCCGCCTGGAACTCAGCCAGGTCCACCTCGACGGGCACGCGCACGTCCTGGTCACGGACCGTCTCGCGGATGGAATAGCGCAGGTCAACCGAGTCCAGTTGGGCATCGCGGCGCCAGTAGTTGCCGGGCGCGAAGTCGAACGGGCGCGCGCGGCGCTCCACGACGGAAGCGAGTCGGCTGTCGCGCCGCCGCATCGGGAAGTACGTCGAGGCGCGCGTCGTGTCGAGCGTCGTGGTGTCGCCGATGGCGGCCACCCGGAGCGACTCCACGTCGGCGGGGTCAAACGGGGGGAGGTTGGCCGTGTCGGCGGGCTCGACTTGCCCGATCGCCACGGAATCGGTGTCGGCCACGGCGACATACCGCCACACCGAGGGGCTGCCTGCTCCAGCGGCCACGCTCGCCTGCCATCCCGACGCCGCGACCAGGAGGGCTAGGGTAGCCACGCTGGCAACTAGGGTCCACCAGCGTGCGCGCCGAATTGCAGGGGGCAGCGCGCCCGGGTGCTCCGCAACCGCGCGCCCCGTAGAGGCAGCGGTCGATTCCGAAGGCGAGGCAGGAGTCGGCACGGGATTCGGCTACGTACGACGTCGGGAACCCGCACGCAGCGCGGCGGGACCAGGTGCAGGAGACGGGTGGGGCGTAGCAGAATCCTTCGACTAGGCGTGCGCGCGACGGCGCGGACTGGACAGGAAAAACCGGGCGAGAAACTACGGCGTGGCCTTGCGGCTCGCAAACCGCGCACGGGGCATTTCAGTGCGCCAGGCCGCACCCGGAGCGGCACTCCGAGAACCGCACTGACCCCGGAACGCCACGCCTGCCGGTTGTAGTGTGCGAGCCCTAGCGGGAAAACACGGCCGGCCACGAGCCAAGCCCTGCCAGGCCCGGATCCGGGCGACGAGTCGAACGCAGTGGTAGCGGAATCGAAGCCCGGAGCGGAATCGAAGCTGGGAGCGGCCATCAGCCTGAATGTCGCTATGACCTAGCTGAGGGCAGCCCCGTTCATCAGCACAGCCAAGGCTTCGCGCTGCCGCTCGATGCGTGCGTCATGCCTCAGGACGGTCGGCGGCGCGGCTCGAACCGCACAGTCGTTGAGCGGGCAACGCTCGCAGGTCAGGTTCACCTTCGAGACGGGCACGTCGGGGTCGTCCCACCAGCGCACGACCCGCTTGAAGTCCGCGTCGATGCGGAAGCCGAGCGACACCACGGAGTTGACGCCAGGCTTCAGCGCAAGTGGGCGCGCCACGGCGATGGCGAAGAACTCAGCGGCGTCGTTGACGAAGCGTACCCGCTGCGCACGCACAACCGGCGGCGGGTTGCCGATGGTCTGCTGCGCGTCTTCGAGCGCCCGCAGCGTCTCCATCGACACCCAGCGACGGCAGTAGTGCTCCAGCGCAGAGATGCCATGGGGCACGGGCACACGCGACATGTTGAACACCTTTGTCAGCTTGTACTCGTCGGTGCCCAGCCGGTGGTTGAAGCGCATGAAGTAGATCTCGTCGAGCCCGAAGTCGGTCGGGATGACCTCCGTGAGCCGGTAGTAGAGCATCTCCGGCGTGACGCGGTAGGCGTCGAGGCCGCGCAGGATTTGCTTAGGGTCCCACTGCTCCCCGGCGAAGAGCGCGGTGAGGTCGCGGCGAACGCGCTCCCGCGGCATGAGGAGCGCCCCGGCGAAGTAGGACGCCTTGAAGTGGTTGAGCACCTGGTCAAACGACTTCGGCTCAATCCACGTCGAGGTCGTCGGGCGGTCGGTGAGGCCGAGGTGGTGGTAGCCGATCTCGCGCGCGTAGACGAACGCCCGCTGTGACGGCATCAGCTTCGGGTTGACGTGCAGCACCGCGCCCATCGCTCTGTTGCGCTTGCGCCTCGGGCCGGCCGGGGCGCGGAAGATCGAGCGCAGCCGGTCGAGGTCGGGGTGCCCGGGGATCGCGTCCAGATCGACGGTGATGCCGAACCGCTCGGCGAGCGCGCCGCGCAGGTCCTCGTCGGTCAACCGGGCCTCCACGTCGAAGCCCGCCGCCGCCCGGAAGGCCTCGGCTTGGGCCTCGATGTCGGGGAAATAGTTGCGGTGCATCTGCTGGTAGGACCGCAGCGCCGCGAAGAGGAAGTGCTCGTTGCGGAGGTCGTAGTGCCGCATCACCTCCAGGAACGTCCGTACGAGAGCGCTGCCCTCCTCGGGCTTGCCCGCGACCAGCCGAATCACGTCCTCTGGCTCCACGCCGAACAGCTCGAACGGGAACTCCCGCAGAAAGGGCGAGGCGATAGCGGTCTTGATGTCCTGCAGTTCGTCCTCCACGCGGAGCGAGACGAGGTCGTCGTAGGTGGTACCGAGTGCCGAGGCCAGCTCAATGAGCTTCTCGGGCTTGGGGTACTTCTTGCCCTTTTCGATCTCGGAGAGGTAGGAGATCGACACGCCTGCGGCTTCGGCGACGTCGCGGAGCGGGCGGCCCTGCTCCTGGCGCAGCGTCTTGAGCTTCAGGCCGAGGATGAGGCGGAGTTGGTCGGCGTTTTCGGACATCGGGGAACGCAGGGGGGTGGCAGGATGGAGTCGCTTCCGAAAAAACCGGAAGCGCTTCCGAAGCTTAATGCCGCAGGTATAGAGGTAAAGCGGTTACATCGTTCGCTGGGAGCGAAAGATAGGGCGAAAAACCTACCGACGAATGAAAGTAATCTGTTAGCGAAATTTCGCTTGCTTCCAGATATACGCGGCTCTAGGTTGTCCTCCCGCCGTCCATGCCCTCTGCACGCTCCCTACCTCCCACGCCCATGCAGCCCCCCCTCACCGACCGCTCCAACGAACTCGCCGACGGCGTCGAGATCAACACCTTTGCTTGGACGCCGCAGGCGCGCCGCCTGCTCACGCCCGACGCCCTCGCGCTGCTCGCCCGCCTCCACCGTGCGCTGGAGCCCGAGCGCCAGAGCCTTCTCATGGCCCGCAAGGCCCGCCAGGAGTCCTTCGACAACGGCGCGCGCCCCGGCTTTCTCGAACCGACCGAGCACCCGGACGCACGTGGCGACTGGCAGGTGGCGCCGCTGCCCGAGGACCTCCAGATGCGCCGCGTCGAGATCACGGGTCCCGTTTCGGACGCGAAGATGGTGATCAACATGCTCTCGCGCACGGCCGACGGGCAGCGCGCCGACTGCGCGATGGTCGACTTCGAGGACTCGATGAAGCCGTCCTGGAACAACGTCATGCAGGGCGTCGAGAACGTGATCGGCATCGCCGAGGGCACGCTCTCGGCCGAGAAGACTGACGCGATGGGCGTGGTCGTGAAGCGCTACCAGCTCGACCCTGCCGACATGGCGCTCCCCATGGTGCGCGTGCGCGGCCTCCACCTCGACGAGTCCAACCTCCGCATCGACGGCGCGCCGATCTCAGGCGGCCTGCTCGACTTCGCGCTGGTCGCCTACCACACGGCTAAAACCTTCATAGCGAAGGGCACCACGCCGAAGTTCTACGTCCCGAAAGTCGAGCACTACCTCGAAGCGCGCTGGTGGAACACGCTCATGGACGGCATCGAGGACGCGCTCGGGCTGGAGCGCTCGACGGTCCGTGCGACGTTCCTCATCGAGACGCTGCCCGCCGCCTACCAGATGGAGGAGATCCTCTACGAGATCCGCACGCACGCGGCGGGCCTCAACGGCGGGCGCTGGGACAAGATTTTCTCGGACATCAAGACGCTCCGCGCGCACGCCGACCGCGTGATGGCCGACCGCGCCACGATCGGCATGAACCGCGACTGGATGAGCAACTATGCCAAGCAGCTCATCCGCGTGTGCCACACCCGCGGCGCCTTCGGCATGGGCGGCATGGCGGCGTTCACGCCTGGCCGCGACCCCGAACTGCGCACGCGCCAGACCGCGAAGGTTGTCGCCGACAAGGAGTTCGAGGCGTCCATCGGCCACGACGGCTGCTGGGTGTCGCACCCCTACTTCATCGGCCCGGCGATGGAGCCCTTCCTCGCCCAGCTCGACGGGGCCAAGAACCAACTCGGCGTGATCCCCGCCCTACCCGAGCGCCCCGACCTGCTCCCGAAGTCGGACGGCCCCAAGACGATGGCCGGGCTGCGCACCAACGTCCGCGTCGGCATCGCCTACATGAAGGGCTGGAACCAGGACATCGGCTGCGTGGCCTGGGACAACCTCATGGAGGACCTGGCCACGCTGGAGATCAGCCGCTCGCAAACGTGGCAGTGGCTCCACCAGAGCATCTTCCTCGACGAAGGCCCGCAGGTGACGAAGTCGCTCGTGCTGAGCATCTTCGACCAGGAGCTAGCCGAGATCAAAGAGGAGATCGGCGATGCGATGGCGGGCCAGCCCGAGGCCGTCGTCGCGGCCGAACTCGCGCGCTACGAGCAGGCCGCTCGCGACGCCGCTGCCATCTTCACCGAGGACGCCATGCGCGACTTCCTCACGACCCGCTCCGACCTCGCTGGCGTCGCTACCGACCGCGCCGTGATGGTGTGATGCTTCCAGACGGCTCCCCCCGTCCTGCGTCGCCTCCGTTCTGTCGAACTCCGCTCCTCGGACTGTCCCCCTCACACGTGAGGGGGGCAGCTTCCCGACCCTTCAGGGGGAGGGAAGCAGGGGGAGCCGCCTCAACTTCCGATCCCCCAACCCGCCCGTCCCGCCTTCGGGCTAGCCCTCAACGCCATGGAACTCCGCATGACCTCCGTCGACCAGGCCGCCCTTGCCATCCAGCAGGACTGGGACACCAACCCGCGCTGGAAAGGCGTCACCCGCGACTACACTGCCACCGACGTAGCGCGCCTCCAGAACTCGTTCCCGATCGAGTACACCCTCGCCAAGATGGGCGCGGAGCGGCTGTGGAACCTGATCCACGAGGGCAACGGCGAGTTCGTTGCGGCGCTCGGCGCGCTCACGGGCGGGCAGGCGCTCCAGCAGGTCAAGGCGGGCCTCAAGGCGATCTACCTCTCTGGCTGGCAGGTCGCGGCCGACGCGAACCTCGCGGGCGAGATGTACCCCGACCAGAGCCTCTACCCTGCCGACTCGGTCCCGAAGGTCGTCCAGCGGATCAACAACACGCTGCTGCGCGCCGACCAGATCGCCCGTGCTGAGGGTGGCCAGGACGAGACCTATTACATGGCCCCGATCATGGCCGACGCCGAGGCGGGCTTTGGCGGCGTGCTCAACGCCTATGAGCTGATGAAGGGCATGATCCGCGCAGGCGCAGCGGGCGTCCACTTCGAGGACCAGCTCGCGGCCGAGAAGAAGTGCGGCCACCTCGGCGGCAAGGTGCTCGTACCCACGCAGGAGTTCGTGCAGAAGCTCAACGCCGCGCGCCTCGCCGCCGACGTACTCGGCGTGCCGACGCTCCTCGTCGCCCGCACCGACGCCGAAGCCGCCACGCTTATCACGAGCGACGTAGACCCCTACGACGCGCCGTTCATCGACCGCGAGCAGGGCAGGACGCCGGAGGGCTTCTACCACGTCCGCAACGGCATGGAGGCCTGCATCGCCCGCGGGCTCGCCTACGCCCCCTACGCCGACCTCGTGTGGATGGAGACCAGCCATCCCGACTTGGAACAGGCCCGCGTCTTCGCCGAGGCCATCCACGCGAAGTACCCCGACCAACTGCTCGCCTACAACTGCTCGCCGAGCTTCAACTGGAAGCAGCACATGGGCGACGCCGAGCTGGCCGTTTACCAGAAGGAACTCGCCAAGCTGGGCTACACCTTCCAGTTCATCACGCTGGCGGGCTTCCACACGCTCAACTACAGCATGTTCGACCTCGCCCACGGCTACAAGACCGACGGCATGTTCGCCTACTCGCAACTGCAGGAGGCCGAGTTTGCGAGCGAAGACCGCGGCTACACGGCCACGAAGCACCAGCGCGAGGTCGGCACAGGCTACTTCGACGAGGTGCGCACGGCGATCACCGGCGGCAAGGCCTCCACGGGCGCGATGGCGCACTCGACGGAAGCAGCCCAATTCTAAACCCTAGCGCATCGGCGCGGGCGTCAACTCTTGTGGTGGGGGGCGACGCCAGCGGGATGCGCACCACGCGAGCGCCCCGGCTTCCATCCAGAGAGGAGGCCGGGGCGCTTTGGGTTTTGTCTAGCGTGACGGCTTAGCTGTCCGTCTTCGACGGCGTACAGCAGGCGCACTCACAGTTGCAGCAGCATGTACAGCTACAGTTTGTGCAATCGCAGCAGGAGCAGTTGTCGGTCGTGCTCATAGGTCTAGTAGCAGGAAGGTTAAGGGGACCCGGGAAGATACCGAAGGCAGACTGGACTCGACACATCAAGGAGGACGAGGCGCCCTGGTTTGTGCAGCGTCGGCGTCACCCAGTGGATATGGGCTTCACCCCAAACACCGTCACGCTGTAGAGACCGCCCCCGCTCGCGCGGTAGGCCCCGAGTTCGTCAGGCGACAGAAACGCTGCGAGGGCGGCGTCGGGGAGATCAAGCGGGTGAGCTGCACGCACCTCTACCTCCTCAAAACCTACTGCTCGGAGTCCCTCGAGGTAGGCCCCTTCGTCCATCGCACCCGCTACGCAGCCCGCCCATAGCTCCGCGGAGCGCTTGACCGAAGCGGGCAGCGCACCTCGGGTAACCACGTCCGATACGCAGAAGTGTCCGCCCGGCTTCAGGACCCGCGCCATCTCGGCAAACGCCTGCGCCTTGTCCGGGACGAGGTTGAGCACACAGTTGGAGATCGCCACGTCGATGCTGTCGCTTTCTACAGGTAGCGCCTCGATCTCGCCGAGCCGAAACGCGACGTTGGTGTAGCCGAGCGCCTCGGTGTTGGTGCGGGCTTTTTCGACCATCTCTGGCGTCATGTCCACCCCAATTACGAACCCGTCACCGCCGACAACCCGCCGTGCGATGAAGGCATCCACGCCGGCTCCGCTACCGAGATCGAGCACGGTGTCGCCCGGCGCGAGCTCTGCGAGGTCTGTGGGCACCCCACAGCCTAGCTGGAGATCGGCGTCGGCGAGGTACCCATCGGTCCCGACATACCCGTCGCCGATGAAGTTGACCCCGTCGTTGGCATCCCCGCCGCAGGCGGGGCCGCAGCAGCCCTCGGAGTTGGTCTCGCCGACCGCCACCGCGGCGTATTGCGCGCGGACGGAGGCGCGGACTGCGTCGGCATCGGAGCGATCAACGGAGGCCGATTCGTAGGAGGTAGCTGGGCTGCAGCACGCTGCGGTGTCTCGGATGGTTGCAGTGGTAGACATAGCATTAACAGCAAGAAGATTGGAGTGCCGTGAATAGACCACCGAAAGCAGACTGGACACGACGAAGAGTTGCCTCATCAAGGCAGTAGCAGGTGCGCGGGCCGTCGACGGTGCCCTGCACGAGCCCGGCCTCCCGAAGCACCTTGAGGTGCTGCGAGACGGTTGATTGGGCGAGCGGCAGCACCTCCACGATCTCGCCGCACACACACGTGCCACGTGCAGCAAGAGCTCGAAGGATGGCGATGCGCGCCGGGTGACCCAGGGCCTTGCCCCAGAGCGCGAGTTGCTCGTTAGTCATCGTGTTCATGTCCTTTATCGCTGATCGACGATATACGATAGCAAACAAATAGGCGCCCCGCAAGCGTTCATCGCAAAAAAACGATAAGATGATTACTCGCCAGCGCTGCTCCCCGGTACTGGTGCTCCCGTGGCATTGAGACGGATGCGGTAGAGGCTCGTCCCGGAGGTGATGTAGAGCGTGCGGCGGTCGTCGTCGCCCCACGTGCAGTTGGTGGTCTGCTCCGGCACCGCGATCTCGTCGATGAGCGTGCCGTCGGGGGCGAGGATGCTCACACCGACCGGCGAGGTGACGTAGAGCCGCCCCTCGATGTCGAGCTTCAGCCCGTCGGTGTAGCCCTCGGCGCCGGCAAACGTCTCGGAGCCGAGGTTAGCCAGTTCGCGCATGTGCGTGAGCGTGTAGCCCTCGGTCAGGTCGCCGCCGAGGTCGAAGGCGAAGAGTTGGCGCGTCTCGGAGTTGGTGACGTAGAGCGTCTGCTCGTCCAGCGACAGCGCGATGCCGTTGGGGCGGTGCAGGGCCATGTCGAGGAGCGTCAGCGTGCCGTCGGGCGCAAGGTGGTAGATGCCAGAGAAGCCAAGCTGCGGGTCGGCCTGGCCGACGCCGTAGGGCGGGTCGGTGAAGAACACCGAGCCGTCCGAGTGCACGGCGATATCGTTGGGGCTGTTGATCTGCATCTCGCCGTAGGTATCCGCGAGCGTCGTCTGGACATGGGGCGCGTCGAGGCGCGCGAGTTGGCGGTAGCCGTGCTGGGCGAGAAGGAGCCGCCCCTCCGCGTCGAGGGCGAGGCCGTTGCTGTTGCCCGACGGGTGGAGGTAGGGCGTGGCCCCATCGGCGTCGGTGTAGGCGTAGACCGTGTTGGCAGGGATGTCGCTGAAGAGCAGCGCGCCGTCCTTCCACACCGGCCCCTCGGTAAACTGAAAGCCCGTTGCTACCTGCTCCACCTCTGCCCCATCTGGCACAGGCGAATCCATTGGCTGGGCGAACGTAGGCAGTGCAATGAGAGCAGCGAGAAGAGAGAGAGGACGCATGGAAACGACAGAGTTGGGGGAAAACAGCGCTGCGTCAAAGTAGGCCTCGCGCTGCGATGCCTGACACACCTGTGGCAGTCGGCACGCGTACGCTTTTCAGGCTTCACCCAGGGCTAACCTCGCGGCCGGAACGCGTGGTTTTGCCTACGGGTAGAGCGTCTGTTCCACCAGCGCCCCGCTCTGCGCCTCCACTCGCCCCCTTGCCCTCCGCCCTGCATGGACGACCGGATCATCATCCGCGGTGCCCGCGAGCACAACCTCCAGAACGTCGACCTCGACCTGCCGCGCAACGCGCTCGTGGTGTTCACCGGCCTCAGCGGCTCCGGCAAGTCGTCGCTCGCCTTCGACACGATCTACGCCGAGGGGCAGCGACGCTACATGGAGTCGCTGAGCGCCTACGCGCGGCAGTTCCTCGGCCAGATGGAGCGCCCCGACGTGGATTTCATCGACGGCCTCAGCCCGGTCATCGCCATCGAGCAGAAGACGGTCAGCCGCAACCCGCGCTCGACGGTCGGCACGGTGACGGAGATCTACGACTTCCTGCGGCTTCTTTTTGCGCGCGCCGGGACGGCGTATTCGTACGAGACCGGCAACCGCATGGTGCGGCAGTCGGACGACGAGATCATCGACCAGATCGTGGCGCTGCCCGAGGGCACGAAGCTCTCCATCCTCGCGCCGGTCGTGCGCGGACGCAAGGGGCACTACCGCGACCTCTTCGAGCAGATCGCCAAGCAGGGCTTCGAGCGCGTCCGCGTCGATGGAAAGAGCCGCCCTATCGTGGCGGGCATGAAGGTGGACCGCTACAAGATCCACGACATCGAAGTTGTCGTGGACCGGCTCAAGATCAAGGACGGCATCCGCCCGCGCGTGGCGCAGTCCGTCGAAGTCGCGCTCGGCATGGGCGGCGGCTCGCTCATCGTGGAAATCGCGGAAGCGAATGGCGACGGCGACGACCGCGTGGAGGCCGGCGACCGGCTGATGAGCCGCCACCTCACCGACCCGGCGACGGGGCTGAGCTACGACGACCCCTCGCCGAACACGTTCAGCTTCAACTCGCCCTACGGCGCATGCCCGCACTGCTCGGGCCTCGGCACCGTCCGCGCCATCGACCGGGACCTCGTCGTCCCGAACCCGGAGAAGACCATCGCGCAGGGCGCCATCGCCCCGCTTGGCAAGCCGCGCGACATCTGGACGTTCGCGCAACTCGAAGCCATCGCGCAGGCCTACGGGTTCGACTTCGAGACGCCGTGGCAGGACCTCACCGCGAAGCAGCAGACGGTGATCCTGAGCGGCGCGGGCGACGAGCAGTTCGACATCGTCTACCAGTACAAGGGCCGCGAGGTCAAGTACGAGCACCGCTTCGGCGGCGTGATCCAGCATATCGAGCACACGCGCGAGAACACGTCGAGCAAGAAGCAGCGCGAGTGGGCGGACGCGTTCATGCGCCAGCAGCCCTGCCCCGAGTGCGGCGGCGGGCGGCTCAACCCCATCGCGCTCAGCTACAAAATCGGCGACCCGGACGGGGAAGAGGCCAACATTGACGATCTCGTCAAGCAGGACCTCCGCAGCCTGCGCGCCTTCTTCGACCGCGTGCAGTTCGCCGAGCGGCAGGCGCTCATCGCCGCGCCCATCGTGAAGGAGATCCGCGAACGCCTCGACTTTCTGCTCAACGTCGGCCTCGACTACCTCACGCTCGACCGCCCCGCCCGGACGCTCTCCGGCGGCGAGAGCCAGCGCATCCGCCTCGCCACGCAGATCGGCACGCAGCTCACGGGCGTCCTCTACGTCCTCGACGAGCCCTCGATCGGCCTGCACCCACGGGACAACGACCGGCTGATCGGCTCGCTCGAAAACCTCCGCGACCTCGGCAACTCGGTCCTCGTCGTCGAGCACGACCGCGAGATGATCGAGGCCGCCGACTTTGTGGTCGACATCGGCCCCGGCGCGGGCGAGTACGGCGGGACGATCCTCGCTGCGGCTGAGCCTTCCAAGCTCCCACGCAATGGCGAGGCGAGCCTGACGACGGCCTACCTCCTCGGCGACCGCCGCATCCCACTCCCTGACGACCGCCGCGCGGGCACGGGCGAGACGCTCCGCCTCACCGGCGCGCGCGGGCACAACCTCCAGGACGTCGACCTCGACCTCCCGCTCGGCACGTTCACCTGCGTCACGGGCGTCTCCGGCTCGGGCAAGTCGAGCCTCATCAACCAGACGCTCTACCCGCTCCTCGCCGCGCACTACCACAAGGCGCAGGCCGTGCCCCTCCCCTACCGCGACATCGAGGGGCTCGACCACATCGATAAGGTCATCGCCATCGACCAGGCGCCTATCGGACGAACGCCGCGCTCGAACCCGGCGACCTATACGGGCCTGTTCTCGCTCATCCGCGACCTCTTCGCGCGGACGCCCGAGGCGCAGCTGCGCGGCTACAAGCCGGGGCGGTTCTCGTTCAACGTGAAGGGCGGGCGCTGCGAGACGTGCAAGGGCGCGGGCGTGGTGAAGCTGGAGATGAACTTCCTGCCGGACGTCTACGTGGAGTGCGAGACGTGCAAGGGCAAGCGCTACAACCCCGAGACGCTCGACGTGCGCTTCAAGGGCAAGAACATCGCCCAGGTGCTGGCGATGCCCGTCTCGGACGCGCTGGTGTTCTTCGAGAAGGTCCCCCGCATCGCGCGCAAGCTGCGCACGCTCGACGCCGTCGGCCTGGGCTACATCCGCCTCGGGCAGGCCGCGACGACGCTTTCGGGCGGCGAGGCGCAGCGCGTGAAGCTCGCCAAGGAGCTCTCGCGCCCCGGCACTGGCCAGACGCTCTACATCCTCGATGAGCCCACGACGGGCCTCCACTTCGAGGACATCCGCCACCTGCTCGCCGTCCTGAAGGCGCTCGTGGACAAGGGCAATACGGTCCTCGTGATCGAGCACAACATGGACGTGGCGAAGGTGGCCGACCACATCGTGGACCTCGGCCCCGACGGCGGCGCGGGCGGCGGACGCATCGTGTTCACAGGCACGCCCGAGGAGCTCGCGCAGGCCGACACGGCCACCGCGCGGTTCATGCGCGAGGAGCTCGCCCGTCATGCCTCCGGCGACGGTGCCGCCGATGTCTCTATCGAGTTGGACGACCTCTTGAGCGAGGACGACTCCGACGTGCCGGATGAGGAGGAGTAGGAGGTATGGACGTGTGAAGGCGTGGACGTGTGAACGAGCAGTCCTGCTCCATTCCGTACGTCAGAAGTTCCACGATTCGTGGAGTTGAGCGCCACACATCGCGCACTCGAGCCACCCGTCCTTGACGAGGTTGCGCGCCCCGCACGCCTCGCACTTTCTGAAGACGGCTGTGAACGTGAAGTCACCGGGATGTTCGATGACCGCTTCATCGAGCGCTGACCTCACCGCATCCCACGTGTCCTCTGCGGGACAGTACCCCGTCGAATTGTTGCTGATCTCTACGACTTCGCCTTTCGTCGTTGCACGCAGTTCGCCAGCGCAGCGCACAAGCTTTCCCTCGGCGCAAGCCACATGCTCCGTTCTCCTCGACGCTACGAGTAAGCGCCCCTCTGCTGACACCACATACGTGCACCAGCCATCCTCGGCTTGAACCGCTTCGGATTCTGCCCAGCGTTTGAGATCAGTCTGCGTTGCAATTTCCAAACCGCCCGGTTGGCCTGCGACCTGCTCTCTGATTGAGTCCGGACCAACGTAGCGGAAGGTTCGCATCAGCGAGCTTGACGGTCTGAGCTATCCGATGCAACAGCGTTGCTGAACGGGTCGTCGTCGGTGATCTCGCCGGAGGGGAGTTCGAAGTAGAGCCGTCCGTGGTGGCTGTAGGCGTTGGGGATGCCGAGGGCGCGGTTGCGGGCCTGCGCCTTCGCCACAGCGCGGTTGCCTATGCGGCGTAGCTCCGCCGCCCTCTGATAGAGGTCGAGGCTAAGGCGTCCGTTTTCTTTAGGCTGCTCCATCGATGTCGCTGAGAAAAAGTGTGAAGCGGTCTTCGTCGGACACCTCGAACACACCGCGCGATCCGGTAGCCACTTCTTGGAACTGCTCGCCCGCGTTGTACACGAGAAACCAACCGTCTACCTGAAAGCGATAAATCGTCCAGAAGTTCGCCTTGCTGCGGGTGTACCGGCGGACGATATCGTCGGTCGGCACGTCGTGACCGCCCGCCTGGACGCGCTGCGCGACGCGACGGATGCAGAGCGCTGGGCTGTCGAGGAAGACGAACGCGATATGCGTTGTGTAGCCTGCGCGGGCGAGCCGGTCGAGGATGCGGCGGAAGCCTTCCCCCGCAAGGGTAGACTCCACGATGAAGTCGCGCCCCTCGGCGATCAGGTCGCGCAAGCGCACGAAGAACTGCTTCCCCGCCTCGATGCGGGCCGCGCTCGGCTCGTCGGGACGCAGCCGCGCCGCGATCTCGTCCGCGCTCAGGTAGGTGTAGCCGTAGACCTCGACGTACTCGTAGGCCAGTGTGGACTTGCCCGCTCCGTTCGGACCACCGACGATGATCGCTTGCGGCATCAGGCTGGCTCTGCGCGTGGCGTAACCTCCAGCGCACTCGCCAGTGCGGCTTCTAGAAACGCGATGGCTTGCTCGCGCGACACGGTTGGGAAACCGTCGAGAAACTCATCAAGCGAGTCGCCGAACTTAAGGTGATCGATCAAGGAGTCCACAGGCATGCGGGTACCAGCAAAGACCGGCGTACCGCTGAGGATGCCGGGGTCTACGTGGTAGATCTCGTGGCGCTGCATGGGCTTGGAGGTTGACCTAGCTCCTCAACGCACGGAGCACGCCTGCGATCCAAGCCGTAGGGAGCACGCTGAGATGTTGCGCGTGTGAAGACACGCTAGCCTGCCGAACGCTCATGCCGACCACAACGACAGTTCCACTCTCTCCACCCGTCGAGCCCCGGCTGACGTATGCCGACCTCTGCGCGATGCCGGAGGACGGCAACCGCTACGAACTCATCCACGGTGCGCTCGTCATGTCGCCCTCGCCGTCGTTCCGTCACCAGCATCGCACGGGTACGATCTACGCGAGCCTCCTCATCTATGCCCGCGAGCAGGACCTCGGTACGGCCGTCATCGCGCCGATGGACGTAGTGCTGGACGAGGACGCCGCGGTCGTGCAGCCCGATGTGCTGTTCATCGCGCGAGACAGGGCGGGCATCATCGCCGAGGTCATCCGCGGTGTGCCCTCGCTCGTGGTGGAGGTCATATCGCCCGGGTCTCGTCGCCGCGACGTGCGGACAAAGCGGGCGCTCTACGCGCAGTATGTCGTGCCGGAATACTGGCTCGTCGATCCCGAAGCGGACACGGTGGAGATCTACCGGCTACCTAAAGGTGCGACGACCTACGAACGAAGCGCCGCGCTCTCGACGGACGCTGACGATGTGCTGACGACGCCGCTGCTACCTGGGTGGTCACTCGGGCTGCGCGCCCTATTCAGCGCATAGTTGTCGACACCGGATTAACCCGTCTGGGCCAGGTCCGTGTATCGGTTACTACGGATGCAACTGAGCGACGTTGTGTGTAGATGCAGGCGTGGCAACTTCCAGCGGGCGGAGTGATCTCTCTATGGCCATTCACCGCGCGCCGTTCACCTCCTGATCCATGCCTGCGATTCCCTCCGCCCGCTTCGGCCACGTCAACGTCGTCGCGCGAGACTGGCGCCGCCTCGCTGCGTTCTACACGTCCGTGTTCGGGTGCGAGTTCGTACCGCCTGAGCGGGACTACGCCGGGCCGGGCCGGGCCGCTGGCACCACCCTCCCCGGCGCACGCCAACGAGGTGTCCACCTCCGGCTCCCCGGCGGCGGCCCCGACGGGCCGACCCTCGAAATCTACACGTACGACGCCCCACCCTACGAAGGCGCAATCCAGCCGCCTACCGTCCACCAGCCGGGGTTCGGCCACATTGCCTTCGCCGTCGATGACGTGCGTGCTGCGCGCCAAGCCGTGCTCGCTGCGGGCGGCGAGGCCGTCGGCGAGGTGGTCGAGTCTGTCGCTTCGGCGGGGCAGCGCGTGACGTGGTGCTACTGCCGGGACCCCGAGGGCAACGTCGTAGAGCTTCAGCGGTGGAGCGACGCGGCATAGCGCCTGACCTGCCCTACCCATCCTCTACCTCCGTTCCATGCCACCGATTTCCTACGATGGTCGCCAGTTCCGCGCCGTCTCGAACGCCCCGAACGGCGAGGTCAGCGACGCGACGCGCTTCGCCTACCGCCAGCGCGGCGATGTCGTGTGGGCGACCTACGAGGGCGGCGGCGTCCGCTTCGGCACGCTCGTCGCCTCTGTTGATGTGGACGGCGTCCTCGACATGCGGTACGCGCACGTCAACACGAATGGCGACCTGATGACGGGCACATGCCGTTCGACGCCGGAGGTCCTGCCAGACGGACGGTTGCGGCTGCACGAGCGCTGGCGATGGACCTCGGGAGACGAGAGCGCGGGCACGTCGGTTGTCGAGGAGATCGCGCCGTAGTGGTCACTCCGTGTCCAGCGGGAGCAACCGGGAGTCGGCCAGCGCGGCGGTGCGGTGTCCTGCGCCGGCGAGGTAGTCTGGGTCCTGCGCCAGCCCGAGGAACGCATTCACGCTCGGGTAGCGGACCACGAGCACGGCATCCCACGCGGGACCGTCCGGCCCGATCAGGAACGCCTCGCCGCGTCCGTGGACAACGATCTCCGCGCCGTACTTGGCGAGAAAGGGCCGCGTGTGGCGGAGGTAGACTGCGTAGGCCTCGCGCCCGGAGGTGGGAGACAGCAGCGCGAGATCGGGGTGCGCACCGTAGTCGGCCGTCTCGCGAAACCGCAGCAGGTTCAGCATGATGACCGGGGCCGTGCGGTCGCGTCGGAGAAACGCCGCGATGGCGTCAGGGCGCGGGTCGATGTAGGCGCTCATGCGGGATTTAGAGACAAGGTAGCGGGGATGTCAAGGCGGAGCGGGTTGTCCAGATGTCTACCACAGAGTGGGGTCGTTCAGCGCGGCGACGCATGCCAGCGTTCCGGACGGCGGGAGCACATCACGTTCAACTAGCGCCTTGGCCTGCCAACCGAACGGATAGGCGAGCGGATATGGCACAGCGTACTCCTTAGCCAACGTGGCATCGAAACCGAAGCGGCCGTAGTAGGCGGGGTCGCCGTAGACGAGCACGAGGGCGACGTCGCGCCCGGCTAGGTGGGCGAGGCCCGTTTCGACGAGTTGACTGCCGAGCCGCTGTCGTTGCGCATCGGGATGGACGGCAAGCGGCGACAGGATGTAGCCCTCGCCAGGTTCACCGTCGCCGATGGTGACTGGGCTGAACGCGACGTGTCCAACGATCTCGCCGTCGGCTTCGGCTACGAGCGTCAGCGTCTCGGGCGTCGTCTGCTCGGCGAGGAGGTCGGCCGCCAGCGTCGCGATGGTGTCGCGCTCTGCTTCGGGAAACGCGGCGAGGTGCAACGCGCGGATGCCTACCTCATCGTGGACGGTCGCCGGTCGAAGCTGCGCCATGGGAATCGGTCAGACGTGACTCAGTAGGGTCCTCGGATGTGATCGTGCACGTGCTCGTCGTAGAACCCGCGCAGTCGTTCGTGCAGGGTGTCCGACAACGGCGGCAGCGCCGAGGTGTGCGCGTTGACCTCGGCCTGGGCGGGCGAACTCGCGCCCGGGATGACGACCGACACCGCCTCATGGTCGAGGACCCACCGCAGCGCCATCTCGACCATTGAGACGCCCTCGGGTAGGTAGTCGCGCAGGTGCTCCGAGAGGGCGACGCCTCGCTCGTAGGGCAGCCCCGCGAACGTCTCGCCGACGTTGAACGCCTGGCCGTCGCGGTTGAACGCGCGGTGGTCGTCCTTCCGGAAAACGGTGTCCGTGGTCAGCTTGCCGGTGAGGAGCCCGCTCGCAAGCGGCAGCCGGACGATAATCCCCACACCTCGCTCCGCGGCACGGTTGAAGAGTTCGCGGGCAGGCTTCTGGCGGAAGATGTTGAAAATGACCTGCAGCGAGGTCAGCCCCTCCTGCTCCAGGCACAACAGCCCCTCCCCCACCGACTCGACGCTCGCGCCAAACGCCGCGATCAGGCCGTCATCGCGCTGGCGGCGGAGCCAGTCGAAGACGTGGCCCGCGCGCAGCACCTCCATCGGCACGCAGTGGAGTTGCGTCAGGTCGATCGTTTCGACACCAAGACGATCCCGTGAGCGCTTCGTGGCCGCGCGGAGGCCGTTCTCGGAATACTGGTCGGGAAACAACTCGCCCGTCCGCCCGAGCTTGGTCGCCACGACGATGTCGGGATGCGTTGCCCGGAAGCGCCCGACGGACTGCTCGCTCGCACCGTTGCCGTAGACATCGGCGGTGTCGAAGAAGCGGACACCGTGGGCGTACGAGGCGCCGAGAATCTGCTGGGCGATGGCGTCGTCCCAGGGGCGACCCCAGCCGCCGCCGAGTTGCCAGCAGCCCAGACCGCACTCGGTGACGGGATTGAGGCGACCGAGCGGTCTCTTTTTCATTGGGGTGAGCTTGGCGAAGAAAGGGAGGGCATCGTGATTGCGCAGCCCGTACGATTGTGAGGCTACCAAGGGGAGATACTCATAGAACGCGCTCTTCTTGTCATCCTGAGCGGAATTCGCAGAGCGAATGAAGACGAAGAGCCTGCCCTCGCGAACGCGGGGGATCTCCGTCGTATCTCGTCGCGGAGACGCGACTTGGATGCTGACTCGGAGGTTCTTCGACTCGCTACGCTCGCTCAGAATGACAACAATCTGTGAACGCCTCTCCGCCTGGGCCAGGACACGCTCAGCCTAGGCGGAGAGCTACCGAGATTTTCGGCGCACCCGTTTTCTAGCCCTGCGGGCCGTCCCATTCCGCGACGCCCAATGCCTCAAGGCCGCCCTTGCGGATCGGCTCGCTGGCGTCGTTGAGGGCCTGGAAGCCGAAGTCGAGCCCGGCGATGGTGCGCATCGGCCGCTTGCCGTGCGGCATGTCGATGAGCTGGCTGAAGATGTCGACCACGATGTGCGCGTCGGTCGGGGCCTCGCCGTTGGCGAACAGGTCGCGCACGGTGCCTTCGAAGCCCTGGAAAAACTCGCCGACGTGCCCGTAGGCTGCCATCACCTCTTGGCGCGAGCCCTGCTTCATGTTCTCGAAGAAGCTCGTCTCGAACGGCCCCGGCTCAACGAGGACCACGTCGATGCCGAGCGGCGCGAGCTCGTAGCGCATCGCTTCGCTCAGGCCTTCGAGGCCCCACTTGCTGGCGTTGTAGACGCCGAAGCCTGGGAACGCGGCGCGGCCGGCCGTCGAGCTCACCTGGATGATGAGCCCGTCGCTCTGCGCGCGCATGCCGGGCAGGACCGCGTTGGCCACGCGCGCCGTGCCCACGATGTTGAGGTCGAGCTGCGCGAGGAACTCGTCGGCGGTGAAGGACTCGACAGGGCCGCCGTAGCCGTAGCCCGCGTTGTTGATGAGCACGTCCACGCCGTCCATCTCGCGCACGGCCTGCTGCACGCTCTCGTCGGAGGTGACGTCCATCTCGTGGACGGAGATCGAGACGCCCTCAGCGGCGGCGAAGTCGCGAAGCTCCTGTGCCTTGGCAGCGTTGCGCGCGTCCACGGCGCGCATCGTGGCGTAGACGTGGTGGCCTTTCTGGGCGAGGGTCTTCGCGGCGTCGAGACCAAAGCCGCTGCTGCATCCGGTGATGAGGATCTTCTTCGACATACGTGTTCCTGGCAGAAGGTTGGGGAGAAATAACGCGGTCTGTGACCCCGAGGCAGGTGTGACGTTGCCACCCGCAGGGGGGCGGATTCCACAAGCCTATGCGGTGGCACTTCCCGTCAACGCCGACCACTCACGGACCACGCCCGCGCAGCGCCGGGGTTTCGCGTCGCGTCGCGAACCGAACGCCCGACGCCCCGCACCTTCATGAGGCCCTGGAGGTAGGGCTGCACGCAACCGCCGACGAGCGCTCGTGACGGCCCGTCGTGCTCGATCTGCCCCCAGAAGGATTCGCGGTCGCACTCGGACGATAGGCAAGCGTGCAGGATCGTCTTGCCTAGGCGCTCAGCCGCTGGAACCGCCACCGCACGTAGAAGACGATGACCGCGTGGAGGACGACGCCGACGGCAAGGCCGATGGCATGGTCGAGGCGGTCAACGCTGGGGGTGCGGCTGAGGACCCAGAGCGTCGCCCCAGACACCGGAAGGAACAGCAGCGCCGCGGTGCCAGCCCCCGGGTTGTACGCACGGCGCACGAGCACCGGCACGACGTGCGCGACGGCGTTGATGAGCGTCGGATAGACGACGGCCAGCCCCAGACCGATGTCGTACGACGCGGCCCCGACGATCACGGCCGTGAAGAGCGCCCAGACCCCCACGATGTTGATGACGAAGATCGCCGTGACGGGGAGCAGATCGCGCCCGCCGCCCATCACGTCGTTGACCCAGGTCCGGAAGCGGTCCCCGTCGTGCTCCTCGTACTGGTGAACCTGGTACATCGGGAGGTGGAGATAGACGAGGACCAACGCCAGCGACGCGTCGCGCAGCAGCACCAAGCCGAGCGCCGTGATGACGAAGGCGGACAAGAAGCCGCCGTAGACCCAGTTGGAGGTCAACCGCTCGTACGACATGGTTCTTTCTCTGTGGTGGACGGGACGAGAGCCGGCTGATCAAAAGAACGCCACACGGCTATCTCTCCAAGTCCGCTCAATGAGTTGGGCTCGTGCCCTCCTGCACTTGATTCAGAGCCGAAGTCAGGCGAAGCCAATCTCTGGCGACTGTGGCGGTTCTCAGCATCGCTGAGATGCTGCATCGAGTTTAGCATGACAAGTTGGAAGGTATACGACATGGTCGATACCACTTCACACGCAAGGTCCGCCTAGATCGAATGGGGAAACCAAACGCCGCATCGGGATCATACGCGGTAAGGACCCAGAATGGGCGCTCACACCTCGATGACGCCTTGGAGATAGGACTGCACGTAGCCGCCGATGAGCGTCCGCGGCACGCCTCCGCGCTCGATCAGCTCGCAGAAGAGCTCGCCGCCACGCGGGGACGCCTGGTAGGCGTGCAGCGTCGTCTTGCCAAGGCGGTCGGCCCAGAGCGGCACGAGCGCGCAGTGGATCGAGCCGGTCACCGGGTCCTCGGTCATACTGGTCCCTTCCTCGGGCGCGAGGTAGCGCGAGACGAAGTCGTAGTCCTGCCCCGGTGCCGTCGGGACGAAGCCGATCATCTCGGAGCCGCGCATGAGATCGATCAACAGGCCGTAGTCTGGTTGCAGCGCACGGACCTGCGCTTCGTCCTCGAACACCGCGTAGTAGTTGATGCCCGCACGGAGGAACTCGTTGGGACGCCCGCCCAGTCCGGCGACGATGCGGTCGGTCAGCGTGGCCGGTTCGGCGGCGTAGGCAGGGAAGTCCATCACGAGTTGCTCGCCCTCCCAGTGGACGAGCAACTCGCCGCTCCGCGTGTGGAAGCGCAGGGGCCTGCGCTCCACGCCGAGGTGGTGAAACAGCACGAAGCCCGTGGCGAGCGTCGCGTGGCCACAGAGCGGGATCTCGAAGCTGGGTGTGAACCAGCGCAGGCGGTAGCTGCCGTCCAGGTTGGCGGAGACGAAGGCGGTCTCGGCGAGATTGTTCTCCGCTGCAATCGCCTGCAGCAGCGCGTCGTCCGGCCACGCTTCCAGCACGCACACCGCTGCCGGATTGCCCGCGAATTGCTGGCTAGCGAAGGCGTCGACTTGGTATAGGGGGATACGCATAGCCTGCGCGGCTGTCAGTGGGACGAAGCGCTTCGCTGTTCGAGATCTTCCACGATCCACTCTGCAAAGCCTTCTGAGCCTTCAGCGCCCACCAGGGTGCGAAAGTAGGGAAGCTCGGCCTGAAGCAAGGCACGTAGTTTCCTCTGAACGCCTCCGTCAGCTTCGGGATGCCGATGGTCTGTGCACACGACGAAGCCTGCGATGATGTCCAGCAACTCAGTACGAAGCTCGGCATCGCACTGCCGCAGCACATCCATGAGAAACGGGAAGGCGGGTACAGCTGCGGAGGAGACATAGGCATGCTGATGGCACAAACCGCACCATAGGTTGTGGGAGGCCTCTAACGCGTCTGACTTCTCACCTAATGCCAGTCTTCGCAGCTGATTAGGCACGCTTACAGCGCTACCGTAGGCCGTGTGATAGGAGTCCCATCTGATCGCATTCAGTCGCTCAGCGAAAGACGTTGCTTCGGGTGACGTCATGGAGCTAAACACCTAACCTCATCCCACTCCACGTGGAAAGCGACAACGTGCAGGTCGATGACCTTGTCTGCACAGAGCCGGGTTGAACGATCACGCCGCCTTGCTGCGAACCCGCTGGATCGCCTGGCGCCAGAGGATTTTCGGAATCGAGACCACGTCCCGTGGATTTCGCGCGGCCACGAACGCCTCCCGCTTCGCGGTGCGATAGATCTCCGGCGACGCCTTCGAGGGGTGACCGGCGTCCAGCGGCGGCTGCGGGTCGTACTCGATGGCGAGCTGCGTGACCTCGGCATGCGCCTGGCCGCACAGCTCCATGACGACGTCGAGCGCGAGGTCGATGCCGGCGGACACGCCCGCCGCCGTGATGATCTTGCCCGACCGGACGATGCGCTCGTCGCGGCGTGCGTCTACGCCGAAGCCTTTCAGCACGCTCTGCGCCGCCCAGTGCGTCGTGGCAGGACGCCCCTTTAGAATGCCCGCCGCTGCGAGCACCAGCGCCCCCGTGCACACCGAGAGCGTCAGGGTGCTCGTCTCGTGGGCAGAGCGTACCCACTCAATCAGGGCGCGGTCTGCCATCGCCGTGGCGGTGTCGGCCGTCGATCCGGGGACGAGGAACAGGTCGGGGGCGGGCGTCTCGGCGAACGAGTGGGTGGCTCCCAGCACCAAGACGCCGCTGTCGGTCACCACCGGGCCCGGCGTGTTGCTGACAAACCGCAGATCCGCGTCGGGGATGGTACGCAGCACTTCGTACGGCCCGATTGCGTCCAGGGCCGTCATACCGTCGTACAGGACAATCGCTATCTGCATCGTTCTAGGGGTGTCGTTCGGGGGGATTGCGGGGTCGAATCACGCCGCCAGGAAAGCCGCGACGTGCGGATGGACAGCCTCGGCAAACTCGTCGTAGACCAGCAACTTTGCCCGGGGAATTGCGGTGAAGCCCGCGCACGCAGGGAAGGTTTCGGACATCGCCCGGCCTCGCTCGACGGGGAACGTTGGGTCGGCGGCCCCCCAGATGAGGCGAACGGGGAGGTCGAGCGTCGGGTGCAGGCGCGCGAAGTCGTCGATGCGGCCCCAGTCGAGGCCTTGGAGGTACTTCGCCAATCCGCGCGCCTTCGTCGGCGAGGCGATGACGGGGTCGAGGATGTAGCGCCTGAAGTCACCGTCGAGGAGCGCGGGGTCGGCGTAGCAGCCGCCGAAGCCCATCGCAGAGCGACGGAAGGCGCGGGCGCGGAAGAGTGGGGCGAAGAGCCGGTGCGCGCCGGGGACCCGCACCAGCTGGGCGTAGAACGGAATCCACGGCGGCCGGTGGCCGGGGATCTCGGTGTTGAAGAGCAGGAGGCGGTCGAGCCGCGCGCGGCCGGGAGCCTGCCCCGGACCGGATCCGGGGTCGGCGAGGTGCCGCGCGATAGACGCGCCGGTGTCGTGGGCGACCACAGCGTAGCGGTCGAGGCCGAGCCCGGTGGCCATCTCGGCGAGTGTCGCAGCCTGACCGGGGAACGAGAAGTCGGTGCGGGCGCTCCAGCGGCTCTCGCCCGTGCCGGGCAGGTCGATCACGATGCACGTGTGGGCGTTGCGCAGCCGGTAGGCGAGCGCGCGGTACGTGAAGCCGTTGAACGGCCAGCCGTGCACGAACACGACGGGCGGGCCGGTGCCGAACCGGCGGTAGGCGACTTCGGCCCCCGAGGTGACCGCGTAGCGCACGGGCTGGGCGAGAAAGAACGCCGTCGCCTCGGCGCGCAGCGGGTCCGTACCCGCGTTGTGGCCCGGTGTCTGGGTCGAGGTCGTAGGTACCATGAGTGGACCCTCTGTTTGCCTTGCCATGCAAAGCCATGCTACGCTGGCGCGCTGGTGCGCTGGACACTACAAGGTGCGCTGGCCGTAGGTATCGATCATCACGTAGGGATACAGCTCCGGCAGCACGCTGGCCGCGTCGAGGGCGGCGACCTCCTCGGGCGTGAGGTCGAGGGCGGCCGCGCCGAGGTTGTCGTCGAGCTGCGCCATCGTGCGGGCGCCGAGGATGACGCTCGACACCCACGGCTTCGCGCGGAGCCAGGCGAGGGCGACCTGCGCATAACTCGCCCCGCGCGCCTCCGCCACATGCCCGACGACATCCAGCGTATCCCAGTTGCGCCCTACCGAGCGGCGCTCCCACGACTCGGCCTGCTCCTCCGATGCCGTCGCGATGCGGCCCTCCGTCGGGCGCTCGCCGCGTTGGTACTTGCCCGAGAGGAACCCGCCGCCGAGCGGCCCCCACGGCACGAGGCCGATGCCCTCAGACACGAACAGGTCCTCGAACTCGTACTCGATGTCGCGCTGGACGAGGCTGTACTGGTACTGCCCGGCGATGAAGCGGTCGGTGCTGCGCGCGTCGCTGATGGTGAGCGCCTTCATCACCTGCCAGGCCTTGAAGTTCGAGACGCCGAGGTAGCGCACGTCGCCCTGACGGACGAGGTCGTCGAGCGCGCGCATCGTCTCGTCGAGCGGCGTGAAGGGGTCCCAGCAGTGGACGTAGAGTACGTCAATCACGTCGGTGTCGAGGCGCCGCAGGCTCGCGTGGACGCCGTGCATGATGTGGTGGCGCGAGAGGCCCTGGTCGTTCTTGCCGGGGCCGGTCGGGAAACGCACCTTCGTCGCGAGGATCACCTCGTCGCGGCGGTCCTTGATGGCCCGGCCGGTGATCTCCTCGGAGCGTCCCTGCGCGTAGCCGTCCGCCGTGTCGATGAAGTTGCCACCCGCGCCGAGGAAGCGGTGGATCATGCGCGTGGCATCCTCAGGACCCGTGCTGCGCGGCCCGGCCTCGCCGAAGATCATCGTGCCGAGGCACAGGTCGGAGACGAGGAAGCCGCTGTTGCCGAGGCGTCGAAATTGCATGGAGGCGATGGAGCTATGGGGTGCTTTGGATACGAGAGGACAAGCTACCGAACGGACACCGCGCCCCACGTTGGCCCGAGCCAGCGTACTAGCCAGGCCGTGACCTCAGGGCTTCTCAGCAAGGCCAGGTGCCCCGTTTCCGTCACCAGCTGGCGGTGGCTCGCCCTGATGTCCAGGCTTGCATCAGAACGGCTATCCTCTCCGAGCGCACTGGCGACTGGAACGAGGCCGTCGCCCACGAGGGTCTCTACCCATGAGCGAGAACCCAGGGAGTCACCCGGGGGGGAGGGCGCTGCAGGCTCGTCTACGCTGTCGCCCAGCGTTCCAGCGATCGCGTACCAGGCAATGTCCGTGGGTAGCGGTATCGGTGCCACTCGGCCTGCTACACGCCCCCAGCGCAGATCGGTAATGCCTGCGCTTCGCACGGCACCGATCCTCGCGTAGGGCGCGGTAAACGGAGAGAGGTCCAGCACCGCATCGACCCAGCCGCCGAGGCGTTCCAGCGGGGCTCCGTGATGGGGCGTTCCGAGACACACGACGCGCCGCAGGTACGGTCGCCAGCCTAGCGCCGCGTCGCACCCGAGGGCATCCGCGTGGTGCAGCGCACTGCGAACGACTAGCCCGCCCATGCTGTGGGCGACCACGGCGATCTCGTCCACCGGCGCGGGCCAGCGAGCGCAGAGCGCCGAGAGCAGCCGGGCGAGACGGCGACCGTTCTCCGCGATGGACCGTCCCGTGTTGTAGCGGACCCGCACAGGCGTGTAGCCCCGCGCCTCCAGGGCCTCAGCATGGCTGGACCCCTCCGGCTCGTGTTGGGCGGCCGCGTCCCAAGCTCGCTCGTCCATGCATAGCCCGTGGACCAAGAGCGCAATCCGGCTGGTCGCCTCGGGCACATCGAAGGACTCGGGCACACCGAAGAGCTCGGGCGCCTCCTCAGCTTCCAGCGACGATTCGCAGACCAGAGGCCGCCCCCGTACGTGGAGCGACATCGGCGTTGCGAGCGGGTTGCCCGTTGCCGAGAGATAGTCGCCGACGACCCCGTTGAGCACCGCCCGGAGAGTTGGAACGCTTAGCCTGGGGTTCTCCACATCGCTCGGCTCTGCAGCGGCGTCCACCGCAAGGGCAGCGCCATGCCCGACGAGGTGCGTGGTGCCTCGTACGGCGGCGTAGATGTGTCCGGTGAGGCCTCGCGTCCGGCCTGGCACGCGAGCCGGCACCCCCAGCACCGTCCATACCGCCTGATGCGACGCTTCGACGAGGTCCGTCACGCCGAGGACGGCGTCCGTCGCCAGCCGGACGGCGCCGTTCAGGTCTGAGAGGAAACGAGGAGAGCGAAGCACGCAAACGCGAGGGTAAGGGCATGGGCGGAGATGGCTTCTGGAACGCGCGCTGCGGAAAAGGTGCCCACCCTCGGGCGATTGCGCCGCGTGCCGTGGCAACGCACGCCGCCCCGCCAGCATGTAGCCAGCGGGGCGGCGGTGTGCGTCCCCACGAGGAGATAGGCTGCAGACCTAGCGCACACGCGTGAGGCGCTGCGTGACGGCCCCGCGCGGCGTCTGGAGCCGGACGAGATAGACCCCGCTCGGCAGCGCGCTCGCGTCGAACGTTGCGGTGTGCGCGCCGGCCTCGTGCGTGCCCGACGCCACCTCGGCGACGACGCGGCCGAGGAGGTCGTAGACCCGCAGGTCGATGTCGCCCGCCTCGGGCAGCGTGAACCGGAGCGTGGCCGACGAGGCCACGGGGTTCGGGTAGGCGTCGAGCGTCAGCACTTCGGGCAGGGCGTCCTGCGCAGCATCGGCCGAAGCGACGACCGCCGACGGAGCAGCGACGGGCGTACCGTGCTCGACCAGCGAGGCGCGGTTGTTCACCTTGATCTCGCGCGCCGCGATGGCGCCGCGGAACGAGGCGTCGGTGCGCACCCACACCAGCGCCGACGGCGCGTTGATGGTGCCGAGGAAGTTCGACCGCGCGCCGATGTTGAGCGTCGCCGTCTGCGTCGTGTTGAGCGTCACGTTGCCCGAGAGCCGCGGGTCGGGCCCACCGAACGAGACGACGCGTACCTCGGTGTCCGCGCCGATGTTGAAGCGCGTGACCACGTTGAGCGTCATCGGGCCGTTGGCCACGTCGAGGATGAGCGTCGCGTTGCGGTTGACGAGCAGTTCGTTGAAGGTGTAGGTGCTGCCGAGCAGGATGAGGGTGCCGCCGTCGCGGACGCGCACGCGCCTGTAGCTCCCCGGCGTGAGCGTGAGCGTCTCGCCCGCGTTGACGGTCTGGTTCTGCGTGCCCGCCGTGAACGGCCCCACGCTCGGCAGCGCGACGGGCGCGACGGGCGCGTTGCCCTGCGCCGTGCCCGTCACAGTCGCCGCGTTGTCGAGCGTGAGCAGCCCGCCCGCCGTCACGTTGCCCTCGACCACGTTGCGCTTCTCGACGGTCACCGCGCCCGTGGCCGTGACGTCGGCGTCGTAGCTGCCGCTGTAGCCGTTCGATTGCTTCTTGAGCGTGATCGCGCCGTTGGAGGCGAGGCCCCCCACGAGCGCGTCGGCCTTGCCGATGGTGACGGCGTCGGCGGCGATGAAGGCTGGCATCGGGATCGCGCCGTCGGCGTCGTAGACGTAGGCCGTCCCCGACGTCGACGCGCCCGTGTCCGTGAACGGCGCCCCGACAGCGATGCGGTCCCCACTCAGGGCGACGGCGAAGCCGTGGAAATCGGCGGTCTGTCCGTCGGACGCGGCGAGCCGGAAGGTCTCGGTCCACGTCTCGTCGAGGTCGTAGACATAGGCGAGACCCACCTCGGAACGGATCGTAGACGACGGCGCCCCGACGACGATACGGTCGCCCGCGACAGCGACGGCGGTGCCAACCTGCTGGTAGCTGTGCGTCACGCTGCCGATGAGCTTGGCCGTCTCGCTCCACGTCGACCCGGCGAGGTCAAACACGTAGGCTGCGCCCGCCTGGACGGCCACGGTGTCGTCGTTGTAGGCGCCCACGACGGCGCGGGTGCCGTCGAGCGCGACCGACTGGCCGACGCGGTCGCCGATGCTCTGGCTGGACGCCTGGAGGATGGCCTCGGTCCAGCCGTTCCCCGTCTCGGTGAAGACGTAGGCGGCACCGCCGTCGCCGGGCGTCGTCACGCCGATGGGCGCGCCTGCGATCACGCGAGGGCCGTCTACATCGACGGAGAAGCCGAGCGTGGCGGCCTGCTTGGGCACGGCGGCGGCGAGCTTGACGGTTTGGCTCCACGCGCCGTTGGCGTAGTCAAACACGTAGACCGCGCCGGCGTCGGTCGCCCCGGTGTCGTCGCCGAGGGCGCTGATGGCGAGGCGGTCGCCGTCGAGCGCGAGGCTGTAGCCGAAGCCCTGCCCGGCAGAGGCGTCGCTCGGCGCGAGCGTCGCGGTGAGCGACCAAGCAGTGCCAGTGCGCTCGTAGACGTAGACGATGCCGGTGTAGTTGTCTTTGAAGTAGCCGCCGAGGACGGCCCGGTCGCCGTCGAGCGCGACAGCGCTGCCCGCGAGTTCGAAGCCCGTCGTGGTCGGCGGGAGGAGCGTCGCCGAGAGGGACCACGCGCCATTTACGTAGTCGTAGACGAGCGCGGCCCCAGCCTCGGGCCCAGCGGTGTCGTCGTAGGGCCGCCCGACGAGCAGGCGGTCACCATCGATGTCGAGGTCGAAGGCGAACTGGTCGCCCGCGGCGGAGGCCGGGCGGAGGAGGGTCTCGATCTGGGCGGTGGCGGGGAACGCCACCAGGAGGGAGAGCGCGCAGAGCAGCGCACGGGTCGAAGCAAGCATGCAGAGGGTGATGCGAAAGTGAGGGAGGCCGGGCGGTGGCGGGGCGCCTCGGAACGGACGCGACCAGCATAGCCGTCCCGCCGAGCCTCTCACATCGGCCCTGTGGCCCCTTTCGCTAGAACCTTCGTCTACTCCCCACGCCGAGCGCCCCACGCCGAGCACCCTCGCGCCGTCGCATGCGCGCCGTCGCATGCGCATAGGCATGGGCATGGCTACTTTGCCTCGTCCAGCTCCGCACCACGCGCGGAACCGTCTCTGTTCAGCCCCGAAGATCCATGAACGTCCACTACCTGGAAATCGTGACACCCGACGTCGAGGCCGTGTGTGCGCACTATGCCACGCTGCACGGCGTTGCCTTTGGCGACCCCGTTGCCACGCTCGGCGGCGCTCGCACGGGCAGCCTGGCCGATGGCGGATCGGTCGGCGTGCGCGCCCCCATGCACGACGCCGAGTCGCCCGTCGTCCGACCGTACACGCTCGTTGACGACATCGAAGCCGCAGTCGCTGCGGCTGGCGACGCTGGTGCTCAGGTCGCTCTGCCGCCCATGCCGCTCCCTGGACACGGCACCTGCGCGATCGTCATCCTCGGCGGCATCGAGTGCGGACTGTGGCAGGTGTAGGCTCAACGCTGCAGGCAACGTTGAGGTACGGAGGTGTGGACGTATGAATGTGTGAACGAAGGCCACCACCTTCCGCACGTCACGTAGCTACAGCGCTACTCTTCCAGGAAGCGGCGGATCTCGGCGAGGTAGGCGTTGGGCTGGTCCCAGAAGAGCGCGTGCCCAGCGTCTTCGATGAATCGGTAGGTCCCTTGCGGGGCCAGCGCAGCGTGCTCGTAGGCGCTCGCGAACGGGATGTAGTCGCAGGAGCCTTGCAGCACGAGCAGCGGTACCGGGCTTGCTGCCAGCTCGGGGCGCCAGTCGTCCATGTCGCCGTACCAGTTGCTCCAGCCGTGCGAGTAGAAGCCACCGCCGCCCTCCTCGGGCAAGACGTGGGCTGGGTCGCAGACCATCCCCCGCGTGATCTTCGAGACCACCGTGTTGAGCACGCCGTCGGCCTCGTCGTCGGGCATCAGCGATACGTTGAATGCCGTCGCCAGCGCCACCGTGGCGATCGAGCGCACGGGCCACGAACTGAGCCCCGCGTCGTGTGAGATGTCTGCGGGCTCGCGGAAGGTGAGCGAGTCCGGCACCGGATAGGCTGCCCCAGTCGCCCACTGGCCGTCCTCGTCGAAGAGCGCGGGCTCGATACCGCCCGGCGAGGTGAGGATCGCACGGGCCACGAGGTCGGGGTGGTGCGCGGCCATGTACGACGCCAGCATCCCGCCGTAGGACTGCCCGATGAGCACTACCGGCCCGCCACCGAGGTGCTCCGCCACAATCACGCGCAGGTCTTCAGTGTGGCCGAGGAAGGTGTAGTCCTTTGGCCTGGCGAGGCGGTCTGAGAGGCCAGAGCCGATCTGATCGTAGAGGTAGACATCGTGCCCGAGCGCCGTGAGCGGGCGCAGCGCGTCGATGGCCGATGAGTGGATGTAGCCACCAGGGCCGCCGTGCAGGTAGACGACGGGCGGCTTCGGACTCGTGGCCGTCTCCGACGTGGTGTCGGCGGGCAGGTGCGTGTAGGCGATGCGGTAGTCGCCAGGCATCGTCCAGTACTGCGTGCCTGCGCGCGGCGTAATTGCGGGGATCGTTGGCTCGACGGGGATCGCGATGACAACGCCGAGCACGAGGACGGCGAGGCCCACCGCGAGGGCGAGCGCTTTGAAGGCGGTGCGGATCACAGGACGGAGGTGGCTGGGCTCCCTCCGCGCTACGCCAGGGCGATGGCAGGGTTACGCCCAGCCTGGCTGGCGCTGCTGGCCTATCCAGCGCTCTGCTCTAGCGCCCTACTCTAGCGCTCTCCATCCGGCTGGCCGCGTTCCGCATAGATCGCCGCACGGCGGAGCGCCTGGGTGGTCGCCTCGGCAAACACGCGGCGGATGCCAGCATACGACCACCCGAGGAACGCCTGTGCCTCGGGGTCACGGAGGCGCTTGGCAAGGTGGTCGAGCTTGGCGTCCGACACGTGGTGCAGCGCGTTGCCGAACTCGTAGAGCGCGTCCATGCGGACCTGCTTCCAGACCTCCTCGGTCTCGTCGGCGAGCTGCGCACGGAAGCCCTGCACTGCCGCAGCGTCGATGGCCTGCGGCTTCGTCTCGGAAAACACCGCCCACGAGGCCTCGGAATAGAGCCCCATCATGAACGATGAGAAGCCGAGCGCATCGTCCACCCGGAGCAGGCGCGCGTCGCGGTCGGTGAACTTGAGGGTGTCCCACCGCTTGCGCTCCACCACGGGGAGGTAGTCCGCGAACACGTCGCTGAGCAGCGAGTCGGCGGCCCAGGTCTCGAACGCGTCGAGCGTCGAGTCGGCGACCGTAGCCGCGAGGGTGTGGGCGATCTGGTCCACGTTGCGGGCAGGCGCGAACGCGTCGGCGAAGACTTCGGCGAGGACGGCCTCCTCGGCGAGGACGGCCTCCTCGCCGGGACGCAGCGCGGCTTCGTCCAGCAGCATCGCGGCGGTGACCTCGGCCGTGACGACGTTCGACACGGTTCGGACGAAGCCGGCCAGGCCGGTGTTGACGAGAAGGACGCGGACGCGGTCGCGGCGGACGGCCTCAGGGTTGTCCGAGGCCGCTTCGGGCCGCCACGTCGAGGGCTGGATGCCCGCCTGGTCGAGGACGAGCGCGTTGAAGCCCTCCTCGCGGGCGGTGTCGACCCCGCGGCGGAGGGTAAGCAGCGCCTGCCCGGCCTCGCTGCGGAGCGCGTCGGTGTAGCGCTCGATGTCGGAGTCGGGGCGGTCGCGGTAGAGGAACTGGTGCGTCCGCACGCTCAGCCGCACCTCGCGGCGGGCCTGCTGCGCGCCCTCGCTGGCCACGTAGAGCTCGATGGCTTCGAGGGGAATCTCCTCCTCGTAGGCGTTGGTGAGCGCCGCGAAGAGCGTCATCGTGCGGTGGAATCGGTTCACCACGAGGTCGTGGTAGCGGATCTCCTCGACCATCGCCTCCATGAGTGGGAGCCGCGCCTCCAGGTGGGGCGGGTAGCCCTCGGAGTCCACGCGCCGCAGGAACGCGCGGAGCGAGTCAGGGTCAGCCTCGACCTGTCGGCCCAGGACCATCTCGACGAGCGGGGCGCGGAGCCACGCCCCGACCTGGGCAAGCGTAGCGTCGGGCTGCCGGTTGAGGTAGCGGAGCCGGAAGGCCTCGGCCTGCTCCGGTGTGAGCAGCGGCTCGATGCGGGCGCGGGCCTCGGCACGGGCCTCGGCGGGCCACTTCGACGTGGCGTCGTCGAAGAGGGGGAGGTATTCCCGCACGGCGGCGGTGTCGCCCCCGGCGAGGTTGAGCCGCGCCGTGATGAGCGCGACCGTGGCTTCGCGGTCCTGCGCCGAGAGCACCGTGTCGGCGGGCACGGGCGGCATGGCAACCGGCGGGAACGCAGGCTGGGCGGCAGCCGGGACGGCCCGGAGCAGAATCGCGAGCAGCAGGGCCGCCATCAGCAAGACGGAGGGCAAAGCGGGACGAAGACGCATCACGGGGCGACAGGTGGAAGGGCGGCAACATACGGCCAGGGCCTCCGCAATAACCAGCGGCGGCTTACCCATCGCCTCCCTCCCATCGCCCTGTCCCGATGCCAGAGCAGCGACCGCATTCACAGCAGCACGATGCCGAGCGCGATCAGCGCGGCGAGGATGACGGCGAAGTTGAGCACGAACGCGACGATGGCGGCCACCAGCAGCGGCAACCGCGAGAGCCGGAAGAGCGCCAGCGCCGCGACGGCCTTGCCCCGCGCATCCGTGGCGAGCACGCGCAGCGCCCACAGCAGGCGCACGAAGCCGACGGCCCGCGCCTGCCCACGCTCCGCCCGCACGACCGCCGCCTGCGTCTTGCTCTCGGCGAGCATCCCCCGCAGCACCTCCGGCAACGTCAGCACGCCCTGCACCGTGTTGACTGCCAGCCAGGTGACCCCGGCCGGCACGAGCAGCGGCGCCAGCAGCACGACCGCGAGCCACCACGAGAGCCGCCCCGCAGCCGCGAACTGCCCCGCCACCAACCACCACAGCACCCCGGCCGACACCGCAGACACGGCCGCCACCGCGAGCGTCCGCTGCAAGGTGCGCCGCACCAACCCACTCAGCCGGTCCAGCCGCGAAGGGGCCGAGCCAGACGGGACGGGCGAAGACGAGTCTGGCGAAGACGGCATCGCAGGCGAGTCGGCCATGGGATACGAGGCGAGCAGGTGAGCGTAGAGACAAAGTACTGGCCACGCTCCCCTCGCTTCCCGACGCCCATCTCCGCTTGCTATGCCTACGGATACCCCCATCGACCTGCGTGCTGTGCTTGCGGAGGCCTGCACCATTGCTGTGGTGGGGTGCTCCCCGCGCGCCTCGCAGACGAGCCACCGAATCGCGCGCTACCTCCAGGACGCGGGCTACCGCATCGTGCCGGTCAACCCGCACCACGAGACGCTCCTCGGCGAGCCCTGCTACCCCGATCTCGTCACGATCCCGACGGAAGTGATCGTCGACATCGTGAACGTGTTTCGGCGTCCGGTCTTCACCGAGGGCGTCGTGGCCGATGCCGCCGCCCGGCTGGAAGCTACCGGACAGCGGCTGCTCATCTGGACGCAGATCGGCCTGCACAGCGCCGAGGCCGAGGCGCTCGCCGCCACGCACCGGCTCCCCTACCTCGCGGATCGCTACATCATGGTGGACCATATGGACCAGGTCTGAGGCCTCCGTTCGTTCCGTCCTAGCCCGCGCATTGGTCAGCAGGGGATCAGGGACGCTGTCCGCCTGTTTCGCTTTCATCCGAAGCACTGACTCCGAAAGCAGGTTCGTTCTATGTGCCGGGGCCTACCGCCCAGCCTAGACACCCACCTGTGCTGACGGGTACTGTGACCGTGTCACTCCACCACCATTCTTTGCTCGCTTTGCGCGCCCTCCTTCTCCTGCTGCTCGCAGTCCTTGCCGTCGTGCCCCCGTCGGCTTCCGCCCAGCCCCTGTCCGCCGAGTCGTTGTCGGCCCTCGACTATCGGCCGCTCATGCTGACCGGGCCGGACCTCGCGCCGCTCCTCGCGGCGGCCTCTGACGCGGCCACCCCGGAGGGGCTCCGGGCGTACGCCTACGTCGGTGGGGCGTGGCAACTCATCCCCGTCCAGACGCTCGAACGCGTCCGCACCGACCTCGCGTTCGCCTACCCGGCGGAAGTCCGCCAGCGCTCCGACCTCGACCCCGACGCCATCGACGACCTGCTACTCTACGCGGACCCCAGCCTCCTCATCGGCGCCGACCCCGACCCGCGCATCGACGAGGATGACCAGGTGCTGTTGCTCCCGTCGACGTTCGGCTTGGAGGCACCGAACGGGAGTGTGCCGGCAGGGGTGGAGGCCGCCGACCTCGTGCGCGTGCGTGTGGCCGACCCGCTGGGCGGCGTAGACCGGGTCGCCTACCTCGCGCTCGCCCCCGATGCGCCGCCCGTGCCCGACGCTGGCGTGCGCTACGACTACCGCCCTGACAGCGATACCTACGACTACATCGGCACCAACCCGGAGCAGAGCGTCGTCACGACGCCCTACTACGAGCGTCACTTCCGCGACCGCTGGATCGAAGACCGATTCCACGTGCGCCTCGACCCGGCCGACCCTTACAGCCCCGACCTGCTGGACCGCCGCCGCATGGGTTTTGAGCCGACCAGTTGTGCTCGGACGGAGAAAACGGCGTCAGAGAGCCGCGGGGCGCCCGTCGCCAACGTGTGCGGCCCCGTCGCGTGCCTGCGCTCCGTGGTCGGCTTCAACTCGGGCCCGCTGACGCAGCTCACCTACCTCTTCTTCCCGCGCTACACCGAGACGCGCATCGACCTGCGCGTGCACCCGGTGCCAGGCGTCTCGTTCTGGCGCGACTGGGCGCCGATCACGCAGGGCGCGACCTACGTCTCGAACCTATTCCCGGACGGCGTCCCCCTGGATGGGCAGCCCGATGCCGTCGAGGGCTCGCTCGACTGGGACGCGCTGCTCTTCGCGCAGGGCTCGGTCGTCTCGTCGTGGCGGGTGGACGCCAACGTGCCGCAGTGGGACCCGGAGGCCATCTGGCTGGACGAGGAGAACCCGGAGCTGACTCCCTGCACAGGCGACGAGGCCTACTACGGCGCGAGCGGCTCGTTCGTCCGCACGACTGTGGCGGTGTCCACCGACCCGCGCGACCCCGGCTACCGGCTGCTCGGCAGCACGTCGCGCACGGCCGTCGCCCCGCGCCTCAACGCGGCGGAAGCGGCGGCGCTCGGCGAAGCGCTCGGCACCGAGTTGGACGTGAGCGTCGACGCCAACGCGGTGGACGCCGAGCAGGACCGGCCCGCCTCGGCAGTGCTCGACGTGGCGCTCTATCCGAACCCGACGGCGGGCACGACGACGCTTCGCCTCACACTCGACCGGGCGCAGGACGTGACCGTGCGCGTGTTCGACGTACTCGGTCGGGAGGTGGCGCGCACCGACGCCGCACTCGGCGCGGGAACGCAGACACTCACGCTGCCGACCGACGCTCTCGCTCCTGGCACCTACGCCGTACGCCTCGACGCCGCCGACGGCGTGGCGACGAAGCGCCTGAGCGTGATATAGGCACGCGGGCCGTGCTCAAACAGACGATGCCGGCCTCGCCGTGGGGCGAAGCTGGCATCGAGCGTGTCGTCTTTGTTGCTACTAGAGCAGTCCGCGCCCTTTCGCCCAGCCGCGGAAGCCGTCCACGAGCCCGTCGAACGACTTGACGACGAAGAGCACGTCCTGGAGGTGCCACACGTCGTAGTCCTGGTGGATGATGCGGTGCGGGTCGAAGCCGTAGCGCGTGACCTCGTCGCCGAGGGCGTGGACGACCTCGCTGGCCGAGGACATGATGCCCGCGCCGAAGAGCCGCAGGCCCTCAGCCTGCTGGATGAGGCCGAACTCGACCGTGAACCAGTGGAAGCGCTCCAGGCTGACGCGGTCCTGGCCCTCGGCGTTGAGCGCGGCTTGGCCGAAGAGCTGGTAGAAATCCGCGAACGCGGGCTGCGTCAGCATCGGCATGTGGCCGAAGATGTCGTGGAAGAGGTCCGGCGCGGGCGTGTAGTCGAGTTCGTGCGGCTCGCGGATGTAGTCCGTCGACGGGAACTGCCGGTTGGCGAGCAGCTCGAAGAACTGACGTTCGTGGAGCAGGCCGGGGATGCGCGCCACCTGCCAGCCGGTCGCGGCTTCAAGCGACGCTGAGAGGTCGCGCAGGTGCGGGATGCCGTCGGCGTTGAGGCCGAGCGTCTCGACGCCTTCGAGGAACGCCTCGCCCGCGCGGCCGGGCAGCAGGTCCATCTGCCGCTCGAAGAGGAAGCGCCACGACTCCTGGTCGCGCTCGGGATAGATCGGCGGCTCGATGGCCGCGCCGAGCGGCGGCGGCTCGGTGAGCGTCTGCGGCACGCAGCGCGGGTCGATCTCGTCGGCGTTGGCCTTCTCGTAGGCGGAGAGCGGGCGCTCGTACTTCTGCGTGTACTTGGCTTTGTCGTTGAGCGGCATCGTGCCATCGACCGAGGCTGCCTCCTGGGAGATCGCCGGGGTCGCTTCGGCGATGGATCCATCGCCGGCCGTGAGTGCAAAGTCGGGGGAGGGCTGCGGAGCCTCGGTGCTCATGAGCGGACGGGGAACGTGGAACGTGGAACGACGGGGGACCTGGCGCGGGGTCAACGTAACGCGGGGCGACGTAACTGCGGCCTCGCGGACATCCGCGCGCGGGTCAGGAACAACTGTGCTGCAAACACGCCGAGCCCGCAAGAGTTGCGCCGTATTTGCGCTTTTCGGAAGCGCTTCCAAGCTGCTGGTCTTAAGGTAGTAGCTTTGGCGCGCAGGTGCAATGGGGCAGATTCGTAGCCTACGGTTCGACAACCACAGTCCAGACCTGCGAGCCAACGCCTCGGCCCTGCTATCCCTGTGGGTGCGCGTGTCCCGGGTGCTTGTGTCTCCGTGTCCGTGCGTGCGGATCAGAGCAGGCTGCTCGACCGTCCCAGCCGGACCGTTTCTTCCCGCTTTGCCTCCGAAACGCTATGCCGTGGCCTGCCCTACCCCTCGCCGATTGGGAACCGACCTACGCCACCCTCCACCGCTGGACGCAGATCGTGGGCAAGGTGCGTCTCGCGGCAATGCCGTGGACCAACCACGCCTGGCACACGCCGCTCTACGTCACCCCGCGCGGGCTCTCGACGGGCCTCGTCCCGCACGACGCCGCTTCGTTCGAGTTGGCCTTCGACTTCGTCGACCACCGGCTGCACCTCACCACCGAAGACGGCCGCGCGGCCTCGTTCAACCTCCAGCCGATGGCGTCGCGCCCGATGTCAGTCGCGGCGTTCTGCGACCTGCTGACGCACCTCCTCGCCGCGCACGGCATCGATATGCCGATCTGGCCCGTGCCGGTCGAGATTCCCGGCGACGTGCTGCCGTTTGACGAGGACGAGGCCAACGCGGCCTACGACGCCGACGCCGCGCACCGCCACTGGCAGATCCTCGTGGCGAGCCACCGTGTGTTCACGCGCTTCCGCGCCCGGTTCATCGGCAAGTCGAGCCCGGTGCACTTCTTCTGGGGCGCGTTCGACCTCGCCCTCACGCGCTTCTCGGGGCGCACGGCCCCGGCCCACCCCGGCGGCGCGCCCAACTGCGCCGACTGGGTGATGGAGGAGGCCTACTCGCACGAGGTGTCCAGCGCGGGCTTCTGGGCAGGCGCGGGCCTCGGCGAACCGGCCTACTACGCCTACGCCTACCCCGAGCCAGAGGGCTACCGCACCGCCGCCGTCCGACCAGAGGCCGCGTATTACCATGCTGACCTCGGCGAGTACGTCCTCCCCTACGAAGCCGTCCGCACCGCCGACGACCCCGACGCGGCGCTCCTCGACTTTCTCCAGACTACCTACGAGGCCGCCGCCGACCTTGCCGACTGGGACCGCGCGGCCCTCGAACGCCCCGCGCTGCCAGCCCCGCACCGCGCCTGACGATGCCCGAGCGCTGTAGCTAAGGCCGACCTCAGCGCGCCACCGTCACCCGCTGCGTTGCCGTGACCCCGCCGACGGTCGCCCGCACCACATAGACGCCCGGTGCGAGCGCGGCCGTGTCGACCGCAAGCGTGTGCACGCCCGCCGCACGGTGGCCCTCGGCCAGCACTGCCACCTCCCGTCCGAGCAGGTCCGTCACCACGACGCGCGCCTCGGCGGGCTGCACAAGCGTCAGCGGCACCGTCACCGTACTCCGCGTGGGATTCGGATACGGCAGGCCCAGCACCACCGCCTCACCGGGCGTTCCCACCGGCGTGTCCTCCGAGGCCACCACCACCCGCTCCACCGACCGCAGCACCGCGCCCCGGCTCTCGTTGCCCGGCTCCCCCGTCGTGGCGAGCCACACCCGCTCCTCCGGCCCGATCGCGAGCGCCTGCGTGCGCAGAAACTCCTGTCCCACGAGCGCCATCCCGTCGAGCCGACCCCGCTCCGTCCACGTCCGGCCCCCGTCCACCGACGAGAACACCGCGCCGTCGGGCTCCCCCGGACGGATCGCCCACCACGTCCCGTCCGGTGCCTCCGTGACCGCCATCGGCGTGTCGCTGTCCGAGGGTACACGCCCCCGGAACGTCCAGGCCTGCCCGTCCTCGCTCACCCAGATGCCGCCGCGCGGGTTGCCGAAGTCCGGGGCGTTCGCCGTGGCACCCGTCACGAAGAGGTCGCGCGTGGGCGAGTAGATCACGTTCTCGGCGAAGATGTTGCCGACGAAGTCGGACGCCTGCCAGGTGACGCCGCCGTCGAGCGAGAAGACGGCTCCGCTGACGCCGACGCCAACGACCGTGCCTACAGTGCGACGCTCGGACGAGACCGGAGCGTAGGCGAGGGTGCGGATGAAGACGCGGTCGAGGACGGAGGGCCCGGGGGCGTGGGGGGTCCAGGTGAGGCCGCCGTCGGTGGAGCGGGCGACCGTCTCACGCTCTGGGCTGACGGTGCGGTCGTCACCGTCGGTCAGGAAGGCCGCTCCACCGGGCGCGTCGGGGGGCAGTTCGACGAAGGTGTCGGCATCCGGGAATGCGTTCGTCCAGGTGTAGCCGCCGTCTGCTGAGCGCCCTAGATTTTGCGTAGCTGAGAACAGAATACCCTCGGTGGTGAGAAACGTCGGCCCGTTGGTGAACCTCCCTTCGAAGCGGAGAGTCCAGGAGCCGCTGTAGGGATGGGTGAGGTCGAAGACTCCGCCGTCGGCGACGACTAGAAGGGTGGAGTCTGAGAAGAAGAGCAGGTTGCTAAATTTTAGCGCATCGTTGTCATACTCGGTCTGAGCGACGACCTCGAACGTGAGCGCAGCTTCCTGGGCGGTGCTCGGAGGGGGGACGACGAGCACGCTCAGCGCCAGGCAGAGGGCACGAGCGGCGGGTCTCAGGGGAAGGCACATAGCGTGGATGCGTCAGCAGAGTCGAAGAGCCAACCGGTCAGTAGGCAGGGGACCTACACAAGAAACGGACCGGTGGAATAGGCAGCAGCGCAACCCTCACACCGGAGGGCTGCGCCACGCCAAGAACGGTGGTAGTTCAGCGTGCGACCGTGAGCCGCTGCGTCGAAGCGACCCCGTCCACGCTCGCCCGCACCACGTAGGTGCCTGCGGCCAGTGCCGAGGCGTCGAGCGCGAGCAGGTGCCCCCCGGCGGAGAGCCTGCCCTCAGCCAGACGCGCTACCTCGCGGCCCAGCAGGTCATAGACCACCACCCGGACCTCTGCCTCGTCACGCAGCACCAACGGCACGGTTGCGCCACCACTCGACGGGTTCGGGTACGCTGCTCCCAACACGAATGCCTCCACAGGTGCACGCGCCGAGATGACCGGGACGGTCTCCGACCCCTCTTTGCGAAGACCTCCCGCTTCGTCACGGTACGCCCTCAGGTCCGTGTCGACAGCCTCAGCGACGAGTTCGGTCACCTCGCCCTCCGGCCAAACTGTGCGTACGCCCGCGAGTGCCGCCTCTGCCGCCTCCACGTCGCCAGCGTCGATAGCGAGAAAGGCGAGCGTCGCGTAGGCGTGTCCAGCTAGCTCGACGTGGTCACTGCGCTCGCTCCGGGCATACTCCTCCGCGATGGAGGTCGCCACGCTGCGGGCGTCGTCTGAGCGCCCCTCGGCCAAGCGCAGTTCGGCGAGCGCCGTGAGGGCGTAGGGCCGGTGCTCGGCCCGCTGGCTCTGTGCCGAGAGGAACACATCGAGGCCTGCCGCGCTGCCTGAGCGTACACCTCCAGCGATGGCGAGGTAGGCTAGTTCAGCGTCGCGCTCCGTCTCTGCCTCATTCACCGCAGCGATGAGCAGCCCAAGCGTCTCGCCCGCGCTCTGCTGACGAGCATACCAGCGTCGAGCGTCCATGCCCTCGGGCGGACCCGATGGAGCAAACGTCGGCGTGTCGGGATCGACTGTGCTCGGGGAGCCGCCCGTGCGTGCTGCCGCGAGGTATCCAGTGGGAGCATCGCCCGTCACCTCATTCAGCGGGGCGCATCCTGTCTGCCCAGCACTCGTGAGAAAGGGCGTGCCATCAAAGGTGCCGCCGTTAGTAGTGGTGATGTACGTGAGGCTCGGTCCAGAGGACACCCCCCAGTAGTTGCACTCGGCGATGATGTCACCGCTATCCGCGAAGGCGTGGAGTTGGCTGCCAGTACGCAGGAACGAGTTCTGGAAGTACTGGCCTGCTAAGAAGCCTGCGTCGAGGTAGCCGCCGTTCCGAGCTTTGAGCGTGCCATCCGCGTTGTCTTCAAGGACGTTGTTTTCGCCGGAGACAAATTGTCCAGGCAGACCGAAGCGGATGTTGCTCGCGAGCGTGCCCTCGGCTCCATACTCGCCGCTGCCCGTGATCTCCGAGTCAGCGAGGTAGATATCGCTCTTGTAGGCAAGAAGACCTGCATCCCCACTACGGGTGATCTCTGCTTCGCCAAGGTAGACCTCTACTCCGCTCGCCGCATGGATGCCGAGAGTGCCGCTGTTGTCGATTTTTGTATCGGCTCCAAGGGGAGGGCTCGTACTCTCCTTGAAGTTGACTACAGTTCCTGCCCCTGAAGCGTAGATGCCGCGAGAGCCCGCGTTGAGGATTTGCGAGTCGAAGAGGTCCACCGTGGCCTTGCGAACGCGCAGGGCGATGCCCGTCGTCTCTTCGATGGTGCTCGCTTCGATGGTGCCCGACGAGCCGGTGCGGAAGTAGATGCCGTTCCAGCCCTGGTTGGCGAAAGGCCCTCCCTCCGTGAACGTCACATCCTCCGCCCGCAGCCGCTGTTCGATCTCGAGCGCTTTCCCTGGCTGAAAAGCCAGGACCGGCGATGTGGTGGGCGTCGGCACGGAGCTATGCAGTGGGAACTTGAAGTCCCAGTTGAACCCTACGGGGTTAACAACATCGCCAGCGAATGTATATCGCCCACCGAAGGGATACCCTCGACCCGTCGAGATGAAGTAGATACTCTGGGCGCAGGTATCCGTTGCCCCGTTGCTTGCCAAGAGCGCACACAGCGTAGGCGTGTCGTAGGGTAGCACCCAATCGTCGCCGAGCAGATCGCTGATGGACGCCTTGGTGCCGAACGCCTGGTTGAAGAGCTTTGGATAGGTTGTAGGCAGATGGTGGACGCGGGCAGGCGTCGAGCCGTTTGCGGCCTGGTAGACAAAATAGCCATCCGCCATGGCTAGGGTGTCCTGCTGCGCGTTTTGGTCCCAGAAACCATCCTGGCATCCAGTCGCGTAGGTAAACTCGGCGATCGTACCGCTTCCACTCTGGGTTACGAAGTTTCCAGACAGATCGAATGCGCCCTGCACGAACTCGATCAGATAGGGTCCGCTGTTCGAGAATGGAAAGTCTGCATTCGCATCGAAACATTGGTCTCCAACTTGGAAACGGACCTCACAGTCACCATAGCCGTCCGTGGTGTTGATGTAGGGGCCGTAGGTACCCACGTTCTGGCCGTTCGAATCGACAGCCGCAGACGTGACGCGGATGGACACTTGGTCGGTGGACTCGTTCTTGAAGGCAATCTCGATGTCCGTGAAGTTGACACTACCCCCGCAGATCTTACTGGGCCATTGTGCTGAAGCATTGCCCGCAGGCCAGAAACATGCGATCAGGCATGCAGCGACTAAAGAGCCATGCACCAGTCTAAGTCTTAGAGAGAGAGGGACGTAAACCCATAGCAGACTTCAGAGTAACGAGAAAGAAGACGAATTGAATGGGGTTACTTCAGAGTATAGAAGGCCTGGTCGATATCCAATTTCTACACAATTAGTAACAATAGATACATAACGTCCTAATCATTCATCGTCGCCTGTTTTCACGTGCTACCACCAGTGTGCTCTCGTCTTTTCGGTCGCCCGCGTATCCCTCAGTGCAACGTGCGAGGACCCGGCTCCCCTAGCCGACGAACTGCTGGTAGTGCGTCCAGCGCTCCAGGATGTGCGCCACGTAGGTGACGGGTTCGAGGCCGCGCGCGAAGCCGTACTTCACCACCGGGTCCGTGTAGACGGCGCGCTTCGACTTCTGGAGCAGCCAGTAGGCCACGTCCTCCCAGCGGTCGGGGTCGTCGCCGTGCTTGACGGCGAGGCGGCGGGCGTCCTCCACGTGCCCGTGCCCGGTGTTGTACGACGCGAGCACGAACTTCAGCCGCTCCTGCGGGTCGGCAATCTCGCCGTCCCAGTAGGTTTGCAGCCACGCGAGGAAGCGCACGGCGGCGGCCACGTTGTCGGCGGGGTCGTTGGGGTCCGTGACGCCGAACTCCCGGCCGGTCGCGGGCATGAGTTGGAGCAGCCCCTGCGCCCCCGCCCACGAGCGGGCGTTCGGACGAAAGCGCGACTCCTGGTAGGCCTGCGCCGCCAAGAGCCGCCAGTCCCAGCCGATCGTGTCGGCGTGCGTCTGGAAGAGCGCGTCGTAGTCCGAGAGCGTGCCCGTCTCGCCGGTGAGGTAGGTACTGGCGATGCGCTCGCGGTAGCCGCGCCGGTCGACGAAGTAGCGGCGGTAGGTTGTGTTCCAGAACGCCGAGGCGCGCTCGCCGACGATCCAGGCGTCGAGCGCCGCGCGGAGGGCGGGCGCGTTGGCGCGGACGCCCCAGGCCACGGCGTGCGGCTCGCCCAGCGACGGACGCACGACGAGGTTGGCGTACTTGCTCTCCGAGAGCCGCCCGACGTTCTCCGGGCTCACGGCGAAGTCGAGGCGCGCGGCGGCCACGCGGCGGATCAGCTCCTCGGTCGAGGTGTCCACCTCCACGACCTCGATGTCGCCCGAGATCGTGTCGGCGAGTTCCACGAGGTCGTCCACGAACGGCGAGGCCTCGGGGACGGCGACCTCCTCGTTGGCCAGTTCCCGCGGGGCCTGCACGAGCCGCGCGCGCAGTTCGACGGAGTCCGGTGGGTAGGCGTCTGCGAGCGAGTCTGCCAACGTGGCGAGCGCGAGGCTGTCGAGCGCGTCGACGACCGGGCCACCGGCGTCGGCATCGGGCGGCCCGTCGCGCTGGACGAGGACGGGCTGGGTCTCGTAGAGCGCGCGGCTGTAGCGCACGAACGCCGAGTCGGCCGCGTCGGGGATGAGGCGCCCCGCCGCGATGTCGCCCTCGCCGCGCAGCAGGTGCACGAGCAGGCTGTCGCGCGGCACGAGGCGCATCTGGAGCGTCAGCCCCTCGTCCTCGGCGAAGCGGCGCAGGAGGTCGTACTCGTAGCCCATCGGCTGGCCACGGTAGAGGAAGTACGACGTCGAGTTGTAGGTCGTGAGCACGGTCAGCGTGTCGCCCGCGCGGATCGCGTCGAGGTCGCGCTCGATGGGATCAGGAAGCGGCAGACTGGCGGGCGGCGCGTCGGCGGCATTCGGCTCGCTGGACGCCAGCACGACCACCCAGAGGAAGAGGGGCACGAGCAGGACCGCGACATAGCGCTTGCGGATAGACGACAGCATGGACGACTCTTCGCCGGACGAATTCTTGTTTGCACGATTTCTTGGGCACCTTGGACGGGGGACGGGCGTGGCAGGGTCCTCGGCACAGGCCCAGCCCCCGCATATCCTAGCGGCTTTTCTCTAGCCTCTACGCTCCCTTCACCTGCTTCACCTGAGTGCCCCCACTCACGTGCCCCTCGCCCACGTGCGCGTCTCCTACCACCCCGACTACTTCGTCCCGCTCCGGCCGCGCCACCCCTTCCCGATGGCGAAATTCCCGGCGTTGCATGAGATCGTCCTCCGCGAGGGCCTCATCGCCCCCGCCGACGTGATTGCGCCGCGCGAGGCCGATTGGTCGGACCTGCTGCTCGTCCACACGCAGTCCTACCTCGACGCGCTCGCGGCCGGGCAGCAGTCGAAGCAGGAGGAGCGACGGATGGGGCTCCCGTGGTCGCCCGCGCTCGTGCGCCGGAGCCGCCTCGCCGTGCAGGGCACGATCAACGCGGCGCTGATGGCGCTGCACGACGGCGTCGCGGGCAACCTCGCGGGCGGCACGCACCACGCGATGCCGGGCCATGCCGAGGGCTTCTGCGTGCTCAACGACGTGGCCGTGGCGCTGCGCGTCGCCAAGCGCTCCGGCTGGATCCGCCGCGCGCTCGTCGTCGACCTCGACGTGCACCAGGGCAACGGCAACGCGGCGTTCTTCGCCGACGACCCGAGCGTCTACACCTTCTCGGTGCACGGCGCGAAGAACTACCCCTTCCGCAAGCCGCCCTCGTCCTGCGACGTGCCCCTCCCCGACGGCACCGACGACGCCGCCTACCTCGACACGCTGCGCCACCACCTCCCGGAGGTGCTCGCCGAGGCCGCCCCCGATCTGGTCGTCTACCTCGGCGGCGTGGACGTGCTCGACGGGGACCGCTTCGGGCGGCTCGCCCTCACCCGCGACGGCCTCGCCCGCCGCGACCGCTACGTCTGCGAAACCGTACGCGCCGCCGAACTCCCGCTGTGCCTGCTGCTCTCGGGCGGCTACGCCGAGACGCCCGCCGCCACCGCCGACCTCCACGCGACGATGTACCGCGAGGCCGTGCGGGCCTTTGAGACGGCGGTGCCCGCCGCGTCGTGACCTAGACGTTTTCTATGGTTTAGCAGGCCTACGTGTCCACGGTTCGCCTGCTTCTTGCCGCCGTATTGCAACGGCGCGGCGAGTTGGTGCTGCTTTCGACTGAGGCTTGAGGCACTTGGCTATGGCATCGGCCCTGTTTCTCGGTCATCGGCCCTGTTCGCTCGCCCTCCCATGCCGCTGCGCTCGCTCCTACTCGCGCTCGCCGCCCTCGTCACGATGGGCGCAGCAGCACCGTGGAGGCCCACCGCGCCCCTACCGCTCGATCTCCGCGCGAGCCGCGTCGAGTGGACCGTCTCGAAGGTGGGCAAGGACTACCACGGCCTCGTGAGCCTGGCCGCCGCCCGCCTCGACGTGTCCGACTCGACGCTCGCCGGGCACCTCCTCTTCGACATCAACGCTGCCACCTGCTCCAACGCGACCGGCCGCGAACTCGACGAGGTCATGGAGGTGATGCACGAGCGGCTCTTCGACACAGCGCACCACCCGCGCGGGCACCTGCTCATCCAGCACGCTCACCGCCTCGGCCCCGCCGACGCCGAGGGCTTTCTCCTGTTTGAGGTCACCGGCGACCTCCGCGTCCGGGGGCAATCGCAGGCCGTCACGTTCCCGGTGCGCGTCCGTCCGCATGCTACGTCCGGCACCGTCGCTGGTGAAGCCACGCTCACCATTGAGCGCGCCCGCTGGAACCTCCACTACGGCCCGAGTCTGCTCGATCAGGTCAAGGACCAGGCCATTGCAGACACGATCACCTTCCACGCGGTGTTTGTGGCGGGCTAGGTCGGGGGTGCTCCGCTTCACCGATAGGGCGCTTCCGGGCATGGCGTCACGCGCGCCCTGCACGCACTTCGATCTCCTCACTTCAGACCTCGCCGTGATCGTCGTGTGACGTTCGTGTAGCGTCGATTTGAGAAAGGATGACCCGCGCGTGAGGCGGCGGTAGGAGGCGACAGGGCAGATTGGAGCCAGATCGTTGCCCGGCCGGGATCGTCCCACGCGGGCAGGCTTCTCCAACCTCCTCCTCTCATGCTTCGCTCTCCTTCGCGCTCGCTCCTCGCAGCGCTCGTCCTCCCGCTCCTCCTCGCCGCCTGCGACGCGGGCGACCTCACCGGCGCCGAGTCGCCGGTCACCGTAGCCCCGACCTCCATCGAAGCCACCGTCGCGGCCGAGATCGACACGGCCACCCCCGAAACGATGCGCACGGCCGCGGCCGTCGCGGCGGACGCCTCCACGGGCGTCGAGGCGATCAGCGGCCCGACGACCATCACCGAGCCCGGCTTCTACACCCTCATGAACGGCTTCGCCACCGAGGGCGACGGCATCGTCATCCAGGCTGACAACGTGTTCCTCGACCTCGGCGGCTACACCATCACCGGCCCGGGCAACAAGGCCGGGCGCGGCATCGTGCTCGACGGTGTCACGCGCGTGCTCGTCACCAACGGCACCGTCGAGACGTTCGGCATCGGCGTGCAGTGGCTTGGCACCGACCGCACGGCCGTCGTGGGCGTGACCGTAGAGGGCGGCGACGAGTTCGCGGACCCGCCGAACGGCGTCGCGCCGCAGATCGGCTTCCTGCTCGTCAACAGCTCGCGCAACCGCGTGCTCGGCAACGTAGCCAACGACACCAACCTCGGCATCTTCGTCCGCGGCGGCGGCAGCTTCCGCAACCGCATCATCGGCAACCGCGCCGAGGCGGGCGAGTTTGGCCTGCTCGGCATCTGCTACAACCCCGCGCCGGACACCGAGGACCCGGCCGGTCCGCAGCGCGACCTCGTCGCGGGCAACGCACTCATCGGCTTCGGCGTCGGGATCCAGGTCAGCGCCGGGTCCGCCGAGAACCGCTTCGTCGAGAACCTGATCGGCTATCTGGAGTCGCCCTACGAGGACGCCAACGGCACGAACGTGTTCGACGACACGAACGAAACGTTCCAGATCGGCGACGGCGCGCGCGGCCCGGTCACGCTCTAGAGCGGCTGCATTCAGGGGCGTCGTCCTGGACGCTCCATCGCACAGCTTCTAGCGCTCTTGGCGCGCCTGCGGGGACGACTCGCGGGCGCGCCTTCGTTGTGGGGACAGGCCGCCGTTCTGCGCGGAGCGGCCTCAGTGCCACGGAGGTCAACGGGCGCTGGATGCTACCTTGCCGCTGGCTTCGCCCGCTTCCCATGTTCACGCTCACTCCGGCCTCGATCCCACTGCTCTGCCAGACGCTGCTGGCCGGGCTCACGGCGGCGTACCTGCTCGCGCTGCGCAGCCGCGTGCCCTCGACGCGCTGGCTCGCCAGCGCGATGGTGATGCTGGCGGGCTATGCCGGCTGCTTCTTGCTCTCCTCGGCGGTGCCCGTGACCTCCGTGACGGGCCTCTACGCCACCCTCGGGCTCTACTTCTTCGTCGCGGCGACCATCGCGGCCTTGGTGCAGTTCGCGTACACCTTCCTCGACGACCCCGTCCCGCGCGAGCGCCGCGCCGTGCGTGCCTTGTCCGCGGTGGTGCTCGCCGTGCTGGCAGGCGTGAGCATCTGGATTGCGGTGCGCCCCTCGCTCGTCGTGCTGGAACAGCTCTTTGTAGCCTACGGCGTCCTGCTCCTCGTGGGCATCGTATGGGCAGGGGTGGTACACGGGCGGCAGTATCGCCGCTTCCAGCGTGCGGCTGGGCGCGGGTGGTGGTCGCCCACCCGCGACGCACGCGGCCACCTCGCGTTCGGCTTCCTGACCGACGTCTTTGGCGCGATCGGCCTCGCCAACTTTCTCGTCTCGCTCGACATCATCGGGCTGCGCACCTTCCAGTACATCGCGCTTCTGTGCGGGCTGGCCGTGTCCCTCGGCTACGTGGTCGTCTTCATCAACCACGCGCGGGAGCCGACGATGGTGCAGGGCAAGCTCGTCGGGCTGGTGCTGGCGACGGTGCTGGCGTTCCTCGGGCTGGCCGGCGTGCGCCTTTTCAACCCGACGGACATCGCGCGCGAGGCTGGCAACGCGCTGCCGCGTCTCCAGACGATCCGCCTCACGCCCCTCGACGAGGGCGGCTACAAAGTCGCCACGCTCCCACCCGAGGCCGAGCCGACGGCGCCGCCACTCGGGCAGGCGCTCGCCGACACCGACCTCGCAGGCGGGCTCGCCCTCCCCTTCGCGTTCCCGCTGTTCGATGCCGCGTTCGCGACGGTCTACCCCAACCCCTACGGCGCGCTCCACTTCGACCAGCCAGTGGATCTCGCGGTGCCGTTTCTCAACACCGAGGGGCCTCTCATCGCGGCGCTTCTCGCCCCGTGCACGTCGAGTTGGGCGGAAGCACGCACCTTCGTCTACGCGCAGGACGACGCCGTGACGTTCACCTGGCGGCACGAGTACGAGTTTTCGCGGGGCGTCCCCGTCACCCTCCGTACAACGCTGCGGACCGACGGCTCCGTGGACCTCGGCTATGAAGGCCCGCCGATCGCGCCGACGTTCGGGCTGCGCGGCCTGTGGCAAGGAGGTCCCAGCATGGCGCTGCCCGTGGGCCTCGGCGGCGAGGCGCTGCTCGTCGAGCCCGGCCAGGGCCTCGTCGAGGACTTCGCCGCGCGCTACCGGCCGCGGGCCCACGCGAAGGTCGGACCGCTCGCGCGCCTCGTCTTCTTCGCCACGCTCTTCGTGCTGGGCGCGCTGCCGCTGTTCTTCCGGGCGAGCCTGCTGCAGCCGCTCGCGCACCTGCTCGCTGGTGTGCAGCGCATCGGGCGCGGTGAGCGCGACGCGCGGGTCGAAATCCGCTCGTCCGACGAACTAGGCGCGCTCGCCACAGGCTTCAACGAGATGGCCGACGCCGTGGCCGAGGCCAACCAGCAACTCAAGGCGTACGCCGAGACGCTCGAAGAGCGCGTCGAGGAGCGCACGGCGACGCTGCAGGCCGCCCTCGACCGCGAGCGAGCGATGCAGTCGCAGCTCGTCCAGTCCGAGAAGCTGGCGTCGCTGGGGCGGCTCACTGCGGGCATCGCGCACGAGATCAAGAACCCGCTCAACTTCGTCACCAACTTCGCCGCGCTCTCGGCGGACTACGTGGACGACCTCGCAGACCTCCTGCGCCGGGACCCCACCTCGCTCTCCGATGACGGTCGCGCCGAGGTGGGTGAGCTCCTCGCCGACCTCAGCACGAACGTCGCCAAGATCGAGGAGCACGGGCGGCGCGCCGACAGCATTGTGCGCGGCATGCTAGCGCACGCGCGGGGCGGCGAAGGCGAGCGCCGGACCGTTGAGGTGAACGCCCTCGCCGAGGAGTTCCTGAGCCTAGCCTACCACGGGATGCGCGCTCGGCACCCCAGCTGCCAGGTCACGCTGGAGCGCGACTTCGATCCCGACGCTGGCGCCGTTGAGGTACTGCCGCAGGACCTCGGCCGGGTGCTGCTCAACCTGCTCTCCAATGCCTTCGAGGCCGTCCGCGGCTATGCCCAACCTGCCTCCGGCGACAGCGTCGCGCCGAGCGCCCCCGCAGGCTACCGCCCCACCGTCACCGTGCGCACGCGTCGCACCTTAGACCGCGTGACGATCACTGTTGCCGACAACGGCCCGGGCGTGCCGCACGAGGCGCAGGCGCGTCTCTTCGAGCCGTTCTTCACCACCAAGCCAACCGGCGAAGGGACCGGCTTGGGCCTCTCCATCAGCCACGACATCGCGCAGAGTCACGGCGGGAGTCTTACGTTTGAGGACCGCCGCAGCGACGTTCACGCTTCCACGGGTGCGGCCTTCGTGCTTACGCTGCCCACCGACCCGACCGTTCCACTCTCGTCGTCCCCCGCGTCTGTGCCATGAGCCTCTGGTCGACCCTCATGGGCTCGGATCCCGACACGGCCTACCTGCACCGCAGCCCGCTCTTTGCGGCGCTCTCGGATCGGGAACGCAGCCAGCTTCACCGCGCGATGCACGAGCGCTACTACATGGCAGGCGCGACCATCTTCCGCAAGGGCGACCCTGGGCTCGGCCTGTTCGTCCTGCGTGAGGGCGAGGCCGTCGTCGTCACCGAACCCGACGACCGGATCGTGCACACCCTCCGCACAGGGGACTGCTTCGGCGAGATCGCGTTGCTCCACGAGGCGGTCCGCTCCGCTACCGTCCGCGCGAAGAGCGACACGCACATGGCCGTCCTCGCCCAGCCGATGCTGCGCAAGCTCGTCGACCAGCGCCCCCGGCTGGCCGCGAAGTTGCTGTGGTCCGTCGCCCAAGCTACCGGCCAGCGGCTGATCGACGTGAGCGAAGAGCTAGCTCAACTCCGCCAGCGTAGCACGCCGCGCTGAGGCAACGACGGGCCCCGTACGATCCTGGGTGCGCACAGCGTCTTCGTGCTCCGGGCCGCTCCTGCCCGGATGCCGCCCCTCAGCGAGTCTCTCTCCTACGACGATATTCTCGGCGATAGACTCCTCGGCAAGTGCTGCCTGAAGGCGCGTCCTTAGCGCTCGGTAGGCGTCCTGGACCGCATTCACGTCGGGCCTGTGCGTCGACACGTCTCCGGCGAGCAGCACCTGTTCGAGCTGCTGGCACGCATCGGCGAGCGCCTCGGCGCCGAGCAGCGCGGCGCTCGAGCGCAGCGTCTGGGCCGCCCTGCGCGCCGTATCCTGGTCGCCGCGGTAGAGCGCGTCGTAGATCTCGCCCAGCAGCAGCGGTCCGCCCGCCAGGAAGCTGGTCAGCATCTCGTGGACGAACACCGGGTCGTCGTCGTCGATGAGCTGCGCCAGGCGTGCTCGCAGCGTTCGGTAGAACTGGGCGGCCGCCTGGTGAGATGGCGCTTCCACGATCGGCTCCGCGCGCCCAGGTCTCTCCACTGTGTCTGCGGCGTCCGTCGGACTGGCCGCGCGGTCGGCGTCGTCCTGTGGCAGGAGTCGCGCCTCGTCCAAGATCTCAGCAAGAGCGTCGAGACTGAACGGCTTCGCGAGATAGGCGTCCATGCCCGCCTCCAAGAACGCGTCCCGATCCCCGTCCATGGCCTCAGCGGTCAGTGCCACGATGCGCGGCTGCACGTCGAGATCCAGCGCACGGATGGCATGCGTGGCAGCCACTCCGTCCATGACGGGCATCTGTACGTCCATCAGCACGAGGTCGTAGGGGGTGCGCTGCACCGCCTCCACCGCTTCGCGCCCGTGAATCGCCAGGTCGGCATCGACGCCGAGGCGTTCGAGGAGACGTAGCGCCACCTTCTGGTTGGTCGCGTGGTCTTCGACGATCAGCACACGCAGACCTGCTCCGTCCGTCGCCGTCCGCGTGGACTTCTTCGCGTGCGTCGTGTGAGCGGGCACTAGGATCGCGTGCAGGGTCTCGTGCAGCGCGGCGTCCTTCACGGGCTTCGTGAGCCGCGCGGCCAGAGGCAGGCCAATGACGGGCTGCTGGAGGCTTGCAAGCCCCACGACGGGCAGGGCCGGGTGCTGGGTGTGCAAGCGCTCCACACGCGCCGCGCTCGCCTCGTCCGCAGTCAGGTCCAGCAATAGTACGTGACACCGGTACCCGTTCTCCAACGCTACTTCCACGTCGTCGAGCGCGGTGTAGGGCGTGGCATCGAGCCCCCATGCACGCAGGCGTACGACGAGAGCTTCACGGAGCGCCCGGTTCGGCACCGTCACGCCCACGGCAAAGCTGGTCAGCACGCTTACCTCCTGCACGTCGTCGGCTATGGCCGGTGCCTCGATCGTCACCGTGAAGGTCGAGCCCACCCCGACAATGCTGTGCGCGGTGATGCTCCCTCCGAGCAAGCGGGCGAGGCGCTTGCAAATGTGGAGGCCGAGCCCCGTACCCTCCCGCTGGCGCTCGGCCTGCTGGTAGGGACGGAAAAGCTGTCCAAGCACGCCCTGCGGGATGCCTTCGCCGGTGTCGCGCACCTCGAAGACGAGTCGGTCGGAGCCGGGCTGCTCGGGCCGCACAGCGACCACAACCTCGCCCTCGGCCGTGTGGCGCACGGCGTTGGCCAGGAGGTTGACTAGGATCTGCCGAAGCCGTGTCGGGTCCGTCTCGATCTGCTCTGGGATGCTGGGTGCGGGCGCATAGACCAGGTCGAGGCCCTTGCCTGCAGCCTGCGACGCCACGAGGTCGAACGCGGCCTCGACCAGCGGGCGCAACGCTACCGGCCGGGGGTCCAGCTTCACCTCCCCCGCCTCGATCTTCGAGAGGTCGAGCACGTCGTTGATGAGCGTGAGCAGCACGTCGCCGGAGGAGCGGATCGTGCTCACGAAGTCGCGCTGGGCGCCGTCGAGGCGGCTCTCATCGAGGAGGCTCGCCATCCCGATGACGCCGTTCATGGGCGTGCGGATCTCGTGACTCATCGCGGCGAGGAAGGCGCTCTTAGCCTGCACGTTCGCCTCGGCGTGGGCGTGCGCCTCCTCCAGCCGTTCAACGTCGTGCTGGAGACCTTCGGCGCGTCGAAGGGCGGCGCCGACCGCCTGTTCGATGCTCTTCCCGAGGGGACGCACTACCAGGAGCGCATAGCTGCTCAACAGCAGCGTCACCACGGCCAGCTTCGCTGCGAGTGAGTCCCAGGCATGCGCCAGCACCAACGTCAGCAGGACGAGCGCAGCCAGGATGAGCTGCGTGAGCAGGAGCGTGCGGCGGAGTTCACGAGCAGTCGGGTGATCCATCCGGGCGAGGGGCGAAGCGAAACGGCGGGACGCGGACTTGCGGCCTCTCGCCCAGATCGGCAACAACTGTGCCCAGGGAAGCTACCTGACGCCACCACAGCCAGGCAGCACCCAGGAAAACCCGCACCCCTACGCCACCGTTACCTACACGGTTGGTCCCAATGCAGCGCGCCGCCCGACCGATGTCGAGCGGCGCACTGTGTATGCAGGATGCCGACGGCCTTACTTGCCGTTGACGGCCAGCTCTGGCTCTTCGGCCACGCTATCACCTTCCATCTCGTCGGCGGGCAGCATGCCGAGCTCGCGGCGGACGGTGTGCCTAATCTCCTCGCGGTAGCCAGGCTCATCGAGGAGCCACTGCTTCGTCGCCTCGCGTCCCTGGCCGATCTTGACGTCGCCGTAGCTGTACCACGAGCCCGACTTCTGGATCACGTCGGCCTCCACAGCGAGATCGATCAGCTCACCCGTGGACGAGATACCCTCGCCGTAGATGATGTCGAACTCGACCATCTTAAACGGCGGGGCGACCTTGTTCTTGACCACCTTCACGCGCGTGCGGTTGCCGATCACGTCGCTGCCGTCCTTGATCGCGCCGATGCGGCGGATGTCCATGCGGACGGACGAGTAGAACTTGAGCGCGCGGCCGCCGGTCGTGGTCTCGGGGCTGCCCCAGGAGACGCCGATCTTCTCGCGGATCTGGTTGATGAAGATGAGGCACGTCTTCGTGCGATTGATGGTGCCGGTGAGCTTGCGCAGCGCCTGGCTCATCAGGCGGGCCTGAAGGCCCACGTGCGAGTCACCCATGTCGCCCTCGATCTCGGACTTGGGCACGAGCGCCGCGACCGAGTCGATCACGACCACATCGAGCGCGCCGGAGCGGACGAGCACGTCGCAGATCTCCAGCGCCTGCTCGCCCGTGTCCGGCTGCGAGACGAGGAGGTCGTCCGTGTCGACGCCCAGCTTCTCAGCATAGGACGAGTCGAAGGCATGCTCGGCGTCGATGAAGGCGCAGGTGCCGCCTACCTTCTGGGCCTCGGCGATGATGTGGGTGGCGAGCGTCGTCTTGCCCGACGATTCCGGGCCGTAGATCTCGACGATGCGCCCGCGCGGCACGCCGCCGATGCCCAGGCCGTGGTCGAGCATGAGCGAGCCGGTCGAGATGGCCTCGATGCGGACCTTGGGGGCCTCGCCGAGCTTCATGATGGCGCCTTTGCCATACTGCTTCTCGATCTGCTTCATTGCCAGACCGAGCGCCTTCTGGCGGGCGGCGTCGTTGACGTTGGGATCAGCCATGTTCCTCAAAGATGACAAGATGGATGGGGGACGCGCGCCACGTCGGCAGTTTGATGGGGTCGCCGTGTCGGGTGGGCAGCGCATTACAACGAATGCAGCAGCAAGCTAGCGCCAGGCACGTGTCAGCCCTATGTCACAGGCTCGCTGCGGTCGATCTGCCTCTTCAGACACAAGCGATGCTGGAATGTAACCTGACCTCTCGTCTACGGGTGCCAGCCCGCCGTGTTTTCGCCCAACTAGCTCCAGCGGCGATCCCGTACCGTACAAACGGGCACCCCAGCTATCGCCGAGGTGCCCGTTGCAGTCTCCCTCAGGAGACGCCGTTGCGTCAGGTCACCGCACCACCATGAACCGGCGGGCCTCGCTGAAGGTCTGGCCGACGACCTGGAGGACGTAGGTCCCCGCAGGCAGGTCGTTCGTGGCGAAGGACACCTGCGTCGGCGTGCCCGGTCCTGTTTGACCGTCGAAGACCACACGAACGGTACGCCCGAGGACGTCGTAGACCGTCGCCTGCACGGGCTCAGCCGTCGGGGTAGAGAGCCGCACGCTGGCCTGGGCCGTCGTGGGGTTGGGGTGCACGGCGCTGAGTTCAAGCTGGTTGGGCAGCGTAGGACCCTCGGCAGCCACGGGGTTGGCCGTGGCATCTACCTCGATCACGAAGCGCTCGGCGGGCTCACCCTCGGCCTGTTCGAAGGCGTAGCGCGACGCGGTGCGCACGTCGACGCGCGCGCCGGTCACGGTGTCCACGAGTTCGACGCGCCACACCTCGGGCACGTTTTCGAGGACGGGCCAGCGCAGCTCGAAGGACGACGCCGTTCCGAACGACGCATAGGCGAGCGGGATCGACACGACCTTGCCCGGATTGAGCGGGAGCGACTCCTGCACCTTCCAGCGCGTCTCCCCGGCGCGGTCGCCCAGGAACGCCGCGAAGGCATACGGGACGGCGAACGACCCGAGCGACGAGGCATCGAACACGTCCCATCCCTCGCTTGCCCCGTCTGTGAAGAGTAGGGTGATCGGGTTGGCAATGGGCCGCCCGTCCTCGGCTGCGGTGGCGAGCTCGAAGCGGATGTAGCGCTCTTCGAGGGCTGCCTGGCGCCCGACGAAGCTGCCTCCCGTAGTCTGCTGGGCGACATCGTACGTCACGTCGATCGCGATGCCGACTGGCGGCGTGAGCAGCCCAGCGACTAGCACCTCGATCCAGTAGCCCTGCCACGGGGCGACCACCTGCGGGTTGCCGCCGGCCCCGGTCCGCGAGTAGGAGACGTAGCCGCCCACTCCGGCATTGGCGGCGGCATCCCAGATGGAGACGACATCCTGAATAACGAGCGGGTCGACGCCGGTGACCGGCGCTACCGACACCCCGCTCAGGTTGAAGCTCTCCGTGAAGGGGTTGCCCGCGATGTAGAACCCGTCGTTGGGGTCGCGGCCCACAAACCGGACGGTTTTATTGGCGGCAAGTGCGGTCCCCGGGGTAGTCAGCGCGATGGGAAGCTGCTCGACGACGCTCGTGCCGCCGCCTGTGAGCGTAGGCGGGCTCGCTGCGTCGAAGAAGTACCACCAGAAGCCTGCGCCCGGTTCGAGCACGTCGGTGAGGGCCGTTGCCGGGGCGTAGCCATCGTTGCCGCCGGGCGTCTGATTGCCATCGTAGCTCAGGAAGAGGTTGGGCGGGTCGGTCGGGTACTCCGTGCCTACACCCCGGACCAGGTTGAGCGGGAGCACATCGCTCACGGTCAAGCCGTCGAGGGGAGCCGAGAGCAGGCGCCAGCCCTCTGCCGTGGAGGTGGCGACGACCGCCTGTCCGTTCGTGGCGAGCGGCGTCGGCGTGATGACCTCGGTCGTGGTGCCACGCTGCACGCGCTGGATCGACAGGCCTTCGGTCGGCGAACCAAAGTCCTCGACACCGAGGTTTGTCGTACACACGGTTGGGTTGGTAACCGTCCGTCCGCCATAGACGAGTCCGATGTACTCGCCCGAGGCTGGGTTGCAGAGATAGAGTCCTTCGGACCCGTCGTTGATGACGGAGATCGACGAGCCGTCGCTGATGTCGAAGTAGCCCGCCGGCACTGTGCCGTCGTAGTCAAAGATGATGACGATGAACTCGCCCGGCGCGACCACGAGGCTTCCGGGGATGGTCAGTTTCAGCCCGGCAGCGTCGTAGATCTCGTAGCCGTTGAGGTCCACGTTGGCCGTCCCGTTGTTGACGAACTCGATGAACTCGTCGTCGCGCTCGAAGACGCCGTCGCCGTCGGTATCGAACCCCGACGTTGATGAGATATTGGGTTTAGGAAGGACTTCGTTGAAGATGATGCCATTCAAGCTGGCTTGCCCCACAGCGGCGTTGGTGGCCGCATAGAGCAGAAAAAGGACGGTACAGAGTCGGATCACAGTAGCCTCTGGGTTGTGTGCATGAAGGGGTCCCAAGAGGACGCTTACTGGTCGTGCCGGCGGAGGCGGCGAGCCGCATACCCCGCACCGGCGAGGGCGAGAAGGCCCAGTCCCCCGTCGATCGGGACTTCCGGAGGGTTGGGCGTGCTCTCATCCATCGGAGGCTCGACCTGCGGCGCGCTGGAGGCGGCATCGGAGGGGGCCGCCCAGTCCGGAAGCGACTGAGCCTGAGTGTTAGGAATCCACGAGACAGCGGCGACTAGCCCTGCCACCAGGGCCATTCGAGGCGTAACCATAGCTAAGAAAGGTGTGTGCGAAAGGAGGGGGCGCTGCCCGCAGGTCACATGCAGAGCAGCTAGCTCCATTATACGACGTTTGATTGTGCGACACATGATGTCCCCTCATTTCTTCGGCGTTTGCTTCATCCGGCGCGGCGCCTGGTGCGGCGCCTGGTGCGGCGCCCGGCGCGCATCTGCGAGGCAGGCCTCAAACGACAACGAGCACCCCAGCCGCCGCCGGGGTGCTCGTGTTGGCCGTCGTGCACGGACGCTTAGCCTATGAGCGCCTTCAGCTTGTCGAGGTTGACCTGCACGTGGTCCGCCGACTCCTGCATGAGCGCCTGCTCGTCGGCGTCGAGATCGAGTTCGACGACCTCCTTAACGCCACCCGCGCCGAGCTTGAGCGGCACGCCGATGAACATGTCGGTGAGGCCGTACTCGCCGTTGCAGTAGCCTGCGCCTGGCAGCACGCGGCCCGAGTCCTTGACGATGGCCTCGACCATCTCGGCGGCCGCTGCACCGGGCGCGTACCACGCCGAGGTGCCCATGAGGCCGACGATCTCGCCGCCGCCCTTCTTCGTGCGCTCGACGATCTCTTCGAGGCGCTCGGCCGAGAGGAACTTCGTGATCGGCGTGCCCGCGACGTTGGTGAAGCGCGGGAGCGGCACCATCGTGTCGCCGTGGCCGCCGAGGAGCATCGCCTGGATGTCGCGCACGGAGACGCCGATCTCCATGGCGAGGAAGCTGCGGTAGCGCGCCGTGTCGAGGACGCCGGCCATGCCCATCACGCGGGACGGCTCGAAGCCGGACGTCTGATAGGCGGCGTAGACCATCGCGTCGAGCGGGTTCGAGACGATGATGAGGATTGTGTTGGGGCTCTGGGCGACGATCTGCTCGGTGACGCTGGAGACGATCTCGGCGTTCTTAGCGAGGAGGTCGTCGCGGCTCATGCCCGGCTTGCGCGGGAGGCCGGCGGTGATGACGGTGATGTCCGAGCCCGCGGTGAGCGCGTAGTCGTCGCCGCCGACCAGCTTGGTGTCGAAGCCGTGGATGGGGGCCGACTCCCAGAGGTCGAGCGCCTTGCCCTTGGCGACGCCGTCGCGGATGTCGATGAGGGCGATCTCGTTGACGATGTCCATGCGCGCGACGCACTCGGCGACGGTCGCGCCGACGTTGCCCGCGCCTACAACGGTGAGCTTCATAGCTGTTGGGGGTGTGGTTGGTATGAGAACGGCGAAGCGCCGAACCCTGCCGGACCGAGCCCGACGGAAGCGCTTCGGAATGGGTATGGATGCAGTATAGCCGGTCTGTGCATCCCGGTGAAGCCGTCAGCGGGCCCCTACCTTGAACGCACCGAAAATTGGCAGCCTTACGCCACGAGCGAAGTCACCACGTGAACGGCGTCCCCACACGAAAGAGAGCACGCCCGACCTGGAAGTCCAGGCCAGGCGTGCGGGAGGGCCGTTCCACCACAAACGGCCCTATCGCTACCCATAGCGCCATCGCGCACGGAAGTGGATCATCGCACGACCGTGAACCTCCGCGCTAGCGTGACCGTGGGTGTGACCGAGCGGACAAGGTAGACCCCAGCAGGCAACCGCGCCGCATCGAGCGCGAGCGGATGCGTCCCTGCGGCGAGGAGGCCGTCATGGAGCGTCGCCACGCGGCGGCCGAGCAGGTCATGGATGGCGGTGTGCACGTCCGCGGCCTCTGGCAACGTCACAGCCACCGTAGTCGCGGCGGCGGCCGGGTTCGGGTAGACCTGCACGTCGAGCGCAGCCTCGTTGGGCGCGCCCTCGGTGGGCAACGGATTGGTGTCGCTCGCAAACACGAACTCGCCGAGTCGGGTGAAGCCCGTCGCTACGATCTCGCCCGCGTCCGCGTCGTAGGTCGTCGTCAGCGGCTCGAAGTCGCCGCCCCCAACGTATTGGCGGCGGTAGACGACAATGCCTGCGGGGTCGACGATGCCCGGCATGGGGATGTCATCGACGTTGAAGCGCACCTCGCTCGCCGCAGCCACAAGGCGCAGGTCGCGCTCGGGAATGATCGTCCAGCGGTACGGCGCGACCTCCTGCTCTGGAATCTCCGCGGCATCGAGCGGTGCGGTGCGATAGCGCGTCACGACGACGTTCGCCCCACCTCCCGCTGTCCGTTCGCCGCCCTCCGGTTCCGCCGCGACGAGGTCCAGCACGAGCGTGACCGCCGTCCCATCGAACGAATAGGTGCCATCGTTGCCAACCACTGTCTCGGCCTTCGCCTCGGCGCCCTCCCCCGTCAACGCCTGAACGCGCGCCCCGTCCAGCACCCCGACAAACCCGATGTTGGCGCCTTGCGTAGGGGCTCCAACCGCGATCTCGTTGAGGCCGTCTCCGTTGATGTCGCCCAGGGTCGCGAAGGACTGGCCGAAGCGCCACTCGAACGTCGTGGGGAAGTCGGGAAGGCTCGGATAGACTTCGGCGAGGTCCGTCGCGAAGTCCTGGCCGATGGTGGCGCCGCTGGTGATGAAGACCGCGCCCGAGAACGGCGCCGTCAGCGGCGGCGGGAGAAACTCGAAGCGGTTGAACTGCCGGAGCGCCGAAATCCCGACATCGTCGACACCGTCATCGTCGTAGTCGCCGACGTTCTGGATGTCCCAGCCGTAGAAGCGCTCGGCCTGCCGCTCCTCCTCAGCGTAAGTACCGATGCGTGCGCCGGTCGCGCCGTTGAAGAACGAGACCGTCCCGTCGCGGATGCTGCCGTTGACGCCCTCGAACGGGGCGCCCACGGCCACATCGGGCACGCCATCACCCGTCACGTCGCCCAGCGCGGCGAGGCTGATACCGAAGACACCGTCTGCCTGGGCGTTGCCGGACGTCAAGGTGTGCACCACCGCGCCGTCGGCACCGTCGATCACGAACGCCCGACCGGCGTCGGTTATGCTGCCCACGTCGGCATTGGGCGCACTGGCGAGGAGGTCGGGAACGCCGTCACCCGTTAGGTCGGCGGCCGCCTCGACGCGGCTCAGATAGGTGAACGCTTGGTCGAGGTCGGCCGTGGAGGTCCAGAGCAGGGCCCCGTCGGCTCCGCTGAAGGCATAGAGCGCGCCGATGTCCTCACGCGGCGTCCCACCGATGGTCAGATCTTCGTCGCTGGCGGCAACGACGTGGTCTTCGAAGCCGTCGCCGTTGAGATCGCCTGGGGCCGCCACGGCAAACCCGAAGAAGCCGTTTGCCTGGGCGTTCGGCGAGGTGAGCGTGCGAAGCGTGGACCCGTCGCTCCCGCTCACGAGGTAGACCACACCGGCGATGGCCTGCCCGGCTGCGGGGTCGTTGCTACCGACGATGAGATCCGGCACGCCGTCGGTGTTCATGTCGCCTGTGACCGCTAGCGAGCGACCGAAGAAGCTATTCGACGCGTTCGTGCGCGAGGCGACAGTTCGGATCACGCTCCCGTTGACTCCGCTCAAGAGGTATACCCGGCCTCGGGCCCCCTGCTCGTCGGGCGCCCCCACGACAAAGTCGGGGACCCCGTCGTCATCGACATCTCCTGCCGCAACCACGACCGAACCGAAGAAGCCGTCGTTCTGGCTGTTTGGGCTTCGGGCGGAATAGAGCGAGGTGAGCACCTGCGCCTGAAGCGGAACGGCGAGCACGCCGCCGAACAGTAGTAGACAGAGCGACGGGGCAAGAAGCGAACGGAGTGCGCGCATGACCGGTGGTAGCTGGCAGGGAGGTGAGCGGCAGGCCCGGTTGAGCGGAGGGCCCTACTTGCATAAACGGGATTGACACACTGATCCCCTCATCCACACTGCGAGTTTCTCGACCGACCAGCGGCGGCGGCTCGCTGGACTTCGAGGTCCCTAGGGTGGGTCTGTTCACCGCACGACGGTGAACCGCCGCGTGAGCGTGGCCATGGGCGTCACCGTGCGCACGATGACCGTGCGCACGATGTAGGTGCCCGCAGGCAACCGTGCCGCGTCGAGCGCGAGGGCGTGCGTGCCCGCCGCGAGCGGCCCCTCGTGCAGCATCGCCATGCGGCGACCAAGCACGTCATAGACGTCCGTGCGCGTCTTGGCCGCCTCGGGCAGGGCGATCTCGACCGTGGCTATGTGCATGCTGGGGTTGGGCCACACCTGCACGCCGAAGGCCGTCGGCAACGCCTCGGGGGCCTCACCCGGACCGGGCTCGTTCGGCACTGGGTTGACGAGCGTATCCGCCCCGATACCGAGGTCGCCCCAGGCCGTCAGCCCCGTGGCGCACAGCCGCGTGTCGTCGAGCGAGGACGGGAACGGCGTCCAGGGCGTCCCCGCGTCGGGGCGGTGCAGGACGAGGAGTTGCCCGGGCACTATGATCCCGTTTACGCCTTCGGTGTCGAGGCAGGCGGTGTAGGTCACCCCGCCGAGGCCTTCGGTCCGCAGCGTCCAGTGGCGGTTCAGGGAGACCGCGTTCGGCGTCACCGTCGAGCCGTCGGGGGCGAGCGCGCTGCCGTCGATGGGCGAGGGCTCAGGCACGATGCGCTCCCCGAAGCGCGATACGTAGAGCGTTCCTCCGGCCCGGGCGTCGACCTCTGTATTCAGAGAGGCAAGTCGGCCTCGGGTCCGGGGCGCGGCGTTGTCCGTGATCTCCACCTCGATGTCCGCGTCATCCACGACCATGCCGGTTTCGCCATCGTCCACGACGGCTTCCACGACATCCTCAGGCCGCGCGATGCGAACGCAGTCGCTGAACGCACTGGTTGTGGCGACCGGGCCGGGCGGCGTGAGGGTGACCGCGAGGAACTGGACCAGCGGTGAAGTGTCGGGCAGGAGGTCCGGGACCGTGACGCTCGTCGCCCCCCCGGCCACCTCGGAGAAGCCGAGGATGCTACCCTCGGCGTTGCCGCTTGGGCAGCGCGTGGATGCGAACACGTCCACCTCGCCCGCCGCGTCGGTACGGAGCCGGAGCGTGGCGCCCCCCTCGTCGGCCGAGGTCGCCCAGAAGACCTGCGGCACGGGCGCGGCCACAGCGGGGTAGCCGTTGTCCGCGTCGTTCAGTTCGATGGAGGGGCCATCGTTGCGGAAAAAGCTCGTCCCGCGGATCTGGTTGCCCGTCTCGCCCTCCAGCGTGACGACGCGCACGCCGCGCGAGCCGTTGCCGCGTATGAGGTTGGGCACCGGCTCGCCGCCCTCTTCCAGCGCCACGGCGGCGAGCCGATTGTCGGGCGAGGCGACGAGGATCACGCCGCCGTACTGGTTCGGGATCGACGCCGTCCGGTTGAGCGAGCCGCCGACCACGTTGCCGCCGATGAGCGTCTCGCGCGGGCTGCCGCCGGTCTCCTCGTCGAAGCTCACCAGCACGCCCGCGCCGTTGCCAGAGATCACGTTGCCGACGAGTTGGTTGGCGCGTCCGTCGCGCACCCAGACGCCAGGGAACGCCTCCTCGGCCGTTGGGGCGCGGCCGTTGCCCAGGGCGCGGGTGCCTCCGGCGTCGGTCCCGATGCGGTTGAAGGCAATGGTGTTCTCGTCGGGGCTCTGATTCCCCAACCGCGCTACCGCTTCGTCTCCACCCTGCTTCGCTCGTATCCGGGCCCACGCCGTAGCCGTGAGCGCCGGGCCGACCTCCAAGACGCCGCCGAGCCGGAGCCCGCCGTTCTCGTTGCCGGAGATCACGTTGCCGGCACCCGCTGCGCCGACCTGGTTGCGGTCGCCCACGGCGAGCCCACCCTCGACCCTACCGTACACGACAAAGCCGACGGTGTTGGGCCGCGCCTCGCCGCCCGCCGGGTCCGTCCCGATGCGGTTGCCGAGCACGGCGCTGTCGTCGCTCGCGAGGGCGAGGCCGATGGCCTGCCCGCCAATGGTGTTGTCGACGACCTGGACCTCGTTCGCCCCCAGGATCACAAGCCCGATCCCGTCGGGTTCAGCCCGCGCGAGCGCCCCGCTGGCGAGCAGCCCGACGGTGTTGCCCTCCACGACGGCCCCGGACGATCGGGGAAACTCCACGACGATGCCGAGCACGCCCGCGACGCGGTTGCCCGCGCCACCGCCGACGTCGCCGCCGATGGTCACGTTCTCCACGCCGCCGTTGTCCACGTCGGTCGTGACGGCGATGCCCGTCCCGACCTGCCCCAGCGGAGCGCTCCCCGCCGCGTTCAGCCCGACGAGGTTGCCCGCGACGGTCGCCCCATCGGGTGCGCCTCCGGGACCGAGGTCGACCAGGAACACACCGCCTCGACTGCCGCCCTCGCCCTCCGTGCCCGCCACCACGACGTTGCCCGCCCCCGCTGCGCCAACCTGCATGCCAGGCACGGCCCCGGTGACAACCACCGCCTCCTGCCCGGCGACGACCGCCGCGCTGCCGGATGCATCCGTGCCGAGGAGGCTGCCCAGGATCTGCACGCCCGTCGCGGGCTGGTCCGGTGCGGCGGTCACGTAGACCTCGTGCGCCGCGTTGCCCGCGATCACGTTGCCCGGCGCCGCGCCCGGCGCCGCGCTGGCCCCGCCGATGGTCACGCCGGGCGCGTTGACGACGAACACGCCGTGGTGGCCCGACTGGCGGGTGTCGTCGGTGCCGTTGGGGACCGCCGTCGTGCCGTTGGCGGCAAGGCCGATCCAGTTGCCCGCGACGGCGACGCCCGAGGACTCCGGCCCGGCCACATGGACACCGTGCGTAGCGTTGCCGCTGATGAGGTTGCGCTCGCCCGCCGTCGCCCCGCCGATGCGGACGCTCGGCGCGTTGAGGACGCGGACGCCCTCGCCGTTGTTGGGCAGGGCATCCGTCCCGGCCGCATTCAGGCCGATGGTGTTCGCGGAGATCACCAACCCCGACGTGCTCGCGCCGATGACGGTCACGCCTGCGGCTCCGTTGCCGGCGATCACGTTGCGCGCGCCCGGCGTGGCACCGCCGATGGTCACGCCCGTGGTGCCATCCACGACCAGACCCCCACCGCTGTTCGGGAGGGCTGCCGTCCCAGCGGCGTTCGTCCCGATGTAGTTGCCTTCGATGACGGTGCCCGCCGAGGCCGCGCCGAGGATCTGAAAGGCTACCTGTGTATTGCCCGAGATCACGTTGCGCTGCGCGGGCTGCTCGCCGCCCACGCGGTGGTTCGGCGTCTGGTTGATCACAACGCCGATGTCGTTGGGGACCACCATCGTCCCGCTCGCGTCCACGCCGATGTGGCACGCTTCCACCACATTGCCGCCCTGGCCGCCGAAGAACAGGCCCGCCGTGAAGCCGCCGATGGAGAGCCCCCGAACGACCGAGTTGCCGGCGCCGACCACGAGGCCGAGCGTCCCGCCGCCCCTGAGGCTGACGACCGGCGTGCCCGTGTAGCCTGGCTGGGTGGTAGCGTCCAGCACGATGGGCACGATGATCTCCTCGAACTGGGAGGCCACCGCGATGGTGTGCGGACCGGGGCCGTCGAGGTCGAACGTGATGGCATTGCGGGGGCCGGAGCGCCGGTTGGAGGTCGCGATGGCGGCGCGGAGCGTGCACTGGTTGCCGGGCTGCGACACGTCCACATCGCAGACATCGTCGTTCAGGTCGGCGTCGGCGTCGTCGCTGGCGTCGTTGACGGTGAGATCGTTCTCGGTGGGGACGAGGACCGCGCGGTAGGGCTCTAGTCGGCCCGCGTCTCCTTCTCGCGCGTTGCCCGCGATTACGGTTCCGTCGTCCGAAATCCTCACGAAGCTGCCGGGCCACAACGTCCGTCCCTGGAGGTCCATCCCGGCCTCCCGAAAGACCGTTTCGAGCTGCCGCCAGCCGTTCACGGCGTCCCAGATCACCTGGGTCGCGTCGAAGCTCGGCGGCCCGTTTTCGCGGACGCCTACGACGATGGACCCATCTGCGGAGAGGTCGCTCAGGGTGTAGCGAGGGTAGGTGTCCAGCGTCGGGTCGGAGTTGTCCAGCCAGGTGCCGAGTTCGATGATGGTGCCGTCGATCGAGAGGAAGGCGAGGACATCGACGCCCGAAACACCAGACAGGCGCTCCGCTCGTCCGAGGAGGGCACGCCCGTCCGCGGAGATTCGCGTCAGCCCGTCGCCTCTCGTCCATCCTGGCACAGGGATCTGTTCCGGGACTGCTGAATCCCTCCAGACAACAGACACCGTGGCTTGAGTGGGCGCGTCGCTATCTCCCGCGATCACGCTCCCATCCCCGGAGACCCCGGTGGTAAACGCTACGTTGTCACCTGGAAGCGGCGACAGCAGCGTCAGGTCGCCCTCGACCCACTTCATCGCACGGACGTCGTCGGAGCCATCCCCGTCCGGGTCGATCCGGTAGCTGCCCGCCGCCACGCGTCCATCGTTGGATACCCCGCTTACCGAAACAGAGAGCGCGCCCTCTGGCAGCGGAAGCGATGCGTAGGTCCCGTCGTTCCAGATGACGGCAAACGGGTTGAACAGCCCTGCCGAGCCCACGATGATGCTGCCGTCGCCAGAGAGGCCCCCTGGCGACACGTCTTGCTCCATGAACCGGTCGAGGTACGTGAGCGTGCCGCCTTCCCAACGCCACGTCTCTGCGGCCCCGGCCCCGCCCCCTCTCCCGCGCCCGATGACCACACGGCCGTCCCCGGAGATATCGAAGGCGAACTCCGGCGTTTGGGTGTTGTCGCTGAGGAGTTCGAAGGTCTGGGCACTGGTGGGACTGGCAGCGGCAGCCACCGCCAGCGCGGCGAGCAACAGAACGAAGCGTGGCATGGTCAGGACCGTGTAATGGCAATGATGGGCTACGATCTCATCGCGCTGCTCTGATGGACGATGGGGGCCGTGGCGGGAGAGCGGGACACCCTCTCGTGCGCAGGCTGGGGGCCCAAACGGTTCAGGTTAGCGCACGACGGTGAGCCGCCGCGTGAGCGAAGCGGTAGGTGTGGCAGCCCGCACCACGTAGACGCCCGCAGGCAGCCGTGCCGCGTCGAGCCGGAGTGCGTGCGTGCCCGCCGCGAGCGGCCCGTCGTGGAGCGTCACCACGCGGCGGCCGAGCAGGTCGACCACCTCCGCACGGACCTCCGCAGCCTGGGGCAGCGCCACCTCGATGGTGGTGCGACCGGCTGAGGGGTTCGGGTAGGCGCCGAGCGCGAACGCGTCGGGCAGCGTCTGTGTCAGGCGGTCCTCGTTCGACACGGGGTTGATGAGCGTGTCTGCTCCGACGCCGAGGTCGCCCCAGGCGGTGAAGCCCTCGGCGCACAGCCGCGTCCCCTCCAGCGTCGTGGGGAACGGCGTCCAGGGGGTGCGGGCGTCTGGCCGTTGCACGACCACGAGTTGCGTCGGGTCCGTCACGCCGCGGAGGCCGGTCACGTTGAGGCACGCGTTGTAGGTGATGCGCTCCAGGCCGTCGGCTACGAGCGTCCAGTGGCGGTTGGTGCTCACGCCCGACGGCGTCACGGTCATGCCCGATGGCGATACGGCGCTGCCTTCGACGGGGCTGAGCGGTGGCAGAACGCCCTCGCCATAGGCCGACACGTAGAGCGTCCCGCCATCGGCCTGGGCACCGTCGATCTTTGCGCTCTCGGTTGTCCCATCGCTGTCTGTGACGGTCAAGCTCTGGGCCACCAGGCTGCTCGTGTTCGAGGTCACGTCCAGTTGCAAGCCGTCGTCGTCGAACACAGGCCCCGTCTCGCCGGGGGCGATGGGCACCTCAGCGGTGTTGTCGGCAAGCGCTACGCGTGTGCAGCGGCTGAGCGCGCTCGTCGTCCCCGTGGCTCCGGCTTCCGTGACGTTGAGAGCGAGATACCACTCGAAGAGCGAGACGTCGTCGGGCAGGGCCTCCAGCGGCACCGTCACGGCCCCCGCGCTCACGGGCAGCGTTGAGATGACGGAGCCCTCAGCCTCGCCGTTGGAGCACCGCGTCGAGAGGAACACGTCGGCCTCGCCGCTCGCGCCCACGGCGGCGCGGATCGTCACGCCCGCGTCGGACGGGTTGCGGAACGCGGTGTAGATCGTCGGCGGCTGCGGGGCGACGGCTGGGTATTCGAGTTCGCCGTTGAGCAGCTCGATCGACGGGCCTTGGTTGCGGAGGAAGGCCGTTGCGCGCACCTGGTTGCCGCGCTCGCTCTCGAACGGGCGGATGAGCACGCCGCGCCCGCCGTTGAACGCGACGACGTTGCCGACCGCCTGGCCGCCATCGGCGAGCGGGGCCGCGACGAGGCGGTTGCTCGCGGAGCCGAGGGCGGCCACGCCTGCAAACTGGTTTGGGATTGCCGTGGCAAAGTCGGAGCCGACGCCAATGCCCGACCCCGCGATGGTGACGGCGCGCGGGTTGCCGACAGGCTCCTCGTCTTCGACGTACCCGAGGATCAACACGCCGATGCCGTTGCCAGAAACGACGTTGGCGAGCAGGCGCGCGTCGCGGCCGTCGCGCACCCAGATGCCCGGGAACGCTTCTTCTTCGTTGCCGCTGCGGCCGTTGCCCAACTCGCTACGGCCGGACTGGTCTACGCCCACGCGGTTGTAGGCGACGACGACGCCGTCGGGGTTCGCGCTGCCCGCGAAGCGGTGTGCCGACGCGTCGAAGGTATCGGTAAACAGGGCGTCACGCACGGGCGCGGTCGCGGCAAGCCGTTGGGCCGCAGGACGCAAGTCAGGAGCACCGTGAAGCGCGGCGCCAGGCTGCCGGAGCCCACCGTCCTGGCCAATGGCGAGGCCTACTCCGCCGATCCAAACGCCGCCACGCTCGTTGCCGGAGAGTACGTTGCCCGCTCCCTCGGCCCCAATCACCACGCCGTTGCCTACCTCCGGCCCGTCGGGGACCTCGCCGGGGACGTAGACCCCGACCGTGTTAGGCCGCGCCTGGGTCCCCGCCGGGTTGGTCCCGATGCGGTTGCCGAACACGCCGACCTCATCGGCCTCCGCGAGCAGACCGAAGACGTAGCCCCCGACCGTGTTGCTGACGACCTGCGTGCCGTTGGCGCCCGACACCCAGATGCCCGCGACCGGGCGCTCGGAGAGGGCGAGTTGCCCGTTGGCCCGCAGCCCGGCGACGTTGCTAGCGATGACGGTGCCGCTGGAGCCCGGTCCGAACACGCCGATCGCGAAGCCCGGCCCGGCGACGCGGTTGCCAGCCGCAGCGTCGTCCCCGCCCACCACGACGCGCTCGACGCCGCCGTCGTTCTGCTCCGTGAGCACCCCAATGCCCGTCGCGAGGTTGCCGAGCACCGTGTTGCCGGTGGCGTCGAGGCCGACAGTGTTCGCAGCAACCGTCCCGCCGTCGGGGGCCCCCGCCGCCCCGAGGTCGATGAGCCAGACGCCGCTCTTCTGCCCACCGTCGCCCTCGCGACCGGCCACGATGACGTTGCCCGCCCCGGCGCGGCCGATCTGCGCATCGGGGGCGGACGCCGCCACGTAGACCGCGACTTCGCCGCCGACGAGTGCGGTGCTGCCCGCTCGGTCGGTGCCGACGAGGTTGCCGAGCACCTGCGCGCCGCTCGCGGGGGCGTCGGGCGTGCCGGTGACATAGACACCGTGCGCAGCGCTCGCGGCGATCACGTTGCCGGGAGCGGCCCCCGGGCTGCCCGTCTCGCCACCGACGACGGCGTTGGGGACGGAGATGAGGGCGACGCCGTGGTGGCCGTCGCGCGCCGTAGCGTCGGTGCCGTTGGGGAGCGCCATCGAGCCGTCCGCGCCGACGCCGATCCAGTTGCCGAGCACCTGCACCCCGTCGGCCTCGGCGCCGACCACATAGACGCCATGCGTGGCGTTGCCGCCGATGAGGTTACGCGCCGCCTCGTCAGAGCCGCCGACCCGCACGCCCGGTGCACGCTCGATACGGACGCCTTCGGCTTCGTTGGGCACAGCCGCGGTCCCCGCCGCATTCATGCCGATGCGGTTGCCCGCGAGGACGATGCCGGTGGACGCCGGGCCGGTCACGAGGATGCCAGGCCCGGCGTTGCCCGCGATCACGTTGCCCTGCCCTGCCTCGTCGCCGCCGACGGTGTGGTTGGGCGAGCCATCCACGACGATGCCGAGGCCGTTGGCGAGCGCCGTCGCCCCGTCCGCGCCGACACCGACGTAGCTCCCCTCGACGCGGCTGCCGCCTGCGCCCGTGAGCCGGATGCCTGCCCCGCCGAAGCCGCCTACGGCGAGGCCCAGGACGGCGCTTTCGGCTTGATCAAGGACGAGACCATCGCCTGAGACGCCGGTGCCACGCACGACCACGAGCGGTCGGTCGGTGTAGCCGGGCTGCGTGGTGCCGTCGAAGATGGTCGGCGCGGTGAGCGAAGGGAGCGCCGAGCGGACGGTGATCGTGTGCGGGCTGTTGCCCTCGATCTCGAACAGGATTTCGTCGGGGCCGGTGCGGGCGTTGGCGGTCTGGATGGCCGCCCGCAGCGTGCACTGGACGCCCGCCATCGCGCTCACGTCGCACTCGTCGTCGTTCGGCGACGGGTCGGCCTGGTCGCCGTTGGTGGTGACGCGGATGCGCGTGTCGGTGACGCCGTAGCGGTAGGATAAGTTGACGCCCGTGTCGCGATTGCGGGCGGTCCCCACGACGACCTGGCCGTCCTGCGACAGGTACGCATCCCCAAAGCTGAACGAACTCGTAGATGCTCCCGTCTCCTCGATGAGGGCGTCGATGAAGCGCCAGCCGTTCTGGGCGTCCCAGAGGCACGGGGCCGCGCTCCCGCCGCCGCAGCGGGCGAGCACCACGGTGCCGTCGGCGGAAAGCGCATAGGGCTCCCACTGACCGCCCGGAGCGGAGGCGTCGTAGCCGGGGTAGGTGGGCAGTTGGGTGACCGTCGAGCCGGACCAGAGCCACACCTCCTCGGCGAGGCTGCTGGACCCGGCGATGGAGCGGTTGTTGAAGCCGAGCACCACGGTGCCGTCGGCGGAGACTGCGACGGCCTGGGCGTTGAAGGGTTCGCGCCCGTCGATCTTCGCCAAGGGCGGCTCGGAGGGGGTGCCGACGTCCCACCGCATCGCCACCGTGTTGACCCCGGGAGCGCGTCGGAAGCCTGCCCGAACCCTACCGTCGAGGCTGGTCGCGAAGACGGCCGAGCGATCCGCGCGGTTGTGCCCGTCGGGCATCGCCAAGACCGTGATCACGCCCGTCTCGAGGCTGAGCACCGCCGCCTGCGGAGGCCGGTTCGTGGTGCCTGCCACCTCGCGCTCGTAGGACCCTGCGACGAGGCTCCCGTCGGTGGAAATGGTTTCGACGCGGAAATCGTCTACGCCCGGCGGGCTAATGACCGTGAACCCGTTGCCGATCAGCGTACCCACGACATCCGGCGTCCGCGAGAAGTCCGTCCCGACGATGATCGCTCCGCCGCCGGAGATGGCCTGCGGTGAGAACGTGATCGAGTCGGGAATGCCGACGAGCGCCGACACCGTCCCGGCTTCCCAACGCGATGGGTCGAGCGACGCACTGCCATCCCGCGCCCGCCCGATCAGCGTCGAGGCGGTGCTGTTGATGTCGGTGACCGTGAAGTTGTCGATCTGGATGTATTGGGCGTCGGCGGGGAGTGCGGCGAGCAGAGCGAGGGCCAGGAGAAGGAGACGCATGGACGAGGAAACCAGGGGATACAGGAGCACGGTGCCTGTAGTGAATCACGCAAAGCGGGGAACGATCTCATCATCGCCGCTCGCTTTTTTTCGTCGCGTCTGGTTGGTGCCCGCGTAGCGTCAACGCACGACGGTGACCCTCCGCGTGAGCGTGACGTTGGTCGTCGCAGCACGGACGACGTAGACGCCAGCCGGAAGCCGAGCGCCGTCGAACGCCAGCGCGTGCGTCCCCGCGTCGAGTAGGCCATCGTGCAGCGTCGCCACGCGGCGGCCGAGCAGGTCGAACACCTCGGCGCACACGTCGGCGGCCTCGGACAGCGTCACCGCTACGGTGGCGGAGGCAGACGTCGGGTTCGGGTACGCCGACAACGTGGCAGTCTGCGGCGCGCCTACATCTTCGGCGTTCGTACCCCGCAGCACCTCCTCCACCGCGGCTAACGCGTCGACCTTGCCGTAGCCCCACTGCGGGTTCGGGACGGTCCCTGTGAAGGCGTCGGCGCGGGCCGTCTGCTCCAGAATCGCGCGCACCTCCGCGGCGTCGAGCGTCGGGTCGGCCTCGAGCATCAGCGCGACGATGCCGGTGAGCACGGGCGCGGCACCGCTCACGGCCCCGAGGATGCCGTAGGGGTCCAGGCCATCGTCCACGACGTTGAAGCGGAACGTGTTGAAATAGGACCGAGCCCCGAACGCCGCGATGTTGGAGTTGCCGGGGACGCTCACGGAGATCCCGCGCCGCCCGTCGTAGGTCGGGCCGACCCCGCTGCCGGTCCAGAGCGCGCCCGGCCCCACGTCGTTGCCGGGGTAGCTGCGCGCGATGCCGTCCACGTCGGTCCAGGTGTCGCGGAGGACATACGAGTTGAGGCCGAGGTTCTGCTGCGCCGACGCCCAGTCCCAGACGGTGTAGCCCGACGTGACGAACGACGCGAATCGGTTCGGCGGGGCCCCGATGATGTTCGAGGGATTGAGCGACGCCTGGAAGCCACCGTCGCCCACGCTCGTGCCGGTGAGGCGCACCGTGTAGGTGCCCGTCGTGGCGCTGTTGAAGTCGATGAGCAGCTCGCGGCGGCCGCTCGTCGCGCCCCAGAAATCCGTGCCCACGCCGTTGTGGAAGAGCGTGAAGCCGGGGCCGCTCGCGCTAGCACGCGCGCCGTTGCCGGGCGGCACATACGGCCCGTTCACCGTCCCGTCCGGCGCGACGACCTCGACGGCAAGCCGGTCGCTGCCGGCGTACCACAGGTCGAGCCGTAGGAACGTGCTCGCCTTCTCGATTTCCAGATCGACGGTCTGCGCAGCGTTAACGGTACCAGCGGCATGGTTGTCGACGCCGCCGTCGTCGCTCGACCCGGTGATGAACACGCGGCCGGGGAAGCCGGGCCCAAACCGCGCGTCGATGTCGCGGGCGCGGGCACTCGTGCCGTCCATCGGCCCCCCGCTCGACCCGAAGTTGGCGAGCACCACGAGCGGCTTGCCCTCGGCCTCGGCGAGCCCGATCACGTAGTCGAGCGCGACGGGGAGCAGGTCGGGACGGTAGAACGGCGCCTCGGCTGGCTCGGAGCCGTGCGCGGGCGCGCCCTCGCTAGTGAACTTGACGATGACGAACTCGACGTCGGGAGCCATGCCAGCGTAGCGCCCGTCGGAGGCGGCCCCGTTGCCCCCGGCGATCCCGGCTGTCGCCACCCCGTGCCCGACGGCATCGCGGTGCCCGAGCGGTGTCCCGGCAGAGAGTGCGGCGTCGATCTCGGCGCGGGTGTAGACCGTCCCGAAGCTGGTCGGGTTGTCCGCGTCCCCCGCCCCCGCGTCGTCGATGAGGTCGTAGATCGCGAGGAGGCGCGTGGTGCCGTCGGCGTTGCGGAAGTCGCGGTGCGTCGGGTCGATGCCCCGGTCGAAGACGGCGACGAGGACGCCCTCGCCGGTGAGGCCGTATTGCTCGCGCACGTCCTGCACCCGGGTCTCGGCGCGGACGCGCTCGTCGGCGTGGACGCGCGGTGCGAGGAGGAGCAGAAGCGCGGCGAGGAGGTAACGCATGACAGTCGGGGGCAGGTGAGAGCGGGCGGTCTACTCTCAGCTACGGCCTCTGCGTGCGGATCTCATCACTGCGCCCACGCCGACCGGACGCCGCCCTCATGACCAGCAACCCTCATGACCAGCAACCCTCATGACCAGCAACCCTAGAACAACAGGCGCCCCCCTGCGAACAGGGAGGCGCCGTGGCGTTGCTCTTCGCCGGACGCGTTTAGCGCGACACGATCATCGAGCGGGTGAGCGTCTCCGCACCCGCCCGCAGGCGGAGGAAGTAGGTCCCCGCCGCCAGCGTGGAGGCGTCGAAGGCCAGCGAGTGCCGCCCAGCTTCCATCTCATCGTTGGCCAGCGTGGCCACCTGCTGCCCGAGCACGTTGTAGACGTGGATCACCACGCGCTCCTGCGTCGGCAGCGCGAAGTCGACGGTCGTGCTGCGGTTGAACGGGTTCGGGTAGTTCGGCGCGAGCGTCAGCTCGGTCGGCAGCCCGGCCTCGTCTTCGTTCGAGACGGGGTTGCCAAAGGCAAGGTCGTCCCAGTAGTAGGTCGCGTCGACCATACCCGGACGCGGGCCGCCCGAACGACACCAGAAGTCGAAGAAGATCGACGCCTTCGTGTAGTCGAAGTCGAGGTTCAGCGGGGCGGTGCCCATGTCCTCGTTGGCGAAGTCGAAGACAAGCGTGTGCCACGCCATCGCCTCCGTCGTCGTGGCCACCGTCTCGACGCTCTCACCGGCGTTGTTGACGTTCTCCACCTTGAGGAGCACCGGGATGCCGACCTCCGGCGACCAGACGCGCGCTGTCATGATCGTCGCGTCCGTCGTAAACGGAATCGGGGCGGTGAAACCGGTCACCTCACCGACGGTGGTGCCCGCGAAGCAGGTCTCGCCCATCGGGCGGAACGTCTCCACGACGGTGTTGGCTGCGTCTTCCGGATCCTCGACAATCATCGACATGGCGTTGCCGAAGTCGACGAGTTGGTAGTCGACCTCCTCCTCGAACGTGACCGGGAGCGCGACCGGCGGCGGCAGCGCGTTGACGTCGGCCAAGTCAATAGCGAGGAGTTGGTAGCCGTTCGTCGCCGGATCGTCGAACGTGAACTGCCCCACGACGCCCGTGAAGATGAACGGGCCGCCCGGGATCTCCGTGCCGTCGATGTCCGAGTCGTCGGCGTTGCCCACGCGGAGGACGCCGGTGCCGGTGCCGTCGGTGACCTCGTAGTTGGTCCGCTCGGCGAAGGTGCCCATCTCGGCTGTGGTGAGGGTGAGCTGGACGAGCTCGGCCTCGTAGGCCTCCCCGTTGGCGTTGAGTTGCTCCACGGTGATGGCGACCGGCGCCGGGACGCCCGCCGTCTTGCCGACCATATACGAGGCGAGGTCGTCCTCGTTGATTTGCTGGAGGCCGCGGAACGTCGAGAGGGTGCCCGTGAGCGTCAGGACGGTGCCCGGCGCGATGGTGCCGTCGGCGACCTGGTCGAAGAACATGCCTTCGGTCTGACGGATCGTGAGGCCCGCCGTGGCGTCCTGGATGTAGGCGAAGTCGCCGCGGGCGCGCGTGACGATGCCCGTGATGGTCACCTCGTTGCCGTCGCCCAGGGCGCGGGCGTCAGCGATGGTGGTGCTCCCCATGTCACCGCTGCCAAAGGCGAGGTCGTCCCAGTAGTAGGTCGCGTTCATCATACCCGGGCGCGGGCCGCCCGAACGGCACCAGAAGTCGAAGAAGACCGACGCCTTCGTGTAGTCGAAGTCGAGGTTCAGCGGGGCGGTGCCCGTGTCCTCGTTGGCGAAGTCGAACACGAGCGTGTGCCACGCCATCGCCTCCGTCGTCGTCGCGACCGTCTCGACGCTCTCGCCGCCGTTGTTGACGTTCTCGACCTTGAGGAGCACGGGGATGCCCACCTCTGGCGACCACACCCGCAGCGACATCGTGGTCTCGTCCATCGTGAACGGAATCGGCGCGGTGAAGCCGTTCATGTCGGCGACGGTGGTGCCCGCGAAGCAGGTCTCGCCCATCGGGCGGAACGTCTCCACGACCGTGTTCTCGGCGTCCTCGGGGTCGGCCACGATCATCGAGGCCGCGTTGCCGAAGTCGGCCAACTCGTAGTTGATCTCCTCCTCGAACGTGACCGGGAGGGCGATCGGATCGGACGGCGCGCCGCCGAAGACAACGTCGTCCCAGTAGTAGGTCGCGTCCATCATGCCGGGGCGCGGACCGCCCGAGCGGCACCAGAAGTCGAAGAAGATCGACGCCTTCGTGTAGCTGAAGGCAAAGTTGATCGGGGCGGTGCCCGCGTCCTCGTTGGCGAAGTCGAACACGAGCGTGTCCCAGCCCATCGCCACCGTCGTCACCGCGATCGTCTCGACGCTCTCACCGGCGTTGTTGACGTTCTCGACCTTGAGCAGCACAGGAATGCCCGCCTCCGGCGACCAGACGCGTACCGACATTGTGGTCGCACCCTCGGCGAATGGGAGCGCCTCGGCAAAGCCGGAGAACTCCGCAACGGTGGTGCCCGCGAAGCAGGCGTCGCCCATCGGGCGGAACGTCTGCACGACGGTGTTCGCCGCGTCCTCAGGGTCGGCGACGATCATCGACATGGCATTGCCGAAGTCGGCCAGCTCGTAGTCGATCTCGTCCTCGAAGGTGATCGGGAGCGGGATGCCTGCGTTGGGGACGGTGATGTCGCTCTCGTTGATGGCGAGGAGCTGGTAGCCCCCGAACGGGTCCATCTCGGAGAACTGCCCGACGACGCCCGTGAAGTCGAAGGAGCCGGTCGGGATGGGGAGGCCGTCCACGTCGGAGTCGTCGGCGCCTACCACGCGGAGCGTGCCCGTGCCGCCGCCGTCGGTGACGTCGTAGTTGGTGCTGGCCTCGAAGGTGCCCATGGCCATCGTCGTCAGGCCGAAGACCGAGACGACTTCACCCTCGTAGTTCTCGCCGTTGTCGAGGAGCTGCTGCACCGAGATCACCGTGGGCGCGGGCGAGCCGCCGTCGCCGCCGACGGTGTAGCTCGAGAGCCCGCCGCCGTTGATCTGCGTGAGGTTGTTGAACGACGAGAGCGTGCCCGTGAGGACGACGTTGGTGCCCGGCGCGACGGTGCCGTCGGCGACCTGGTCGGCGAACATGCCGCTCGTCTGGCGGATCGTGAGGCCGCCGGTGATGTCCTGGATGTAGGTGAAGTCATTCTTCGAGCGGGTGACCGTGCCGACGACCGTCACCTCGGCGCCGTCGCCGAGCGCACGCGCAGCGGCAATGCTCGTGAAGGTGGGCGTGCCACCGAAGCTGACGTCGTCCCAGTAGTAGGTCTCGGCCGCGACCGGGACTTCACTCGGGCACTGGAAGTTGAAGAAGATGGAGCCCTTCGTGTAGGCGAAGCCGAAGTTGACCGGGGCCGTGCCAGGCACCTGGTTGGCGAAGTCGAAGACGAGCGTCTCCCACGCGCCGCCGACGGTCGTGGCGACCTGCGTCTCGACGCTCTGGGTGGGATCGCTGACGTTCTCGACCTTGAAGCGGACGGTCGTGCCCGCGAAGGGCGTCCACACGCGGATCGACATCGTGGTCGCGCCGTCGGCGAACGGCAGCGGCGAGGCGAAGCCCATCATGTTGGCGACGGTCGTGCCCGCAAAGCAGGCTGCGTTGGCAGGGCGGTCCGTCTGAACCACGGTGTTGGCCGCGTCTTCGGGGTCGACGACGAGCATCGACATGGCTTCGCCGAAGTCAACGAGTTCGTAGTCGATGTCCTCCTCGAACGTGATCGGGAGGGTGACCTGCGCGCTCGCGAGCGGGGCCGCAAGCAGACAACAGGCAAGGAGTAGGGCTCGGGTCATAGTCAAGGAGGAGGAGGGGGACAAGGGTGAACCGGTCGCGGCGCACGGCGCGCGACGGAGACGGGTAGGGAGAAAGGCCATAAGAAAGCGCTTTCTCCCAAGGAATATGACGCTTCGCGCGGTGGCTTGCAAACGTTTTCATGGAATCGATCCCGGAAAGCGGGCTCCTCCATGTCCTCCACATGTCCCCGCCCACGCAGTCAGTCTGCCCGACACCGGACTTGGGGCCCGCGGCCGCTCGCGGCAAGCCGATGTCGTTCGGACTGGATAGCCCAACCGTCGGCCCGGGGTATCTTCGCCCCTCACACCCCGGAGAAGCGCTACCTGCCCCACCCTCTCAGCGTACCGCCTCATGTCTCTGCCTCCGCACGAGGTCACCCGCCTGCTCGCCGCCGCCAACGACGGCGACGACGCGGCCCTGGACGCACTGCTGCCGCTGCTCTACACGGAGCTGCACGCGCTCGCCCATCGCCAGCGCCAGCGCCAGCGCGGCCCAGCCACCCTCAACACGACGGCGCTGCTGCACGAGGCCTACGAGAAGCTCGCCCACGCCGACGGGCAGTACGCCAACCGCAGCCACTTCTTCCGCATCGCGGCGCAGGCCATGCGGCAGATCCTTGTGGACTATGCGCGGCGGCGGCTGGCCGTCAAGCGCGGCGGCGGCGTGGGCGCCGCGACGTTCGAGGACGGCGGCTTCGCGCCCGACGCCCGCTCAGAGGAGATCGTCGCCCTCGACGAGGCGCTCGTCCACCTCGCTCAGCTGAGCGAGCGGCAGGCGCAGGTGGTCGAACTGCGCTACTTCGCCGGGTTCACGCTGCCCGAGGTAGCCGACCTGCTCGGCATCTCCGCGGCGACGGCGTGGCGCGACTGGGCCGCCGCGCAAGCCTGGCTCCAGCAGGCGCTCGGCGAGGGGTGATGGTGTGAACGCATTCGACACCGGGAGCGGAATAGCGCAGGACGTGGTGCATGTCGGCCCCGATCCAATACGCGACACGGAATACGCAACCCGCTTCGATCACGATGACGATGGTCCAGACATGCACCGTGAGCCTCCAGCGGTCTGCGACTGACGAGATGGCTCCCACTTCTGCGTAGCTCTCAGGAAACACCCCTGCTGTGCCGACGATGACCCCGACCCCCGAGCGCTGGGCGCGCCTCACCAACCTCCTCGGCGACGCCCTCGAGCGGGCGGGCGCCGAGCGGGCGGCCTACCTGCGCGAGGCGTGCGCCGACGACCCGACGCTCGTCGCGGAGGTGGAGCGCTTGCTCACGGCGCACCAGGCCGCAGAGTCGTCGCAGCGGTTCGCGAGCGGCGTGTTCGACCTCGCCCCGGCGGCGCTCGCGGAAGCGGCCCCGCTCCCCGACATCGGCCCCTACCGGCTCGTCCGCGAGATCGGGCGCGGCGGCATGGGCACGGTGTGGCTCGCCGAGCGCGCCGACGGCCTCTTCGAGCAGCGCGTGGCCGTGAAGCTCATGCGCGCGGGCGTTGTCTCGGAAGACCAGCACCGCCGGTTCGGTGCCGAGCGGCGCATCCTCGCCCGGCTTGACCACCCGCACATCGCCCGCCTCCTCGACGGCGGCATGACGGCCCCGATGCCGGGCGTGGGCGTGGGACAGCCCTACCTCGTGATGGAGTACGTCGAGGGCGTCCCAATCACGACCTACTGCCGCGAGCGCGCCCTCCCGCTCGCCGACCGCCTCGCCCTCTTCCGGACCGTCTGCGAGACGGTCGCCTACGCGCACCAGAACCTCGTCGTCCACCGCGACCTCAAGCCCTCCAACATCTTCGTTGCCAACGATGCTGACGGGACGCCCGGCCCCGACAAGCCCACGGTGAAGCTCCTCGATTTCGGCATCGCGAAGCTGCTCACCGACGAGGAGACGCTCGACGCCTCCACGCCGGTGACGCGGACGGGGCAGGCGCTCATGACGCCGGAGTACGCCGCGCCGGAGCAGGTGCGCGGCGAGGCCATCACCACGGCCACGGACGTCTACGCGCTCGGCGTGGTGCTCTACGAACTGCTCGTCGGACACCGGCCGTATGCCATCGAGGACCGCTCGGCGACGGCCGTCGAGCGCGCCGTGCTGGAGGCCGAGCCGACGAAGCCCAGCACGGCGCTCCGGGCCGCCTCGCCGCCCGCGCTCGCCGCCGACCCTACGCGGCTGGCCCGGCGGCTGCGGGGCGACCTCGACACGATCGTCCTGAAGGCGTTGCGCAAGGAGCCCGAGCGCCGCTACCGCTCCGCCGCCGACCTCGCCGACGACCTCCGCCGCCACGCCGAAGGCCTCCCCGTCACGGCCCGCCCGGATACGCCGGGCTACCGTGTCCGCAAGTTTGCGACGCGGCACCGAGCGGGCGTGGCGGCGAGCGTGGCGCTCGCGGCGGCGCTGCTGCTGGGGCTCGGCGGGACGCTCTGGCAGGCCCAGCTCGCCCAGACGGAGGCCGCCAAGGCCACGGCCGTCAACGACTTCCTCGTCGGCATGCTCGCCGCGGCCGACCCTACCGAGGAAGGCCGCGACGTGCGCGTGGCCGCTCTGCTCGACCGCGCGGCGGCCGACCTCGACAGCAGCTTCGCCGACCAGCCGCTCGTGGAGGCCGACCTGCGCGCCACCCTCGGCGTGGTCTACACCGAACTGGGGCTCTACGACGAAGCGACCACGCTGCTGGAACGCGCCCTGGCCCTGCTTCGCCAGGCGCATGGCCCTCAGCATCCGCAGGCCATCGAGACCCAGTCCCGGCTGGGACGGCTGGCCGTGCTCCAGGGGGCGTATGCGTACGCCGACTCCCTCCTCACCGATGCCCTCCAGGCGACGCGCCACGCACCCGGCGACGCGGCCCGTGCCAACCTCTACAGCAACCTCGGCTACGCCCGCTACGTGCTCGGGGACTATGCCGGCTCGGAGGAGGCCCACCGCGAGGCCGTGCGCCTCCTCGAAGCGCAGACACCGCGGGAGGAGATCGAGATCGCGTCCGCGCTGGGCAACGTCGCCATCGTGCTCTCCGACCTGGGCCAACTCGAAGAAGCGACGCCGATCCTGGAGCGCCAGGTCGAGATCTACCGCACGCACCTCGGCCCAGACAACAGCCGGCTCGCGCGCGCGCTGGCCAACCTGGGCTCGGTCTACTACGACCGCGCCCTGGGCCCCGAGGCCGTGGCGGTCCTGACCGAGGCCGTGGACATCTCCACCCGCGTGCTCGGAGCCGACAACACCGAGCGCGGCTGGGCCCTCGGCAACCTCGGCTCGGCGTTCACGCTCGTAGGCCGGGCGGAGGAGGCAGAGACGGCGTTCCGCGAGTCCCTCGGCATCTACCAGGCCACGCTCGGCGAAGACCACCCGCGCACCGCTGGGGCCCACCTGCGCCTCGGCCGCCTCATCTACCTCGAAGGGCGGCTGGCCGAGGGGGTGCCCCACGCCGAGCGCGCCACGGCCATCTGGCAAGCCGCGCTCCCGGACGACCATCCGGCCATTGCGCTCGGCCTGATGACGATGGGCGAGATGCACGCCGACCGGGGGGCGGCCGTCGCGGCGGAAGCGGCGCTCCGCGAGGCGTATCGCATCCGCCGCGTGGCGCTCCCCGAGGACCACCCCGACACGGCGGAGAGCGCCAGCGTCCTGGGCGCGCTCCTAGCCCAGCACGGCACGCCCGCCGAGGCCGAGGACCTCCTCCGCGCAGGCTACGCGTCGTTGCGCAGGGCGGCAGGACCCGACGACAGCCGCACCCAGCAGGCCGCCAACCACCTCCGCGCCTTCTGCGACGCCCACGACTGCACCGCCGCCTCGCGCGCTGCGCTCGAAGGCTGACCGCCAGCGCTCCTGCACAGCACGAGCGCTGCGACCTCGATGCCTACCGCGGCGGCACCGACTCGGTGCTCGGCCGAGAGCGTGCGCACGCAGGAGGCCGCCGAGCGTCTGCGTACGCTCTGCGACTGCTACGCTTGCGACGCTAGCTCGGTGGAGGCGCTGCAGCTGATAGCGAACGTGCAGCGGACGAGCTCTGAGCGCGTCTGGCGCATGGGTAGGGAGATACGCGTTCTTGCCGCATGCTCTCCCACTTCCTACACAGTCATCCCCGCGCACGCGGGGACCCACGAGGCTTCTCTGACGTCCGCAGCGCTACGTCTCTTCACGAGCGTTTGGATGCCAGAAGGCACCGCCTTCCCTATCCGTCATACCTCCGCGTTGCGGGTGGACTCCAGGCATCCGAGCCGGCACGCTGTCGAGTTTCAACGGAGCCCAATCTCGTCCACGTAGCTACGAGAAATCACGCGCTGCGAAAACCCGTACGGCGGTTCTACTTTTAAGCGACTCCGTCTCCCTCACATCGCTCCACCCCGCCGATGCCGCATCTGACCAAGGACGACTTCTACTTCTGGAACCAGGGCAGCCACACTCGCGCCTACGAGAAGCTCGGCGCGCACCCGCAACGTGGAGGCACCTGGTTCGCCGTCTGGGCGCCCAACGCCGACTATGTCGCCGTCGTCGGGTCGTTCAACGGCTGGAGCACGTCCGAAAACCCGCTGAAGAAGACCGACGCCGGGCTCTGGGAAGGCTTCGTGCGCGGCGCGAAGCCAGGCGACGCCTACAAGTATCACATCGGCAACCGCGGCGCGACGTTCGAGAAGACCGACCCCTACGCCTTCGCGCTCGAAGCGCCCGACCCCGACGGGCACCCCATCCGCGGCCTCTCGTCGATCGTCACCGAGATCGACGGCTATGCCTGGCAGGATGCCGACTGGATGGCCAACCGCAAGGGCCCAGAGACGCTCGGCAAGCCCCTCTCGATCTACGAGGTGCACCTCGGCTCGTGGATGCACAAGCAGCACTCGCAGTCGATGTCGTACCGCGAGATCGCCGAGCCGCTCGCCGACCACGTCGAGAAGCTCGGCTTCACGCACGTCGAGCTGATGCCGGTGCAGGAGCACCCGTACTACGGCTCGTGGGGCTACCAGGTCGTCGGCTACTTCGCGCCGACGCACCGCTACGGCTCGCCGGAGGACTTCATGTACTTCGTCGACACGATGCACCGGCGCGGCATCGGCGTGCTGCTCGACTGGGTGCCCGCGCACTTCGCCACGGACCCGCAAGGCCTCGGCTACTTCGACGGGAGCCCGCTCTACGAGTACGAGGACCCCATCATGCGCATCCACCCGGACTGGGGCACCTACGTCTTCGACTACCACAAGCCCGGCGTCAAGAACTTCCTCGTCTCCAACGCCTGCTTCTGGTTCGACAAATACCACATCGACGGCCTCCGCTTCGACGCCGTGGCGAGCATGCTCTACCGCGACTACTCGCGCGGCAACCGCTGGACGCCCAACATGTTCGGCGGGCGCGAGAACCTCGAAGCCATCGACACGCTCAAGCAGATCAACGAGACGGTCTACGCGGAATTCCCGACGGCGATCATGGTCGCGGAGGAGTCGACGGCGTGGCCGGGCGTCTCGCGCCCCACGTTCGAGGGCGGCCTCGGCTTCCTCTACAAGTGGAACATGGGCTGGATGCACGACACGCTGACGTACGCGTCCAAAGACCCGGTCTACCGGCAGTACGACCACCACAACCTCACCTTCCCGTTCGTCTACGCGTTCAGCGAGCGCTATGCCCTTCCGCTCTCGCACGACGAGGTGGTCCACGGCAAGGGCTCCATCTGGGGCAAGATGCCCGGCGACCCCTGGCAGAAGGCGGCCAACATGCGGCTGCTCTACGGGCACATGGTCGGCCACCCCGGCAAGAAGCTGCTCTTCATGGGCCAGGAGTGGGGCCAGCGGGGCGAGTGGAGCCACGACAACCCGCTCAGCTGGGAGCAGGCCGACGAGCCGCTCCACGCGGGCGTCCAGCGCTGGACCGAGGACCTCTTCCACCTCTACCGCGAGCACCCCGCCCTCTGGAACGACGACGGCTCGGGCTTCTACGGCATCGTCACGGACGACAACGCCAACAGCGTCCTCGCCTACACCCGCACGAGCGCGGTCGAGAGCGTTGCTGACGGGGAAGACGCCGAGGAGCCCAAGCGGCTGCTCTTCGTGTTCAACTTCACGCCCGTCCCGCGCGAGAACTACCGCGTCGGCATCCCGCTCGCCGGCCGCTGGCGCGAGGTCATCAACTCCGACTCCGAACAGTACGGCGGCAGCAACCTTGGCAACGCGGGCGGCGTCGAGGCCGTCCCGATCCCGTCCCACGGCCTGCCCAACTCGCTCGTGCTCACGCTCCCGCCCCTCGGCGTGACCGTGTTCGAGTGGGAAGGCTAGCGGAGATGGGTCCTTTTCGATTGACGATGTTCGATTGATCGAAGATGGCACCTTCCAGCTTGACCAGACCCACGTCTCCTAAATCAAAAATCGAACACCCTACATCGCACATGGCAAACATGGCCCAATACTCTGCGCCCCCCGCGCTCACCATCGACACGGACAGCCACTACACGGCGACCATCGAGACGAACAAAGGCACCATCGTCCTTGAGCTCTACCCCGAGTACGCGCCGCTGACCGTCAACAACTTCGTCTTCCTCGCGGGCGAGGGCTTCTACGACGGCGTCGTGTTCCACCGCGTGATCTCGAACTTCATGGTCCAGGGCGGCGACCCGACCGGCACGGGACGCGGCGGCCCTGGCTATCGGTTCAGGGACGAGTTCGACGGCAACCCACTGCGTCACGAAGCCAAGGTGATCTCGATGGCGAACGCTGGCCCCGGCACCAACGGCAGCCAGTTCTTCATCACCCACAAGCCCCAGCCGCACCTCGACAACCGGCACACGGTCTTCGGCAAGGTGATCGAAGGCGCGGAGGTCGTCGACGCGATCCGCCAGGGCGACGTGATGGAGAAGGTCACGGCTGAGAAGGCGGCGTAAGCCTCTCGCCCCTGCCTCCAGTCTTACCCTGTCTGCAGTCTTGCTCTGTCTCGGACTCGACCCCGGGCCCTGCCGCTGCGAAGGCGTGCAGGGCCTCTTTCGTGCCCGCATCGGCGGGGAAGTAGAGTTCCAGCTTGAAGTCCTCCAGCATCGCGTCGCGCGGGGTGCTGAAGTGCGACAGCGTGGAGAAGAGCGAGAGGCGTAGGTCGCCGTAGCGGTAGATCGTCGGCGTGACCGGGCCGAGGCCCGCCTCCCCCAGCTCCACCGAGTGCCTGGCCTGCTGCGCAAGGTGGGCGGCGGCGCGGTCGAGGTCGGGGACGCCGCCCTGCGCCGCGCTCTCGTTCCACAGCTGGTGCGCGGCCTGGTGGGCGACCTGCGGCCAGTTCTCGACGCGCTCCGGCATCATCTCGGACACCATCAGGTCGAGCAGGCTGTCGCCCACCCCGACGCCGAGGTGCGCGTAGAGCGCCTCGGCAGGGGCGTTCAGGCGCACGACGGTCCAGAGCCGGTCGAGCGCGAGCGCTGGATAGGGCGCGTGCCGGTGGAGCATGTACGCCACCGCAGCGCGGATGGGCGCCATCTCGTCGGCGTCCCACGGGTAGCCCGAGTAGCGTGCCGCGAACCCGGCATAGCTCAGCAGCTGGTTGCGCGCGCCGAGCGGCAGCGCGAGGGCCTCGCCGAGGCGCTCAACCATCTCGCGACTAGGCTGCGCACGCCCCGTCTCCAAAAACGACAGGTGGCGCGCGGACACGCCCGCCTCGCCCGCGAGGTGGAGTTGGCTGTACCGACGCGTTTTGCGCCACGTTTGCAGGAAGGAGCCGAAGGGAGTCATGGCGAGAACATAGCGCGGCACGGTAAGGGCAGCTATTACCTCCGAGGTAATTGATCGGCGCCGAGCGCCCAGCTAAACTGGGCCTATCGACGTACCTCTACCCACGAACGTTTTCGGTCCTATGACGCCTACGCCCATTCCCGCTCCAATCTCTTCCGGGCAGCGCACGCTCCTCGTCGTCGTAACAGCGGCCTTCACTGTGCTCACGATCCTCGCAGTCATCGGCCACGGCTATGCAGGCATCTTGACCTACCAGTTTGCGACGTGGGCTGGCGTCCAGGTGCTCGTCGACCTCGTGATCGCGTGCGCGCTCTTTCTGGTGTGGCTGTGGCACGACGCCAAGGCGCTCGGCCGCAACCCGTGGCCGTGGATCGCGATCACGCTCTTTCTCGGCTCGTTCGGACCGTTGCTCTACCTCGTCACTCGTAAGACGACAGCGTGACGCATCGCGTTCACCGCAGCAGGTCGAGGACGCGCGGGTAAAACGTCGCGCGTTCGTAGGATGGCATCTCGCCCTCGACCGTGTAGGTCTGCCCGTTGAGCGTGAGGTCGATCTCGACCGTGACCGGGGTCTCCTTGAAGTAGAGCAGGGCAGGCACGCCGAGCGACGTCGCGCTGTACCGATCGTCGCCCTGCATCCAGAAGCCGTCCTCGTAGTCCCGGAGGAGTTCCGTGCGTGGGCCGTTGCCAAAGCGATACGCGAACGAGTGGATCGTGACGAACTCGATGTGCGGGTTGCGCCCCGCCGTGCGCCCGGCTTCGCGGATGAACACCTGGAAAAAGACGCTGTCCGCGGAGACGCGCCGCGTGTAGACGAAGGGGATGTCGACCTCCTCGCGAGGAAACCAGGCCGGGTAGGTAGAGATCTTCAGTTCACTCTTCTCATTGAGGGCGTGAACGAAGGTCTCATACCCACGCTTCTCCAGCTGACCGATGCCGCCGGACACGAGCCACGCGACGACGAGCAGCACGCCCAGGCCGACGCCCAAGGCGCGCTTGATGCGAGTTCGAGACCGGTTCTCTGGATCGTGCATGGCGCGCGGTGTTGGTTCGCGGCACGCCTTCCAACAACCATACCCGACCTAAGCAACCAAGTCGCTACGGCGTGTAGCCCAGCGTCTCGAACAGCTCGGGCGATGCCTTGAGATAGCGCTCTTTGCTCGTCTCGGTGAACCAAGCCTCGGACACGAAGCGGTTGTTCTGCAGCCGCGCGTCCTGCCAGCCTAGATCGGCGGCAATCGGATAGTTGGACCAGTCCGCGTTGATGAAGCTGATCGCCTTCACATTCTTCCGGTAGGTCAGCGAGAAGAAGCGCACGAACCAGTCGTCCCAGGCGTCGACGCTACGGATGCCGTGCACGGGGCTCGTCTCGGCGATCATGACGGGCTTCTTGTGCGTCCGCGCGAACTCGAACACGGCGTCGGCCTCAGCATTGAGACGGCTCGCGTAGAGGTGGCCGAAGAGCGAGATGCCGACCCAGTCCACGTACTCGTCGCCCGGATACCACGCCGAGAGGGGATGCCCCTCGTAGGTCGGCGACCCGTAGGAGTGCCACACGAACGCCACGTTGTCGACGCCCTCGGCGCGTGTGAGGTCGACAAATCGGCGGTAGGCGGCGACGTACTCGTCGGGGTCGAGTTCGTTGTGGATGCCGTCGAACTCGTAGCCAATGCGCAGATAGATGGGTCGCCCGACCGATTTCGCCCACGCGCTGAACGCGCGAATCACGGAGTCGAACTCGCCCTGCGCGGTCCGGTAGGCGACGTCCCACGTGCCGACCATCCAGAGCGCGCTCTGGAGCACCGTGTCCGGGAAGCGGTCCGCGAGGGCCTGGTGGTGGTGGATGTCGCCGTGCTCGTTGACCATCGGCGCGGCGAGGCCCTCCACGCTCGGGATGCCCCAGTAGGCCGCCCATCCGGCCGGTGGCGGCGCGTCCGGAAAGCTCGCCGTGAACGCGTCCGCAGCCTGGAGCGTCTGTCCCATGATGAGCAGCGTCTGCCCCGGCGGCGGAACGAATCTCGTCTGCTCGAACGCGTAGGCGAAGCGATCGTCCGCCGTCGTGTCGATCTGCGCGACCATAGCGGCGACATCCGGCTCGGGCTGCGGGTCGGGCAGCACCGACGTGAGGACCGTCGGCGTGGTCGAGTCGCACCCTGCCGCCAGCGCGACAGCGAACAACAGGATCTGGGCAACAAAGCGCGTTCGTCTCATGGAACTTCGGTAACCGATACGAAGGATGGCACGCCGGACTGACCCCGTCGGGACGACCGTGTCTGCGGCGTTCTGCAGTCACGCATCGACGTACTCGGCGTTCCAAGCTCTCGCCTTCCACGGCCGCCGTTTGGGAATGGGGATCGTTCCGACCACACACGATGGAACGAACGGACCATCCACTTTGCCGACGGCACCCTGGAACCAGCGACCTCTAGCCAGCCTGCAGCGTCAGCACGACGCCGACCGGGTCGCGGACCAGGGCAACGCTGGCCCCGGCGGGCTCCCGCATGACCTCGCCCCCGTGCGCCACGACCCGCCGCAAGCTCTCAGTGAGGTCGTCGACGGGGAGATGCAGCAGCCACGCTGCCGAGACGCTGCCGTCTTCAGCGTGGCGCTGCCGGACGTGCGCGACGGTGGCCCCGTTGCTAGCCTGCATCTCGAACCGAGCGTCGGGAAGGCTACCGTTCTGTGTCTCCACGGCTTTTGCCGTCCACCCTACCACCTGCCGATAGAAGTCCCGACTCGCCCGTACATCGGACACGGCCAGGGTAAGCCCGGCGATGCGGCCCTGGCGTCCTTGCTGTTCGGCAGCATCCGAGTCGCCTGGCACGGCGGGGACCACACCGAAGGCCGCCCCTTCGGGATCGACCAGCGCGGCCCACTGGCTCTGTCCCTCCTCGGTCTTGCCATGCATCAGCTCGGTGCCACCCAAAGCAAGTGCGTGGGCGACGCTGACGGCTACGTCCGCGACTTGGATGTGTGGCATCCATTGCAACGGCACAGCGGCGAGCTCGGGCGTACGCTCGCCGAGACCGATAATTGGCGTGCCGAGGTTATTCGTCAGGTTGTCGCGCCACAGTGGGGCGTCTCCCGTTGTGAGGATGGCGACGTAGAACGCGCGTTCGCGCTCGTGCTCGGGCACCGCGATGTCGGCGCTGAGCACACCGCCGGCGCCATGGACCTGGGAGATTTGCATCATGGAAGGCTCTTGCGTGTCAGTCGGCGCTGCGGTCTCCCCTCGCCAGTCCCCATGGCCGGGCGATGCTCCGTGAGGGCGACCGCGATGCTAGCTCACCCATCGCCATCGGGTGCGGGGATCGGTTCGGGGCGGTGGTCGAAACTTAGCACGTGGCTGATCTTCCACGTGCCGTCGTCCTGGCGCTGCCACAGGTGAACGAACTTAGCGACGGTGCGCGTCGCCGCGCCGCGCTCGGTGAAGCGGTGGACGCCTCGCTGGACGGCCCCGTAGTCCTGCATCGGGTAGACCTCCAGACTGCCAGCGATGAGTTCGCGCGTGACCCCATTCTCGCGGGGGCACGACGACGTGAGCCGGCGGAAATCGTCCCGCACCTCGTCCCCGTATGAGGCCCCGGTCAGGTCGTGGTAGAACTCGATGTCGTCCGTGAAGAGCCTCATGATCGCCTCGGCGTCGCAGGAGACGAACGAAGCGTCGAAGATGAGGCTATCCAACCGCGCCAACTCGTCATAGAGCGGTCCCGACGTGCCAACATCGGCCTCCGGGGCGGGCGACGGCTGCGCCTGGACAGGTATGCCCCACAGCAGCACGAGTGCCATGCACCAGGGCAGGAGCCGGGCCGTTTTGGTTGAACGAGACGAGGACGGGTCGAAGTACCACATAGGCGGGAGAGCAAGAGGGCAGGGAAGCGACCGCGTTGACGGCGCGACCCCTGCTGGGTTGCAGGGCCGCCGTGTCTAATCGTTTGCTCCGCGCGGCGGGATATCCCCAGAACCGGGGATGGGGCGACGCGCCTCGTCGCTCTAGCTTGCTCGCGTCCCCCCACCTATGTCCCCTTCCTCGTTCATGCCACGCCCCCTCCTCCTGGCACTTGCTCTCGTCGCCAGCTCCGCCACCGCCCAGATCGCCCCACCCAACGAGGTCCGCACGCTTGCCATCCCGCTCGTCGTTCAGACGGGGTCCGTGGACTACGGCTCCGACGTGACAGCCAGCGGCGCGTCGTCGATCGTGCCCGGCTTCTCGGTGGACCGGCTGGACCGGAGTGGCCCGCGCATGCTCTACCGGCGCTTCGACATCTCAGGCGGCGCGGCGTTTGTCGCCTGCTACGCGCTCTCTTGCTCGGGGCTGACCGAGGAGATCAACGGGGTCGAGTCCGACAACGACGGCTGGGTCTATCTCGAAGGTCTGCTGATCCCGCTCGCCGAGGGCGGGGTGCTCTTCCCGACGCCTGTCGGCAGCCTTGGCGGGGGCGTCACCCTCGGCTCGGCGGGCGTAGCGGGCGGCACCGACACCTTCGCCTACGGCCTGGCCGGCGTGCAGGGCGCCTACGGGGCACAGCTCGGCCCCGTGACGCTCCTCTCGCTCGCGACCTACGGCGTAGGCTACAGCTACGGCAGCGGCGAGGGCGGGCTGACCGGGCGGGTCATCAAGCTCCGCACCGACGCCTACATCCCGATCGGGCGCTTCATGGGCATCGGGACGCTCACGATCGCGCGGGTCACGGACACACTGGGCACGGACGACAGCGCGGACGACCTCGGCGCCACCTTCGTCACGTTCGGCGCCGGCATCGGGTTCTAGCGCTCACGGCGCGCGGTACGTGATCTCGCGCGTCTCGAAGATCCACGCCGCGCCGTTGCGGACCACCGTCCGGCTTGTCCAGTTGCCTCGCTCATCGAGCGTCTCGACACGGAACACGTTCTCGATGCGCCGCGAGCCGTCCGTCCTCTCATACACATACCCCGTCTCGTTCGCACCGTCGTAGGTGACCGTGTCCATCCCACGAGCGCCCTCTGCAGAGACGCCGTAGCGCCGCTCGACCTCGCGCCCGTCTGCATCGGACACGAACTCGTTGACACCCGTCACCTCGCCCGCGCCGTTGAGGTATGTTACCGTCCTCACGACGCGACCGCCCTCTTCCGGGCGGTACTCGAAGCGTTCCAGCGTGGGGTCGAGGTCCGCCCCCTCGAAGTAGACGGCGCCGAAGGGCTGGTCGGAGGCGTCGTAGAGCTCCATGAAGGCGAGCGAGACCGAGCCGTCGGGCGCGCGCCACTCGACGCGGAGCCGCCGCCCGTTGGGCCCGTAGGTCTCGAACTCGGTACGCTGCAGCGCACCAACGGGCGTATCGCTGTCTTCGGTCGGAGTGGCGAGGTTGTAGACGTGCTTCACCGTGGCACTTGCCCCTGGGACCGGCTGGGCCTGGACGTTGACGGCAAGGACGAGAAGCAAGCAGGATAGACAGACGCGCATAGGGAGAAGGGGCTGTAGAAGGTGAACGGTCAACGGGAACGCAGGAAGACCTCAGCTGGGCCGACCCGGGTGCGCCGACTCAGGCAAATCTCCGTCTGCGAGCGGGTAGAATGCACAGCCATACTAAATGCACAGCCATACTACCTGTCTTCGAGGGCGACTAGCGTAATCGTACCACCGCCCGCCTCAGAAGGCCAAGCGTATGGTTTCGTTTTATCCCACTCGTACTCGACCTCAATGAGGCGGTCTCGCTTTCGCACCGTGCCCTCGCCCGAGATCACGTGGTCCTGGCTCGACGCCGGGATCGAGAGCGCCTCGACGAGCGCCGTGGCCAGGCGTTGGACCAGCGCCGTCTCGACGACCGGCGTGCCGTCCACGAGGAACGAGACCACGCGAGCACTCCCGATCCACCCGGGCCCGCCCTCCGACGTGACGGACCAGCGCACATCGACCCGGCCCTGCTCGACGAGGTCGATCAAGGTGTCTACGTCCCGAACTTCGATGGCGTGCGCTGGCATACGTCCCGTGTTCCCTCGCCAAGCTACCCTCCCGAGACAGCACCCCGCTCATTCGCGCGCGAGCGAATCGCACACGAGGAGCGCCGCGCCTCCCCGTGGACGACCACACCGTGGACAACCACACCGCAGGCAGCCGGCGTGCATCGGGGAGCGCTCGGCCTGTAACCTTCGAGGCCGCACACGCGTCTCCGCGCCTTTGGCTTCACCCCCGATCTTGCGCCATGCCCTTCTCCCCCGTGTTTCGACTGGCCCTCATCCTCGCTCTTCTCTCAGGCTGTGGAGGGCCTTCTCAACTTCCGTCTCGTGCGGATGGCCCCGCTGCTCAGACACGGGAAGAAGCCATCGACCGAGGGCGCCTGCGGCTCATGCAGCGGATCGAGGAGGGCGTGCCCGGATTCTCGGTGGCCGTCGCCGTGGACGGCGAGGTCGTGTGGGCGGAGGGCCTGGGGGTCGCCGACCGCTCGACGGGTGCGCCTGTCACGACCGACACACGCTTTCGGATTGGGAGCACGTCCAAGTCGATCACCGCAGCCCTGGCCGGTCGCCTCCTCGATCGCGGCCTCGTGTCGCTGGACACGGACATCCGCGAGACGCTCCCGTCGTTCCCGGAAAAACGATACACCCTGACGCTCCGGGATCTCCTCTCCATGCAAGCGGGCATCCGGCACTACCGAGCTGACGAGTCGCGGAATACGACCCACTACGCGAGCGTGCGCGATGGACTGCAGATCTTCGCAGACGACCCGCTCTTGTTCGAGCCGCACACGGCCATCCGCTACTCCAGCTACAGCTTCAATCTGGCGGGCGCCGTGCTGGCTCAGGCGCTCGGGATGAGCTACGGCGACGCGATCCACACGGAGATCCTCGAACCGCTGGGAATGAAGGCCACGGGCATCGACGATCCAACGGTGGAGATTCCAGAACGGTCGCGCTTCTACTCTCCGGGGTTCCTGCGCCTGAGCACCGCCCCCCTTGTGGACGATTCGTACAAGGCCCCGTCTGGAGGCCTCCTCTCCACCCCGACCGACCTGGTGCGCTTCGGGTCGGCGCTTCTCAGCAGGAGCACCCCCGAGGGCGAGCTGTGGCTAGACCAGGAGACCGTTCGCACCCTGTTCACGCCGCGGACGACCCGAGACCAGTCGCTGCCCGCGTTCTACGCACTCGGCTTCCGGGTCTGGCTCGACGATCCGGGCGCGTCTCCCCCGTACGGCCGCTACACGGTGCACCACGGAGGCTCCTCCGTCGGTGCGCGGTCGATGCTGATGCTGTTCCCGGACGAGGGTGTGGTGATCGCGCTGTTGGCCAACTCGGATGGGTACGACCACAAGGAGATCGATGCCGAGGCCATCGCATCTGGGTTTATCGAGGCGTACGCAAGCCGCTCGTCGCGCGAGCCGTAGTCGCTGGGCTTCCGACTGCGAGCCGGGGAGCATCGCCGCGCGAAGGAGACGGGGGACCGAGCAGCGCATGACGATCGTTCTTGCACGTCTCGTCAGGGCTCGCTCTCGACGGGACTCATATGGCCGGCCAACAGCCTCCACCCGTCTTCCTGGCTGCACCACACGCGGGTGTAGCGGAAGGTCCCAGCGAACGGCTCGCCAGCGAACGTCCCCGCCATCTCGATGTGGACATTGACGACGGCCGTGGCGCCGCACCGGACCACGTGTCGCTCGCGCACCTCGGCCCGCGTCAATCGAAGCAGCCGGGCGCGGTGCGCGTTCAGATCATCTTCCTTGCGAAGCACAACGCCACCCAGCCCCGTGAACAGGAGGCGATCGTCGAGCAGGGCGTCGAGCGCGTCGACATCGTTGGAGGCCATCGCTGCGATGAGCGCGTCCTCGCAGGCCAGGACAGCATCGTCGGTCATGTGCCGGAGGGCATCACAGAATGAGAATCCACGTGCGAGGACCTACGTGGGCGGGTCTGTTGGGAAGCTGGACGCGGCAGCCCGAAAGTAGCCACGTGCCCGTCGGCGGCAGGCCTCACCCCGTCGCTTGCCCCATCGCTTGAGACGACGGCTCCGCCCGGCGCTGCTTCTTCTGCTTGAAGAACGCCTTTGTCGCCACGTAGATCGTCTTGTCGACCTCGCAGAAGACCTGCGAGCCGTCCTGGTTGGTGAGGCGGGTCGTCTTCACGATCTCGGTCTCCCCCTCCGCCTCGACGGTGGCGATCAGTTGCTCGATCTCGGACGGGGTGTACTCGAACACCGCGTAGAGGTCCTCGCGGGCGGGCGCCTTGAACCGGACGGCCGCCGCCTTGTCCCACACGATGTAGGCGCTGTCGAGGATGTTGATGAGTTGGACCATCGGGATCGGATCGACGGACGCGAACAGGCTCCCGCCGAAGATGCTGCCGACGTAGTTGCGGTTCTTGTAGCTGATCGGCAGCCTGATCGCGACGCGCATCAGGTCGTCCGAGACGGCGGTGATCCGCGCCGTCGTGCGCCGGTACATCGGCGACAGGTTGAACCCGTATTTGAAGAGCGTGGCGTCGCTAAAAAATCGGGGGCCGATCTTCGCGATTTGCTGGTAGAGCGACATGCAGGGGGGCGTGGTGGGTCGCTTCGCGGCAGGCCGGAACGACTCATGAACACAGGGGAGTGCTCTGCCGTCCGACGCCCACAGCGTGGCGATACGCTGAGGTGGGGGAGGATACGCCGAGAAGGCTGACACTTTAGGTTCGCCTGCAGCCGTAGGTTCTGCCACACGTGCATGCATCCGGAGGGCCGCGTCAACGCTCCCTGTGGTCCCCGAACAATGCGTGCATCGGCATCTCTGAGCCCTCGTCGAGCGGGACCATCAGCTCTACCTCGAAGCTCTCGGCCATGGCATCGTGTACCGAAACCAACCGGCCGTGGAGCGAGGTAAATCGCAGCGGAGGCTGCCCTGGCATCTGGACGACGATGGGTACATAAATCGGAACGTCGCTGGCACCTGCCAGGAACCGGGGCACGTGCTCGAACCGGCCGGCGGCGACCGCCGCATCTAGGGCACCCCGAACCACCTCGGAGCGCAGGGCGACTTCCTGGATGCGGGTGTAGAAGCTAGCGCTTGCGGCCTCCCAGTTCGTGACGAGCGGCTGGAACTTCCGAGACAGGAAGAGGGCGTGCATGTTTTCGACGTGGTCAAACAGCTCGATCATGCGCTGCCCAGGAGGATTGGCCCTCAGGAAATTCCAGTCGTTGTCCACGACGAATCCGGGGAAGGGCCAATGGCGAAGGAGCTGGCGCGAGAGCAGGTCGAGGGTGTGCTGGACATCGGGACTGCCGAGTTCACGCTGTGGATAGGGGCTTCGAAAGCCCGCGGTCTCGAACAGCGACGCACGGTGCGCGCTCGACAGGCGCACCGCCGTGACGATTCGTCCGATCATCGACCTAGTCGGGGCGGAGCGCCCTGTCTCCAGGAATGACAGATGCCGTTGGGTCGTGCCGATGGCGTCGGCGAGAGCCTCCTGCGACAAGCCGAGGTCTCGCCGAATAGTCTTGAGCGCGGAGCCAAAAGGATGGCCAGCCATTATTCCTTTACAGGGAATTGTAATGATTCCCTGCTCAATATACCATAGGGCACCTCCTTGTCCCACGCCTTCGGTTGCCCTCCTATGGATTCCTTTGCTCCCTCACTCCTCGCGCTGATAATCACGGGCCTCTTCGCGGTCGCGACCCTACTCACCGGCGCGATCGCCCTCTTCACCAGAACAGGCTGGTCATTGCTGCTGCGTACGGAAGACTTTACCTCTACCAATTCGAAGGAGGTCGTACGGGCCCCGAACGTACGCGGCTGGGGGGCTCGACAGATCGTGACCGGCGTTTGTCTCTGGGGAGCGCTCATCCTCGGCGACCAGGTGCTCTTTCAGGTGGGGCTGCTCAGCCTGCTCATTCGCCAAGGGTTGGACATCCTGCTCTACGTGCTCGACGGAACGCCTCGGCGAACCATCCTATTCATCGTAGCCGCTATTCCCACGGCGGCCGCTTTCGTGAGCGTTCTATAGGCACAGTCGCTGTGCATCGCTTGCTGCATGCCCTCGTTCACTCGCTGAACTCCTCGCCGTCGACGCTCCGCCAGTCATTCAGGGCCAGCGGCCTTCGCCTGTATGTCGGAGCCTGGACAACTTGGGGCGGACAGAGGGGCTTTCGCGTTGGTTCCCTCATCAGCTCTGCGAGCTGGGCTCGGCTTCTCTCACGGACTGCTGTGAGGTGAGCGCGGCAGAACAGATAGCGGCTCAGCCGCGGGCTACACGGCCGTTACTTCCTACGGCGCCTCTTCATTCGCGGGAGCACCCTGCACTCTGCGTCGGAAGGACTCGATGTAGTCCTCGAGCGAGTTCAACCCGACCGCCGCACGCCGAGCGTCTACGCCGTCGGCGTCCTCGATCTCACGCGGGACCGGCTGGCCGTCCACGACCTTCAACTGCGTGCCGTAGACCTGGGGCTCGCCCGCCGCCAGCCGAACGCGGTCGGTGAGGTAGGCGAAGTCGGACCCCGACGCCTCTCCCTCAGCGACGGCCGCCTCCATGAGGCCGAGAACCTCCCGTTGAAAGGCGCGGTCCCGATCCGCGTGCTGAGCGAGGAGCCAAGCGTCGCTAGCCCCCTGCTCCCCGACCTCGCTCGCTTTCGGCCACCCTCGCTCGGCGACGACACCTTTGAGCCAAGCCGTGTTGAGCGAGTCGATGGTCAAGGCGAACGCGCCGTCGGCGGCGTCGGGCTGGCGGCCTTGCCTCAACGCGAGCGTAATCAGCCCGCGCGCCGCTTGGTCTGCCTCAACACGGAGCGAGAGTTGGCGGGCGAGGAGGGAGTCAGCTTCGGACGAAGTCTGCGCCAGCGCGAGGGCAGGGCTGAGCGCGAAAAGAAGAGCGAGGGTTCGCATCGGGCAGGAGATGGCGGGAGGCCGTGTAACATGTGGCGGCTCAGCCCCACAGGGCTGAGGGCACGATGGACTGGCGAAAGCTATGGATGCGGCGGCGTTCGGACCGGTTGAGAACGCTGGAGCCCTGGGTCAGCCTGCAGACTCCGGTTACACCGCCCGGTCACTGATCCGTCCAGTGGTCGTGCTCCTTGCGGAGTTCGTCGCTGGCGGGGTCGTATTCGATCAGGACGTAGTCTCGACAGTTCTCAGGCGTGAGGCGGACTGGCTTGCCAACCGAGCGCGCGAGGCCGCGCATGAACTCAAACAGCGCCGCCGCCCGCTCCGGAGTCTGGACCTCGCTCGGTTCGATGTCCAACTCGATCTGGTCGGTCTCGAAGAAGTGCGCGTGGACGGCGACCCCGGCCACGTCGATCGAGAGGAGCGTCGTCCACTCGCTCTGCCCGGCGAAGAAGCCGTCCGGGTCTGCCGGCACGGGCCGCCAGTCGTCGCCGCGCCGGAACCGGAGGCCGTACATGCTACCTCGGACGAAGTCGAAGAGGGAGCGCCAGTCCTCGACCGTGGTATCGAGCACGTAAAGGTCGCGGAGGCTACCGTCTCGCACGAACGCCGACTTGGCCTGCTCCCAATCCATAGCTGGCGGTTCGAGGCGGTGTAACAGTGGACCGCTCAGCCGCGCAACGCACGACTGGCGGTGTGAACGAGTCGCAGGATACGCGGCGCTCGGACGAGACACAGAGGACCGCGTGCGTTGCGTCGGCCTGCAGCGGTGGGTTCTACGGATCTCCTACCCTGCGAGCATAAGCGCCATCAATCCTTACGCCATACGGTATCCGATCCACCGTGGGAAAGCCGAAGTCGCTTGTGAGGTCGAAACGGAGGCGACGCACCAGGAGTGCCAAGTTGGCCTTCCCCAGGTCGCCACGGTAGACCCGAAGTCTCGCTTCTTGCACGCTGCCGTCCCACGCGACCTCGACTTGTAGAAGAGCGCGGAAGCCTACGGGTAGCTCCTGTTCGAGCACAGCCTGGGCCTCCTCCCAACCTCCGACTACGCCCTCAAGACTGATGTAGACGCGAGGCTCGTAGAAGCGAGTTGGTAAGTGGCACTCCGGCACCCAGTCCGCGTCGGTTGCAGCGCGGGCAGAGTCGCATCCGGCAACGAGCGCAGCGCGCAGCGAGTCGCGTCGAGCTTCATACGGGTATGGCGGTGCGGGGTCGGGGTTGGTGTAGACCACTGAATCCAACCGAACGGTCTGGCTCACGTCGGACTGAGCGCTGGCGGACGACGCCAGGGCTAGAAGTGAGAAAACGACGAGGCAGCGAGCAGGCACAGATCCGTAGAACGTCCGAGTTCAGGTGCGTTTGGAGATGACGCGGCGGAGGCGGAAGCCGCAGCTGCGGCAGCTCCAAACGTCGGCTGCAGCATGTAGTTAGGCATCGTGGGTGGCACCATCGTTAGCTCTTCGCGCTGAGTTTTCAAGGTCAACAATCTTAGTGACTGCGCCAAACCCAACTGCACGATTTCCCTCGCGGACCAGGAATGGCATTCCAACATAGATGCGACCCCAATGCTCTGCTGGGGACAAGAACCCCAAAAACGCCCTGACTTTCTCACCAGGCGCGACTTGCTCTACGCCTGGATACTCATAACGCGCATCCCAGTCCGTTCCCTCATAGTAGAACTGTGCTCTGTAGCCGCTAGACGCTGCGGACTTCCGACCGCCATGCTCGGTCGGCAAGAAAACGATCTGTGCTTCGATGTCTCGGGGCAAGGCGTTTCTCACGGTAGCTCCGAACTCGTATGCCTAACAGAGGGCGGCTCACCAGCGAAACGCGGCTAGCCGGTTGCACGAGGCAAGTTCAGTGATGAGAACCGGACGGGGCAAGACCGTGGAGCGTTTCGTCGGCGTGCAGCCGCGGGTTATATGGCGCGGTGGTTAGTAGTTCCGAGCGTCCAAGCTCTGGGGCCACGCACCTCCGATGATGTCGTACTCATAAACCTCAGATGGCTCAATCGTGCGCCAACCGTCCCCATGATTCGCCTCATACCATTCGGCAAGCGACTGCCCTTCAGCAAGCCTGATCCCCCTAGGATGGCGCACGATCTCCGCTACGGGCGTGAGGTCTCCGACACAGCCCATCTGAGTAGACACGGAATCTTGCGATGCCTCGTAGTCACCGACGACGCTGTCGAAGGCGGTCCGGTCGGTCAGGTAGAGACCACTCAGCGCGTAGAGCTGACCAGCAGGGTAGGCGCGACGGAGCAGGGCCCGGAACACTTCCGGCGCATCGGGACGGCGGAGGAGGGTGTTGAATGCCTCGTACTGCTCGGACGGCATTCCCGCAAACCCGACGTGACTACTCGCGAAGGTGCGCGTGTTCAGCAACAGGGCGAACGCTGCCCGTGGGTCACGTAGTTGGTCATAGTCAAGGAAGTACTCGTACTGCAGCGGCAGGCTCGACCAGTCGCGCCCCAACGAATCCGCCCGCGCCTGCAGTTGCCGCTCGGCTTCCTCCGCCTCGGCAATCTGGACAGCTTGCTCAGGCGTGACTATGGAGTGCCACCAATCGGACGACTGATGGATCTCCTCATGTCGGAGTTCGCTGACCGAGGTGACGCAGCCAGCCGCGAAGGCGAATAGGAAAACGACGGCAGCGACTCTCATCATGTTGAAGGAGGTAGCGCCATATAACTACTACTTCTGTTGAACGCACGCAGCCTTCCGGACACTGGACGACCGAATCGCGGCGTGGCACTGGATAATAGACGTACAGGCCCTGGCTTGTCCACCGACGCCGCAATTCGGTCGGTTACGTCTCGGTTCACAGCGTGTCTATCGGGCGCACACGACGCACGCCGCTCCATGTCCCGACTCCTCCAGCACGTCCGCGAGGCCGCTCGCCTTCGCCACCTTAGCTACCGCACCGAGCAGACCTACGTCGGCTGGGTCCGCCACTTCTGCCACTTCCACCGTGACGCGGCGGGCGTTCCGCGCCACCCGAAGACGATGGCCGAGCCTGAGGTCGAGGCGTTCCTGAACTACCTCGCCAACGAACGTGACGTGGCCGCAAGCACCCAAGCTCAGGCCCTCTCCGCGCTGCTCTTCCTCTACGACGCCGTCCTCGCCCTGCCCCTCGACACCCTCGACCTCGTGCGCGTTCGCAAGCCCGCCCGGCTTCCAGTCGTGCTCTCTCCCTCGGAGGTGACCGCGCTGCTCGAACGACTGCGCGGCGAGCACCGGCTTATCGGCGGGCTCCTCTACGGCGCCGGGCTGCGCCTGAGCGGCTGCCTACGCCTCCGCGTCAAAGACCTCGACTTCGAGCGGCGGCAGATCGTGGTGCGTCAGGGCAAGGGTCGGAAGGACCGCGTGACGCTCTTCCCCGACGCCCTAGCAGGCCCTCTGCGGATTCACCTGGACCACGTACGCGCCCTTCACCACCGCGACCTCGCGGAGGGCTTTGGCGAGGCCAAGCTTCCCCACGCCTACGCGGCAAAGCACCCAGGTGCCGCGCGCCAGTTCGGCTGGCAGTTCGCCTTCCCCTCGGCGCGGCGTTCCGAGGACCCCCGCACGGGCCAGGTCCACCGGCATCATCGTTCGCCGTCGTCCGTGCAGCGTGCCCTCAAGCGAGCCGTCGAGGCGGCGGGCATCGAGAAGAGAGCCACATGCCACACGCTGCGCCACTCCTTCGCGACCCACCTGCTCGAACAGGGCCTCGACCTGCGCACGCTTCAGGAGTTGCTCGGCCACGCGAAGCTCGCCACCACGCAGATCTACACCCACGTCGCCACGACGCGGACGCTCGGCGTGGCCAGCCCGCTCGACCGGCTCGCCGCCTGACGCGGCCGCCAGCTACGGTACCAGTTCCAGAACCTCGTCCAGCAGCCCGAAGGATATCGCCAGAGCCTCGCTGGAGGAGTCCCGTGGGAGCATCGGGCGCCACGCCATGCGCGCGAGACGGCTGGTGACCTACTCCACCACAACCACGCGCCGCGCTGCGGATTGCGTCCCGACGACCAACCGCACGACGTACGTGCCCGGTGGCAGTGCCGACGCGTTGAATATGGCTTCGTGCTCGCCAGCACGGCGCACGCCCGAATCGAGGAGCGCCACCTCGCGGCCCAGCAGGTCGTAGGCCGTCAGCCGAACTTCGTCGGGGACGGCGAGGGAATACGGAACGCGTACCGCACCTGAGGCCGGATTGGGCCATGGGAACCCCAGGGCGAGGGTAGCCTCGTCGGGCTCGGCAGCGATGGTAGTCGCCGTCGCGGAGAAGGCATAGACGGCACCCGCATTGGGTATAGCGTTGCCGGGCCCATCCTGTGACGGCGCGCCGACAAGCACCCGGTCACCGTCGAGCGCGACGCGGGCCCCGAATTGATCGAAGGTTGCTGGGGCGCTGGCGCGGAGGAAGACCGTCTCGGTCCACGTCCCATCGGACAACTCGAAGAGGTATGCGGCCCCCGCGTCCGGCGTGCCAACTATGGGACCCGCCTTGCCGCTTGCACCGATCAGAGCCCGGTCGCCGTCGAGCGCGACGGCGATCCCGAGATTGTCGTCGACCCCGGCGTCTCTGGCTCGGAGGATGGCCGTCTCGATCCACATGTCGCCGGACCACTCGAAGACATAGGCCGCGCCCGACTCAGCGGTCGCGTTGCCGGGACCGTCTTCGAGACGGGCGCCGATGAGCGCGCGGTCGCCGTCGAGCGCGACGGATTGCCCGAAGCGGTCTTGCTCCTGGGCGTTGCTGGCGCGAAGAATCGCGGTCGCCGTCCAGGTCTCGCCGGAACGCTCAAAGACGTACGCGGCCCCCGACGTAGACGTGGCATCGAACGGGCCGGCTTCGCTGATCACACCGAGGAGAACGCGGTCGCCATCAAGCGCAATGGATTGACCGAGTATGTCATCCTCACCGGCGTTGCTCGCCCGAAGAATCGCCGTTTCCACCCATTGGCCCTCCGATACGTCGAAGACATACGCAGCACCAGACTCGGGGATTGCATTGTTGGGGCCATCTTCAAGGCCCGCGCCGATGACCGCGCGGTTGCCGTCCAGCGCGACCGCGCTTCCGAAGGAGTCGGAAGATTCGGCATTGCTCGCGCGGAGGACTGCCGTCTCCACCCAGGCGCCCCCCGAGAGCTCGAAGACGTACACGGCCCCCCCGCCGGGAGTCGCGTTGCCAGGGCCAGACTCGCGGATGGTCCCAACGAGGGCTCGGTCCCCGTCGAGCGCGACGGACACCCCGAATTCGTCGAACGCCTCTGTGTTGCTGCCTCGAAGGACTGCGGTCTCGGTCCAGGTGCCCCCCACGAACTCGAAGACATACGCGGACCCTCTCAACAATGTCTTGAGATCACCGTCGCCATCGAAGGGGGCCCCCACGACAGCCCGGTTGCCATCGAGTGCCAGGGCGATCCCGAACTCGGCCCCCTGGCGGATATTGCTGGCACGAAGGATCTGGTTCTCCGCACGTGCGCCGAGGGCGCGCGCAGCGGCAGCAGAGAGGCCTTGCGACTCGGCCTCCGCAACAAACGCGGCTGTACGTGGATCCTCCGAGGTTGAGTCGGGCGGATCATCCGTGGCGAGGGCAGGGGCTGCGAGGACCACCGCCAGCACGGTGAAGAGAAATCGCGTCATGGGAAGTGGATTGAGTTCCTGTGCATCGGGGCACGCGCCAACAGTGAGTACGGAGGACGGCATGCACCGGGGGTCACCTATCATCTACGAGACTCTGGCGCAGATCTTCTCATAGCGCTCCCCTGTGCCCTCTCCGACGTGATCGGTGCCAAGACACCGTGCCTGGGCCGCCGAGGTCCAGCGCATGAAAGGTCCAGCGCATGGATAGTCCAGCGCATGGATGGCCAGGCGTCAGCCTTCGGCGCTCTGTCTGCGCAGGCCTGCGTCTACCCCTCCCCGCCTGAACGTAGCCTTACGGCACCAGCGCGCGCACCTCGTCCGGCAGCCCGGTCGACACCGCTGGGGCTTCGGCGGCCGTGTCCCACGGGAGCGCAGGCCACCACGCCGCCGTGGGGACGGCGTCCAGCGTGACGTACTCACCGGGGCGCGGGAACGCCACCGGGATACCCAACGCGTCCGCCGCGGTCCGCACACGCTCGGCCGGCTCCGTCCAGCCGTGCAGCGATAGGTCGAACGTGCACCAGTGCACCGGCATCATGACCTCGCCGCGCACCATGCGGTGGACGGCCACGGCCTGCTCCGGCCCGAGGTGCACGTCGCTCCACGCCTCGTTGTAAGCGCCAACCTCGATCAGCGTCAGGTCGAACGGCCCGAGCCGCTCGCCGACCTCAGCGAACGACGGCGTGAGCGCGGTGTCGCCGGAGTAGAACACGCGCCGCTCGGCCCCGAGGAAGGCCCAGCCGGTCCAGAGCGTCGCGTCGCGGTCGTTGACGAAGCGCCCCGAGAAGTGCCGCGCGGGCGTGCTCACGAGCCGCACCGTGTTGGTCCCGGTGCCCACCTCCTTCTCGTCCCACCAGTCCACCTCCTCGATGCGCGCCGGGTCGACGCCCCAGTACTCCAGGTGCGCGCCGATGCCGAGCGGCACGAGGAAGCGCGGCACCCGGTCACGGAACGCCGGACTTGCGAGCGTGCGGATGGTCGGGAAGTCGAGGTGGTCGTAGTGGTCGTGCGAGATCAGCACCGCGTCGACGGGCGGCAGCGCGTCGAGCGGCAGCGGCGGGGCGTGGAACCGGCGGCTCCCGATGAACGACGACGGCGAGACGCGCTCCCCCCACACCGGGTCGATGAGCAGCCGCACCCCGTCGAGCTCGATGAGGAACGTCGAGTGGCCGAGCCAGGTCACCCGCAGGTCGTCCGGCATCGCGGCGAAGTCGGCGGCCGTGCGCGCGACGGTCGGCGGCGGCGCGGCGGGCGTCCGGTGGTCACTGCCGCCGAAGAAGAACTCCCGCATCGTCCCCATCGACGGGGCGGCGTTGCCTTGCGGCAGGACGTTCACGAAGCGGCCGTCGCGGTACTGCGGCGAGGCTTCCAGGCGCACGAGGCGCTCACCGGCAGGCTTCGTCCCAAGGGCTTTCCAGGCGTCGAACATGAGGAGGGTGAGGAGGAGAACAACGGCGAGGCTCAGGCCCCCGACGATACGCCGCCAGCGACGGCGCGGCTTCGAGGGCGGGGTCGGCGAGGTCGTCATGGAAGGGGCGACAGCGTGTAGGGTCGGTCTTCGTGCGATACGCCTCGACGACCACGGGACGCGCTATACCTTCGATTTCTGCTCTTCCTTCACGCTGAGAAAGAACGCGAGCGCCGCAATCACCGCGCCGATGGCCACGCCATATTCGAGCAGGCTCTCCTCGCCGTCCCAGGTCACGGCGCGGCCCATAAATGAGATGGCCATCACCACGATCGCAGTCTTGATGAGGATGCCTTTGAGCGTGTCGAAGTTGTTGATCCGCAACCACTCGGGCATCCCCGACAGCGAGCCGACGAACAATTCGTAGATGCCGACGGACGCGATGACAACGCTGAAGCCCAGCAGAAAGAGGTCCACGACGGTCATCGTGTCGTAGATCACGCGCGACTCCGAGTTGGAGAACTGCAGCGTCTCGGCGACGACGAAGCCGCCCTCGACGGCCGCGTAGACCATGACGACGATGGCGAGCAGCAGTAGGCCCAGCGAGGCGAGCAACCCGATGCCGCGGACGAGATACTTGAGGAGCGTGTTCATGAGAGAGGCGGGGGTGAGACGTGCGTGAGGCCGCGCACAGTACGCAGCCCCCGCACTTACGGCCGGATGGCACGTCCACGTTCCTCACGACGCCGAATCGTCGGCGCAGGCTCTAGGTGGACTGGCTGAGGATGAGGCGGTCGAACCAGCGGTCGGGCAAAAACCGGCGCAGCGCCAGAATCGGCTTCGCCATGTGCCCGGCGGCGTAGCGGGTCTTCGGCGTGGCGGCCCCGATGGCCTTGGCCACCACGTCGGCGATCACCGACGGCGGGGAGCCCTCGCCCTTGGCGTAGCTCGCCTCGGCTGCCTTCGCCAAGCCATGCGCTAGGTCTCGGTAGGGGCCGTCGCCCGAGCGCTCCATCATCGGCTTCGTCATCACGTCGCCGAACTCGGTGAGGATGATGCCGGGCTCCACGATCACCACGCGGATGCCGTGCGGCGCCAGTTCCAGGCGGAGGCTGTCGCTCCAGCCTTCGAGCGCGTGCTTGGTGGCGTGGTACCACGCGCCGAGCGGCGTGTAGATCTTGCCGCCGATGGACGACGTGTTGAGGATCGTCCCGAAGCCCTGCGCGCGCATGTGCGGCAGCACGAGCTGCGTCAGCCGCGCCAAACCAAAGAGGTTGACCTCGAACTGGTAGCGCGCGTCGTCGATGGCGGTGTCCTCGACGGCGCCGTAGAGGCCGAAGCCCGCGTTGTTGAACAGCGCGTCGATGCGGCCCTGCTCGGCGATGATCTGCGCGACGACGCGCTCGGCGTCCTCGGTCTTGGTGACATCCATCGCGAGCGCCGTCGCGCCCTGGTCGGTGAGGCCCTGCATCTTCTCAACGCGGCGGGCAGCCACGTAGACGATGTGGCCGTCGGCGAGCAGCCGCTCGGCCGTCGCCTTGCCGATGCCGGACGACGCGCCGGTGATGAGGACGACCTGAGTACGAGGCGGAGTGGGCATGGTGCAAACATGGTTGGTGAGCGGGCCGTGTCGACCCAATGCTGCGATTGTGCTCCCAAGATGCCCCGGGCTTCTCCTCACGCCACTTGCCCATCCCGCCATCCTGCTCGCAAATCCCGCCACGAACGCTTGCACACATGCTTATGTGTCATCCTGAACTCGATTCAGGATCTCCAGCATTTCTGTTGAGATGCCGAAAGCGAAGCTTCACGCAGTAAACCAGTTCAGCATGACAATACCGGCAGCTTGTGGGCGCATTGGGCATCACGCCGCCGAAGCATACGCCTCAGCCAGCACGGCGAGGTCTTGCAGTGCGGGGACTTCCAGGATCGACGAGGCGGCCCCGGCGAGCCCGGCCTGCACGAGCGCGCGGCCGAGTTCATCGGAGTCGAGCAGCGACTTCGGCGCGAGGCGGCGCAGGATGGGCGTGAGCGGGGCCATCACGGCGTAGAGGACGCGGTAGAGCGTGGTGCGGCTCGTCGCGCCGCCGACGGGCTGGATGAAGCCAGGGCGGGCGTTGTACACCGCGCCGAACGGCAGGCCCTGCAACGCCTGCTCGATCTCGCCCTTGACGCGCGCCCACATCGTCCGGCTCGCCGCGTTCGAGCCCGCCCCGGAGACGTAGACGAACGTCATCGCCGGGTTGCGCGCCGCGAGCGTCTCGGCGACAGCGAGCGTGAGGTCGTAGGTGATCTGCCGATAGTCCAACTCGGACATGCCCGCCGACGAGATGCCGAGGCAGAACAGGCACGCGTCGGCCTCGGCAAGCGTGTCGGCGATGGGCGCGAGGTCCATCATGTCGGCGTGGACAAGTTCGTTCAGCTTGGCATGGCGACGGCCCGAGGGACGACGGACGACCGAGAGCACGCGCGTCACGCGGTCGTCGGCGAGCGCGGCGCTGAGGGTGCCGTGACCGATCATGCCGGTGGCACCGAAGAGGAGGACGGTCATGCGGCGGGAAAGTGAGAAGCCAGATGTACGAAGGCGGAAGCAGACGCGGTATTGCGCAGGCAACAGGCTCCCGATTCAGACGCTCGGGCGGGCGTTGCGCCTGGACGCGAGCAGCGTAGTCTGGACGTAGCTGCGCAGCCGCTTTCAGGCTGTGGCGAAGGCGAGGCGTGCGCGCTCGGGCGTGGTGCCGGTCCACGAGCGGAAGGCGCGGAAGAACGAGTTGGGGTCGTCGTAGCCGAGCAGGAAGGCGACCTCGGTGGTCGTGATCTCGGTCGCGCGGAGGTAGTGCAGCGCGAGCGTCTCGCGGGTGCGGGCGAGCGTCTTCTGGAACGTCGTGCCCTCGCGGCGGAGGTGGCGCTGGAGGCTCCGCGGGCTGAGCGCCAGCGCCTGGGCCACCTCGTCGACGGCGCCGCGCCCGCTCGGCAGCATCTCGACGAGCGTCGCGTGTACCCGCTCGGTGAGGCTTGCGCCCTGTTCGAGGTCAGCGAGGCGCTCCTGCAAGACCGGCTCGTAGAACCGCCACGCCTCGGCGTCGGCGGTGAGGAACGGTCGCCACGCGTCGACCTCGGCGAACGTCACGCGCACGTCCGGCCCCGTCCGCACCCGGCAGCCGAGCGCCTCCTCAACGGCGACGGCATCGGCGGGACGAGCCAGCAGTTCGATACGCCGAGGCACGACGGGCTCGCGGGTGGCGCGGCGCGCGAAGTAGACCCAGTAGGCGACCTCGAAGAGCGCTAGCGCCGGGGGCAGGCCGAAGCCGACGCCGCACATGCGCAGGGCCAGGCCGTCCGCGTCGGCGTCTGTCGTCAACCGGATCGGCCCGATGAGCGCCTTGTACTGCGCGAGCCGCTGCGCTGCCGTCGCGAGGTCCGGGCTGGCGAGCGCCGCGATCAGCGGAGGACTCAGTACCTCCTGTGCCGCAAGCCGCCCGAGATCGAGCCCGATGAGCCGCTCGCCGCCCTCCTCCCCAATCGCCGTCCACAGGCGATGGTATTCCCCGCCGGTGACGGCCGGCGCCTCGCGCCCCAGCAGGTCGGCCGCCAGCCCAGCGCGCCGGAGGACATGCGCGGGTACGAGGCCGACCTCGCGCAAGAACAGACCAACGACAGTGGGCAGGCGGTAGGAGACGGCCATCGAAGCAGCAGACAGGGGCGGAGCGTATCGCTTCGCACGATACGACGCGCGACTGCATATTCACTCGCCGTTCGCGCCAATCGGCCCGCCCATCGCGCCATCGCTTCGGGCCCATCTCGCGGGCGCCGACCTCAGACGGTACACCGCGCGACGGCGTCGCGGAGCGAGGCGAGCGGGTCGGCGGCGGTCGGGATGAACTCCTGGGCGAGGTAGCCCTCGAAGCCGATCTCGGCGAGTGTGCGGGCAATGGCGGGGTAGAACAGCTCCTGCGTCTCGTCGATCTCGTTCCGCCCCGGCACGCCTGCGGTGTGGACGTGCGCGATGTAGGGCGCATAGTCGCGGAGCGTGCGGATCACGTCGCCCTCCATGATCTGCATGTGGTAGACGTCGTAGAGCAGCCGGAAGCGGTCGCTGCCGACGAGGTCCACGAGCGCCGCGCCCCACCGCGTCGAGTCGGCCTGGTAGTCGGGGTGGTCGACTTTCGAGTTGAAAAGCTCCATGCACACCGTCACGCCGAGGCGCTCGGCCGTCGGCATGAGTTGCCGCAGCCCGATAGCGCAATGAGCAAGGCCTTCCTCGTCGGAGAGACCGACGCGGTTGCCGGAGAAGCAGATCAGGTTGGGCAGCCCCGCCGCCGCAACGGCGTCGAGGCGCGCTTCATAGGCGGGCAGGAGCCAGGCGTGATGGGCGCGGCGGTTCCAGCCCCATTCGAGGTAGGTCAGCCCGCCTGTGACGTCGGCGGGCGGGCGCGGCGGGTTCGGCATTGCGCAGGTCAACCCGTGTGCCTGCACCGTCGGCCAATCCTCGGGATCGAGCAGTTCCACCGAGGCGATACCCATGGCCTTCGCCGCCCGCGCGAGTTCGTCGACGGAGAGGTCGCCGTAGCACCACCGGCAGACGGAGTGCTGGAACGGCATCGACGCTTCGGGCGACACTGCCGCCGCCGTGGAAGCCGCTTCGGCGCCTGGGCTGAGGGTAAAGCCTGCCCCCGCTGCGAGGCCCGTGCGGACGAAGTCGCGTCGTTGCATTGGGGGTCGAGGGTCGAGGGTCGAGGGTCGAGGGTCGAGGGTCGAGAAAGCAAACCGACTCGGATGGCGGGAGCACGCGCTGGGTTTCTCTTTCCTCCTCGCTCTCCACTCGTCCCTGTTCGCCAGTCCATAGTCTCTGGTCCCTAGCCCTGCGAGAACACACTCTCGGCAGGCAGGTCCCAGCCGCTGCGGTAGGTGCGGCGGAGCTGCGCGTCGGCGGCGGGCGCGTTGGTGATGCGCATGGCGTCGGCGTCGTAGAGCACGGGCTTCTCTTCGTACATCGCGGCGACGCCGAGCAGCATCGTCTCGGTGAGCGGCGCGGCGTAGCTGAAGGGGCACGACACGGGCTCCTCGCCGTGGATCGCGCGCACCCAGTTCTGCTCGTGCGCGCCCATGCTGCCCTCGATGCGCGGCAGCGAGACCGGCACGGCCTCGGCTTCGGCTTGGAGCGCGCCGTAGTTGCCGTCGGCGGCCAGCAGGCGGGGGTTGCGGCCGTAGGTGTCGTAGACCAGCTTGCCCCGCTCGCCGACGAAGATGCCCCCGCCATCGGGGTTGAGCGCAAAACCGTCGGGAGCCCCGGCGGGCGTGGGCGGCCGGAGACCGCCGTCGTACCACGTGAAGGTGAGGTCGCCGCCATCCCCTTGACCGATATCGGCGCGGTCGAAGACGTAGGTCGTCATCGAGGCGACGGGGTAGGTCACCGGCGGCTGGCCGCGCTCGCCGCCCCACGGGGAGCGCCGCGTCTGGATCTGGCGGGGCTGCCCGAGGCCGAGCGCCCACACGGGGAAGTCGAGGATGTGCGCGCCCATGTCGCCGAGCGCGCCGACGCCGAAGTCGACCCAGCCGCGCCAGCCAAAGGGATGCGTGCCCTCGTAGAACGGCTGCTCGGGGGCCGGACCGAGGAAGAGGTCCCACGCCACGCCGTCAGGTGGGTCCTGCGGCGCGGGGCGATCGATGCCCTGACCCCACCACCCAGCGGGGCGGTCGGTCCAGCACTGGATCTCGCGGATCTCGCCAAGCAGACCGCTGCGAACGAGTTCGACGAGGCGCCGCCCGTCGTCGCCGGAGTGGCCCTGGTTGCCCATCTGCGTCACGAGGCCCGTCGACTCAGCGGCGTGCGCGAGGCGGCGGCACTCTTCCACGGAGTAGCAGAGCGGCTTCTGGGCGTAGACGTGCAACCCGCGCTCCATCGCCATGAGCGCGGCGAGCGCGTGGACGTGGTCCGGCGTCGAGATCACGACACCGTCGAGGTCTTCCTCGGCGTCGAGCAGTTCGCGGAAGTCGGCGTAGCGGTTCGCCTCGGCGTAGGCCGCCTGGAGCGTGTGCCACCGTTCGTTGCGCGAGCCGTCGCGGTTGGTGAGCCGCCGCTCGATGCCGCCGTCCACGTAGCCAAAGTCGATGTCGGCCAGCGCGACGATGTGCTCCGTGGTGAGGCGGCTCATGTTCTGCGCGCCCATGCCGCCCGCCCCGATGGCGGCGAGCCGGAGCCGGTCGCTCGGCGCGCGGACGCCGGGGCCGCCGAGCACGTGGCGCGGCAGGATCATCGGGCTGAGCGCCGCGCCCGTCGCGGCAGCAGCGGAGGTGCGGACAAAGTCGCGACGGCGCATGGGTAGGTGTTTGCTTCGCCTCAGAACCACCACCTCTGTCATGCTGAACGTGGTTCAGCATCTCAGACATCGCGTGGAGATCCTGAAACGAGTTCAGGATGACAAGAATGGACAGTCTACACCCGCAGTTCGCCGCGCTTCATGGACTCGACGGCGTGGTCGACGGCGCGGGCGGTGAAGGCCATGTAGGTGAGCGACGGGTTCTGGCAGCCCGCCGAGGTCATGAAGGCCCCGTCGGTGACGTAGAGGTTGGGGATCTCATGGACGCGGTTCCAGCGGTCGACGCAGCCTGTCTCGGGGCTGTCGCTCATGCGCGCAGTGCCCATCTCGTGGATGCCCTCGGCGAGGCGGTAGGGCTGGTCGAAGGTGCGGATGTTCTCCGCACCCGCCGCTTCGAGCATCTCGACGCCGTCGGCGATCATCGCCTCGCGCATCTTGAGCTCGTTCTCCTTCAGCCCGCCGACGACGCGCGGGATCGGGATGCCCCACTGGTCGACCTCGTCGGTGAGCTCCATGTAGTTGTCGTCGTAGGCCAGCATCTCGCCGAAGGGGAACATGACGAACTCCCAGGCCCCCGGCTTCTGGAGGTTTTCCTTGAGCGCTACGCCGACGCCCGGCATGCCCGCGCCGCGCCCCCAGCCGTTGCGCCGCCCGGCACCGCCCTGATAGCCGAAGCCCCGTACGAAGTCGCGCCGCGAGGACGAGTCCCAGGGGAGGTTGGTGAAGCGCGGGATGTAGATCCCGTTGGGGCGATTGCCGTAAGGGGCGACATCGTCGAAGCCGGGGATGTCGCCGACGGCGCCGCACTTGAAGTGGTGATCCATGATGCCCTTGCCGAGCAGCCCGGACTGGTTGCCGAGCCCGTCGGGGAAGCGCGGCGTCTTGGTATTCATCAGGATCGACGTCGAGCCCAGGGCGCTCGCGTTGAGGAAGACGACGTTGGCGTAGAACTCGATCGCCTCCTTCGTGACCTGGTCGATGACCCGCACGCCGGTGACACGGTCCTGCTCCTCGTCGTAGATGAGGCTGTGGACGATAGAGTCGGAGCGGACGGTGAGGTTGCCCGTGGCCTGGGCGGCCGGGAGCGTGGACGAGAGGCTGGAGAAGTAGGCCCCGGCGGTACAGCCACGGTCGCACGGGCCGCAGTAGTGGCACGGGCCGCGGCCCAGGTGCGGCTGTGTCAGGATGGCGGCGCGCCCGATGGTGAGCGTGCGGCCGAACCGCTCGGCGATGACGTCGCGGCAGTGCTCCTCCGGCCCGGTGAGCGCCATCGCAGGGAGGAACTCACTGTCGGGGAGCTGGCGCAGCCCGAGCGCCTCGCCCGAGATGCCGACGAAGCGCTCGACGTAGGAGTACCACGGCTCAATCTCGTCGTAGGCGACGGGCCAGGGCGTGCCGATGCCCTCGCGGGCGTTGGCCTCGAAGTCCATCGGCGCGAGGCGGTAGGACTGGCGGCCCCACATGATCGAGCGCCCGCCGAGGTGGTAGCCGCGCACCCAGAGGACCTCGTTGGGGTCGCCGTCGGGGGCCGTCTCGTAGGCGTGGTCCACGTCGTCGACGTACCAGTGCGCCGTGTAGGCGTTGAACGGGCCCGCCTTCGACTGGCGGAACTGGCGCGCCTCCACAGCTTGGCGGTCGCCGCGCCCGCGGAAGGGCATCTCCCAGGGCGCCTTGTGCTCGGTGATGTAGTCGGTGCCGTGCTCGACGCTGCGGCCGCGTTCCAGCACGAGCGTCTTGAGGCCCTTCTCGCACAGCTCTTTGGCGGCCCAGCCGCCCGACATGCCCGAGCCCACCACGATGGCGTCGAAGGGCTCGGAGGTCTGGACGTTGACCGTGCAGATCTTTTCGATCAGCGAGGTGCTGTGGGCGTCACGGGGATGGGGCATGGGGAGTGTGAGTGTCAGGTAGCAAGTGTCAGGTAGCAAGTGGGCCGAGGCATTCATCGTGGCTACCTTGCCACTTGACGCCTGCCACTTGCTACTCGGCTAGGCCCAGGCGCGGTAATCTTCGGTGACGGGTTCGTTGGGCAGCCAGAGGCCGGGGGCGGGGTTCCAGCGCAGTTCCTGCGTGGCGCCGATCTCGGAGGTGTAGTAGCCCACGACGGTGAGCTCTTTCATGGCGCGGAAGAACGGCGGGGCGTCGGGGTTGACCTGGATGGTGCCGGGAGTCTGGACGTTGGAGTCGCCGCCGCCGCCGCCGCCCATCTCGGCGACATCGTTCTCGGCCGTATCGCCGTCGGGATCAGTGTCGGCGGTGGCATCGCTGTCCGGGGCCGCGCTCGCCTCGGCGGCAGCGCCGGGCGGGAGGTAGGTGGCGGCGTCGAGCGCCTCGACCATCGCCTGCTGTGCGGCGTCGTCGAGGTCGGCGAAGGCGGTGCCGTGCTGCGTCGTCGCGCGCGCCTCGAACTCGGTGAGCCCGGCGAGGAAGTCGGCCTTCTCGTCGGCGTCGAACCACTCGGCGAGGACCTTGTCCACGAACTGCGGCACGCCCGCCTCGGCCGCGCCGGGCGTGTCGGTGGCGGGGATGATCTGGTCGACGAGCGCCGCGAGGGTACGCTGCTGGCCCTCATCGAGCGCGACGTAGGTGTAGCGCGCGGCCTCCTCGCCGGAGGGCGCCGTGCACCCAGCGAGCATGCTGGAGACCAGCGGCGCCGTGGCGATGCCGCCGAGGAGGCCCGAGAGCCGCCGCAGCGCCGTCCGCCGGTCGATCGTGGGATTCACGAGGTCGTGCATGATGGGGTCAGGTTGGGGTCAGGAAGCGTTCTGAATCAGGAAACGACGGGCTGAATCAGGAAACGACGGGCTGAATCAGGAAACGACGGGCTGAATCAGGAAACGACGGGTACGCCCGCCTCAGGCGCGGGGGTAGACGCGGTGTCCGACGGGACGGGTTCCTTGTCCACCTTGTCGTTGAAGAGCGCGATGAAGAGGACGAGGATCACCGCGGCGAGGCCCGCCGGGAGCCACCAGAAGTCGGGCCACTCGGCGAGCGGCAGCGCCTCGCGGTCGCCGAGGAAGCGGTTGTAGAGCTGCCCCGCGACCTGCGCGCCGATGAGCATGCCGACGCCGTAGGTCACGAGCACGAGCAGCCCCTGCGCCTGGCCGCGCACCTTCGGGGTGGACTTCTTCTCGACGTAGATCTGGCCCGTCACGAAGAAGAAGTCGTAGCAGATGCCGTGCAAGAACACGCCCCCGACGATCATCCACATCACGGCGTCCGGCGCGGCGAGGGCAAAGAGGGCGTAGCGCAGCACCCACGCGGCCATGCCCGCGGCCAGCATCCACTTGACACCCCAGCGGACGAAGAGCATCGGCATGAGCAGCATGAACAGGATCTCGGACACCTGCCCGAGCGACTGCGTCGCGGCGATATTCTCGAAGCCGGTCGCCGAGAGGAAGAGCTGCGTGAAGTTGTAGTAGGCCGCCAGCGGGATGCAGAGCAAGAAGCTCGCCGCGAGGAAGATGTAGAACGGCTTGCTGCCGAGTTGCTTGAAGGCGTCGACGCCCGCGATGCTGCGCACCGAGACGGGCTCGCCCGCTGCCGCCGGAGGCGTGTTGGGCAGCGTGAAGGCGAAGAAGCCGAGCACGATCGAGAAGATGCCCGTGAGGTAGAGCGGCCACGCCGTCGCCTCGGCGGTCACCCCGAGGATCGGGCTCATCACGAACGAGATCGCCAGACCCGCCACGATCCAGCCGATCGTTCCGAAGACGCGGATGATCGGGAACTGCCGCTCCTGGTCGTCGAGGTGCTCAAACGCGATGGTGTTAGAGAGCCCGAGCGTGGGCATGTAGCACAGGTTGTAGGCGAGCAGCAGCAGGATGAAGAGCGTCGGGTTCTGGATGGTGCTCGGCGCGGCGAGGATGAACACCCCGCCGAGGATGTGGAGCACGCCGAAGACGTTCTGCGCGGCGAAGTAGCGGTCGGCGATCAGCCCGAGGAAGAACGGCGCGACGATGGCCGCGACGGGGTTGACCGTGTAGGGCCAGTGCGTGAGGTCGCCTAGGCCCTCGGCGGCCATGTAGACCGCGACGGTGGTGTACCACGCGCCCCAGACGAAGAACTCCAGGAACATCATCGCGCTTAGGCGCGCGCTCAGGCCTCGCTGCATGGGAGGAGGAAGTTGGTGGGGGAGAAAAGGAGCACGCAGTTCGGACACCCCGTTCCTGCGTCATCCCCGACGTGATCGAGGATCTATGCGATGCTTCGCTACAGTCGCCGACACCGTATGGGTCCCCGCGTGCGCGGGGATGGCGGTTTGGTGGTCGAGGAGCTAGAGAGCAGCAAGGTTCTCGGTGTCCGGAATGCTAGGGGAAATCTGCAGGGGTCGCCCAGTCACACATCGAGGGGGCGGATGCGGATGTCGCGGAACCACACGGGGTCGCCGTGATCTTGCAGGCCGATCACGCCGCTCATGAACGCGCCGTAGGTCGGCATCCGACGGAACTTGCTCGCGGCGACGCGGGCCGCCCAGGCCTCGCTGCCCTGCTCGTAGGCCACGACGCGCTCGCCGTTGAGCCAGTGCTCGACCGCCCCGCCTCGGGCCACGATGCGGACATCGTTCCACTCGCCCGCGGGCTTGACCACGCCGGGCGTCGCCACGTAGAGGTCGTAGTTCGAGCCAGCCCGGTGCGAGGGGTAGCGCGCGTCGGGATGGCAGGCGTCGTCGAGGACCTGCATCTCGGGCGCGGTCTGCCAGATGTAGTCGTACGTGTCGCCGAGCACGCCGCGGTAGAAGAGGCCGCTGTTGCCGCACTCGGAGATCTTCCAGGCGAGTTCCAGTTCGAAGTCGGCGTAGGCCTCGCGCGTGACGAGGTCGCCGCCTCCCTCAGGCGCCGGGTCGAAGTAGAGGAGGCTGTCGTCGTCGATCTGCCAGCCGGGCGGGATGGCGTCGTCGGCGAAGCCGCGCCAGGCGTCGAGGCTAGTGCCGTCGAAGAGCGTGACCCAGGCCCTACCGGTATCGGAGACCGCCGCGACCGTGGCGCCACCAGAGTCGTCCGCGTCCGTGTTAGGCACGCCGCCGCACGCGCTGGCAGCGAGGCTGACAACCAGGGCGAGCACGCAGGAGAGCGCGGGCTGGGTATGCACGGGGGAACGGGCGGTTTACGGGGCCTTCACAATCGCGGGCAATATATCGAGCAGCGCGGCGCGATGAAAGCGGTTTCAGTGCAACCCAGACCGTCCAGCCTACCCATTGCGCGCGCTGCGTCCACCCGGTATACTTTGGCCCTGTCTCCCCCGCCCTTCATGACTCCACCCCGCCTCCTCACGGCCGGCATCGTCGGCTGCCTCTTCCTCGCTGTCGCGCTCGTCGTGGGCTGCGGCGGCACCTCGCCGGACGAGGTCGCCGACAGCGCGGTGCACCCGTTCCTGGCCATCGCCGATGGGGTCGAATACGTCGGCGATGCGGCCTGCGCGACGTGCCACGAGGACCTCTATGCGAGCTACCAAAGCCACGGGATGGCGAACTCGTTCTACGCGTGGTCGCCCGACGTGCAGGTGGAGCGCGTCCTGACGAGGCCCATCCGCGACGTGAACGCGGGCTACGAATACGTCGTCCTGGACGTCGACGGCCGACTCGTTCAGGAGGAGCGGCTGCGCGACCCGTCGGGCGCCGTTGTCCACACGCTGCGCCGCCCGATGGACTTCGTGATGGGCAGCGGCTCGGCGGCGCGGACGTATTTCTTCGAGGAGAACGACCGCCTCTACCAACTCCCGCTGACGTGGTACACCCAGGCCGACGACGGCGCGGGGCGCTGGGACTTCTCGCCGGGCTACGAGGTCACCAACGGGCGCTTCGACCGGCTCATCCCCGACCGCTGCACGGCCTGCCACAACGGACACCCTGAGACGGTGCCGTTCGTCGAGGGGAAGTACCCGGACATGCCGATGGGCATCGGCTGCGAGTCGTGCCACGGCCCCGGCGCGACGCACGTCGCGGCCCGCCTCGAAGACCCCGAGCCCTCCGGCGGCGACCCCGACTGGGTCGACCCGACCATCGTCAACACGGGGCACCTCGACCTGGAGCGGCGGCTCGACACGTGCCAGCAGTGCCACCTCCACGCCACAACGGCGGTGCTGCGCGAGGACGAGGACGCGTTCAGCTACGTCCCCGGCCGCCTCGTCGCGGCGCACCGCTCGTTCTTCGCGCTGCCGGAGGAGATGTCGGGCGACCAGATCCCCGTCGTCTCGCACGCCGACCGGATGCGGCAGAGTGCCTGCTTCACTGTCTCACTAGAACAGGCGACCTTCAACACGGCGGCCCCGATGGAGTGCACGACGTGCCACAACCCCCACGAGGGCTTCCGCGAGGCCGGGCCGGGCTACTTCAACCAGACGTGCCAGTCGTGCCACGCGGCTACCCCTGACCAACAGCGCGCGCTGCAAGCGCTGATGCCGACGCCCGAACTGCAGGCGCAGCACGCCGACGGGGCGAACTGCTTCAGCTGCCACATGCCCAAGGTCGAGGCCGACGACGCGCCGCACTCGTCGTTCACGGACCACCTGATCCGCGTCGTAGACGACGGCCGTCCAGACGACGGCCGCCCAGTCGCCTCGGAGCCGCTGGCGCTCGGCGAGGCGGGCGTGCTCGCGCCCTACTACGAGCGCGACGCAGGCACCGAGTCGGGCGCGGTCTACGAGGGCATGGCGACGTCCATCTTCGGCACGCAGATCGGCGACCCGCAGACGATGGCCGAGGGCGCGGCGCTGCTCACGAACGCCCTCCGCGCGGTCGGCGATGGCGCAGAGCGTGGGGAGGCACAGTTCCTCCTCGGCGTAGTCGCGCACCAGCTCGGCAAACTGGAGTTTGCCCTCCCCGCCTTCGAGGCGGCCGTGGATGCCGAGGCCACGCCGCAGCGCCTCGAAGCGCTCGCCCGCGCCCGCACTGACGCGGTGCTCGCCGAGAGCACCGGAGCGTCTAACGAAATCGACGCGCTCTACGTGCAGGCGCTCGACCTCCAGCCTGCGCTCGCGACCGTGCGCACGAGCCGGGCCGCATTCCTCCACAGCCAGGGCCGCCGCACCGAGGCGCTGGACGAAGCCCGCGCCGCCCGCGCCGAGCGGCCGTCCTGGCACGCCGCTGCCCTAGTCGAGGGCCTCGTGCTCCTCGAACAGGGCAACGACGACGACGCGCGCTCCGCCTTCCGCGACGCTGTCCGCCTCGACCCCGCCAACGCGGCGCTCCTCGCCGACCTCGTGGTCCGCGCGCCCAACGGATCACTGCGCTCTGGCTGGGCGGACGCCACTGTGTTTGGGCTGCCGCTCGCGCGCAGCATCGCGCCCCGAGGTGGCCGCCTCGGCATCGCAGGCACCACGCCGGGCTCGACGCTCTCGGTCTTCACCACCGGTGGCGTGCCGCTGCGCACGGTGCGCGGCGACGGCCTCGGCGTGCCGACCTGGGACCTTCGCTCGGAGCGCGGCGCGGCGGTGCCACCGGGGTCCTACCTCGTCCATGTGCGCACACCCGGCCAGCCCGTGCGCGTCGTGCGCGTGACGCTCGCGGCAGAAGCGTAGGCCTATTCCTCTTGGCCGCCATCGTCAGGAACCGGCGGGCCTTCAAAGATGGGGCCGTCGAAGAGGCGGTCGGGGACCTGGAAGCAGCGCGTGAGGCGCAGGAGCTCCTCGACCTCGTCGTCGCTGCGATCGAGGCGGCGCCCGCTGAACGTGAGGCAGAGCTCGCTGCCGCCCTCGTCCTCCACCGTGATGATACCGAACTGCCCGTCGAAGGTGTTGGTCATTGAGAAGACCGGCGGCGCAAAAGGCCCGTGCGTGTACGGCCCGCCCTTGACCGAGCCGCGCCGGTCGAGCGGGGCCGCCTGCAAGACAGGGATGCCGCCGGGGCTGTGCGTCCCGTCGTCGGCGGCGAGCATGTGGGCGTCGCCCGAGAGGATGACCATGCGGCCTGTGATGTCGATCTCCTCGAAGAAGGCCACCAGCTCCGCGCGCTCGGCGGCATAGCCGCTCCAGTTGTCGCCGTCCTCGTCGAGGTCGGCGATCCACGGCACGCCGCTGACCCAGATGACGAGCGGCTCGGTGGCGTCGCGGAGCGTCTGCTTGAACCAGGCCTTCTGCTGCGCGCCCAGCATCGAGCGCTCCGGGAGCGGGACGTCGTGTGGGTCGCGTTCGGAGCGGAGGTCGGTGACCACGAAGCGTACGCGGCCCCGCACGAACGTCTGGTAGATCGCGCGGTCTTCGGGCGCGGCGTCCGGATCGGCGAGCGGGTAGTGCGGGACGAAGCGCTGGTAGGCGATGCGCGAGGCGGACCGGCTCGGCGAGGTCGCGTCGGAGTCGTTGGGGCCGAAGTCGTGGTCGTCCCAGGTGTAGGCGATGGGCGTGCTCTGGTAGAGGAGCGACTGCGTGGGCGAGGTCAGGATGTCGTCGTAGGCCTCGCCAAACACGGCCACGTCGTTCTGCTCAATGTCCTCGTAGTGCGCGTCGCCGAGGTGGAAGAAGAAGTCGGGGTTGAGCGTGCGGATCGAGTCGTAGACGCTGCTGCGCGACCCTGTTGCGGCACACGCCCCGGCCGCGAACGTGAACGAGTGCGGCCCGCGCGGTGGCGTGCGCAGCCGCCCGAAGGCCGTATCGCGGAGGCTCGGCGTCTCGACCGCGTAGAAGTACCTCATCCCCGGCACGAGGCCTCGCACGGGCAGCCGTACCGTCGCGTCGTTGCTCAGCGTGCCGCGTGGCGCCGGCACCCACGCTGAGGCAATGGCCAGTTCGAAGCGGGGCGTGCGGCTGAACACGACGCGCACCGAGTCCTGCGGCTGCCGCAGCTGCGCCACCACCGTCGCCGAGGTCGGCGTCACCGCGCCCGACCACATCCAGCGCACCAGCGGCCCCTCGTAGGCTGTCGGGCGGACCGTCCGGGTGCAGCCAGTCCCCACGAGGACGAGCAGCACCGCACCAAGCAACGTGTGAACGTATGCAGGCTTGAACGTATGGAGGTGATTTCGCTCGAGGGCCTGCCGCTCTTTCATGGTCACGCGTTCAGGCGTCCTCACGTTCGTGCGGGCCTAGAGTTCACCCGTCGTCAGCTCAGTGACGAGGCGGTCGTGCTGGTAGACCGACCGCAGCGACTCCAGGATGCCGCGCGCGTCCACGGACACGTTGCGTCCGATCTCGGCGAAGTAGAGGTAGTTGCGCGCCAGCCCTTCGATCGTCCGGTCGAAGTTGATGCCGACGAGTTCGAGGTCGCGGTTCACGACCGGCGAGCCCGAGTTGCCGCCGATGGTGTCGGCGGTGGACGAGAAGTTGACCGGCGTGCCGAGCGCGAGCGCGTCGGGGACGGGGAGCCAGCGCTCCGGCAGCGCCCACATGCACGCTCCGGCTCCGGCCCCGGCGTCGTCCGACGGGTCGTCCTGATCGCAGTAGGAGTTGTAGTGGTCGTAGAGGCCGAAGAACGTCGTGAAGGGCGCGGCGACGGTGCCGTTGTACTCGTAGCCGCGCACGAGGCCGTCGGTGATGCGCGGCGAGAACGTCGCGTCGGGCGGGACGGCGGTGCCGTAGACGGCGAAGCGCTTCTGCCCGATGGCGCGGGCCACGGCCTGCTCGCGTTCCGTGAGTTCGCCGCTGGCCTGGTAGAACCGGCGGAGTTCGCCAAGCACCTCGCCGCCGAGCTGGACGAGGACGTCAGCAGTGGGGAGGCCGCCGTTGTCGAGCGCGGTCTGCGTGCTTGCGGCGTCGGTGAGGGCCGTGTTGCTGCGGAGCTTCGCGGCCACGGCCGCGTCGGAGGCGCCGCGCAGCACCTCGGGCATGGGCAGGCCGGCCTTGGCATAGTAGCGCCGCAGCGTGGCGATGTCGGCCTCGAAGTAGAGCCGTTCAAGCGGGTCGGGCCGGTTCTCGATGGTGGCGAGCCGCTCCGCATCACCCTGCGCCCCGATGAGCGCGCGCAGCATCAAGCCGGACGAGAAGCGCTGGCTACCGAAGCGCGAGAATGCCTGGAACGCGTCGCCGAGCGCCCGACGGTCTGACTGCACCGCCGCCATCTGGTCGATGAGGTCGCCTGCGCCCGCCTCACGGAACTGCCGCTCGGAGTCGGCGCGCCGGGCCATCACGACCTCGTTGCGGAGCGCGTCCTGCTGGCCGAGCAGCGACTTCTGGAAGTTGAGCAGGCTGGAGAGCGTCACGCGCTGCGTGTCGTCGTTCGGGTTCTGCGCGAGGTAGGCGGCGAGCGCGTCGGTGCGGCTCGTCACCCACGCGAGGTCGGTCGGCACGGCGAGGTCGCGGCGGAACTGGAGCTGGGCGACGGTCGCCTGGCGCGAGGTCGAGCCCGGGTTGCCGATCACGAAGACGAGGTCGCCTGCGCTGGCCCCGTCCTGGGCGAGGGGGAAGTAGTGCTCGACGGTGAGGAGCCCGCCGTCGGCGTCAGTGGCGCGGAGGAAGGCGAAGTCGAGGCTGTAGCGCGGGAAGGTGAAGTTGTCCGCGTCGCCGCCGAAGCTGCCGAGCGCGTACTCGGGCGCCATGACGAGTTGGAAGTGCTCGTAGCGCTGGAAGGTGTAGGCGGAGAAGCGTCCGCCCTCGTAGAGCGCGACCACCTCCACGCGGATGCCCGCGTCCTCGCCGCCGCGCGCGTTCGCAAGCTGCTCGGCGAGGGCGTCCGTGGCCGCCTCGATCTGCTCGGGCGTCACCGCCCCCGCACCGTCGCCCAGTTCGGCCTCGATCTCCGCCGTCACATCGGCGATGGCGATGAGTTGGTCAGCGTAGAAGCCGGGCACCGGGCGCTCCTCGTCCAGCGTCATCGCCACGAACCCGTCGTCCAACAGCGACTCGCCCTCCTCGGCCACCTCCACAATCTGGCTGCGCACGCAGTGGTGGTTGGTCGCCACAAGCCCGTTCGGCGAGACGAACGCCGCCGAGCACCCAGAGATGCGCAGCGCGCCGAGGCGGGCCCGCTCGAACCAGTCCGCGTCGGGGCGGAAATCGTAGGTCGAGTCGAGGTAGGCGATCGGCGGCTGCTCGAAGAGCCACATCTTGCCGTTGTCGAGCGGTCCCGCGCGGTGCGTGTCGGGGACACCGGCTGGCTGCGCGGAGAGCGACGGAGCAAACGCGAGCAGTGCCGCAAGGGCAACGAGGACGACGGTATTCGGGCGGCGCATAAGGGCAGCGGGCGGGTGTGGATGAGGGCGCGTAAGATACGCGGCGCCCCGTTGCCCCGACCGGCCGGATCGGCAGGGCCTAGCGTGCGCGCGCACCCTGCCAGGCCGGGCTTGCCACGCGCTCCGCCTCAATGGCGGGGCGGTCGGGCGCCGGGGTCAGCTCGGCGGGCAACACATGGTCGAGGAACGCCGCCACGACGCTGGCCTCCTCGGCGCGGGACGCGGTGTAGTAGGCCGCGCGGAAGGCCTTGGGCCACTGGCTCGGATAGAAGAGCAGCCGCTGCTCCGCCTCCGTGGCGTCGAGCGCTTCGCGTGCTTGGCGCCCGAGGTAGCCGCAGTCGCGCTCGACGGAGAGGCGCAGCATCGTCGGCTCGTCGTAGACGCCGTCGAGCAGCAGCACGTGCCCGGCGAGGCAGCACCGGAAGCCTTCCGGAGCCGCGCCCTCGTCGAGGACCGCGCGGAGGTTGCGGCACCACGCCCACTGCGCGGTGTCAAGCCGGTCGGGACGGGCGAGGAGGTGCGCTTGGACGCGGCGCAGCAGAGCAGTACGCATAGACAGCGAGGCGGTGAACGTGCGAGGGGCCGAAGGATCGGAAGGGACGGGCCGGAATGCAAGCCACACACGGGCGTGCGGCGACAGAGATCGGGCGGCGCGTTGAAGAGCACACGAAGCCTTCCGGGTTCGGAACCGGCCTAGGCAAGCGCGTTTAACGCGGTGCCCCTATAGCTCAGTTGGTTAGAGCACCTGACTCTTAATCAGGGTGTCCAAGGTTCGAGTCCTTGTGGGGGCACCAGAAGTTTTCCACGACTTCCGCCCGAAATCAGCCATTACGTGCCGATTTCGGGCTTTTTTGTGGATAAGGAACGCGGGTCCCGCGCCCTCCTCCTTTCCCCTGAGAGACCGTCCAGAGTAGCTTGGTTGTAACAAATGATGTAGCACACGCTGCGTCACGGTGACTTCCAACCCCTCCTACTCTCGTTCATGGCGAGCCTGCGCAAGCGAAACGGCTTCTACTCCGTCGTCTTCTCTCGCCGGTTGCCCAGCGGCAAGCTCGAACAGAAGGTCTTCAGCCTTGGCACGAAGAAGAAGAGCGAGGCGGACAAGCTCAAGGTCGAGTATGGTGAACGCTACCGTCTCGGGGACATGGATCCCTTCGCGGGATGGACGCCCAAGGCCGAACTCGAAGCAAAGCGCAAGCGCTCAGTTGGACGCACGCTCGAAGGCGTTGGAGCAGCCTTCATGGAGAGCCGGTCGCACGTCCGCGAACGCACACGCACGGACTATGCGGATCACCTCCGTCGCCTGTCCGACCAGATCGGGGCCTCGATGCCTGTCGGACAGATCAACGAAGATGATCTGCGGAGGTACGCTTTTAAGACGCGCTACTCGGTAGCAACACAGACCACGTACCTCCGCTTCTGCAAGATGCTCTTCAAGTGGATGAAGGAGGAGGGCTACACCACGGCTGATCCTGCTTCGCGCATCGCTTACCCCCGCAAGGACACACGACTCTCGGGCAAAGTGATGACCGCTGAGGAGTTCCATGCGATCCTCGTTGCCTTTAAACAGGAGCAGCGGGCAAAGATCAAGTCAGGCCATGTTCGGGGCCTCCACCGCTGGTTCAAGCCGCTTGCAATGACCGGGTATTACGCGGGGTTACGGCGGAAGGAACTGATTCAACTCGACTGGAAGGATGTGGACTTCGCTGGTCGGATGCTCTACGTCACGGCTACCAAGTCGGGCGACGAGCGGACGGTCCCGATCCGATCCGCGCTCCTTTCCGTCCTTGCAGCATGGCACCGAGCACAAGGTCGGCCGACCTCTGGTCCCGTCTTCTACTACAAGTGCGTGCGCGGCCAACCGTTTCCACTCAACGACAACCACGTCACGACTACGTTCAAGCGCTACGTCCGCGCTGCAGGGGTTAGAGACACCGTCTCACTACACGGCTTGCGGCACACCAGCGTGACGGAGCTGCTGCGCAGTGGCCTTGGAGATACGTACACGATGAAGTACCACGGTCACAAGAGCAGTGAAACGATGAAGCCCTACAACCACATTTCGGCACAGGACATCCAAAATCGCCTGGACGAGGCAGGACTATGACACACGAACAACGCATCTTCATTCGGATCGTCACAGTTGCATGGTTGCAGCGCAGTGGGCATTACCTCGAAGGCTATCGCCCATTCAACGAGTCGCTTATCGACGAAAACCGTGCCTCTAAAGACATACGAGAGCTCGCCCATCCCACTCCTATTAGCGAACTCGGCAGGGATTACCTGGCCTTACATGGGGATTACGTCCCTCAGCTGATCAGTCACGCTGAGAAGTATCTGGGCAAGAATGCAGACTACTTCGAAGGTATCCGTGAAAAGAGGCGAAAGCGACGCTTTGAGATCCTTGCGGAGCTTGGTCAACGCTTGTCGCTATGGGCCGATAAAGCGCCAATCGATAGTTGGGGAAGTTTCCGCCCCGATCTCGTCGCAACGCTGTATCCGAAAAGAGAGGCCGCCGTCCTCGCTGGGGCGGCATTCCGCGGACTTCACAACACGTCGCAAATATCGTCAGACGTTCCACCGGACCCTGAGGACCTTCCACCTCTTCCAATCCCACGCCTAGACGTGAATGACTTAGCTACGCTGCACTCAATGCTGCGCGAAGCAGGTAGTGAGCGGGCACACCTCGACGCGCTAGACAGCATCGACAAGTACCTAGCCGACCACGACGTCCTGGACAGAGTACCGCAGATCCGTGTCCAGGAAATCTCAGTGGCAGCCGACTTTGTTATGGAGCATCATTCTCACCGCCCTAGGGCTAAACGTGTCCGTATCGCCCTAGCAATGTTCACCTTCGTCGGCTACGGTGAAGGTGATGAGCGCCGGGTCAAGAAGGCGCTCGACAGCGCTTTCTACCGCCGCGAGCAGAAACTCGGCGTAGACCGTGAAGGCTGCTCTCAAAGTAGCGTGGACAACGAGAAGTAATTCCTTCCGATCTCGTCCACGCTCAAATGGCTCATACCGTCCATATATCCACCTTTTCGCTAGAGCGTGGACACTTTGCCTTCCTAGCGCGGTCGCCTGTCCACGAATCTGGAACGGGGAGAACGCCTCACCCAGGGAGTGGATGGTAATGTCAAGCCGTCGCGACAACCGAACCGCTTTCAAAACCCACTAGCCCTCCACTCCCATGAGTGACGAACTGCTTGACCACATTGAGCGCCTCGAAGGCAAGCTCGACGCCATCATCACCAAGATCGAGGCTGTCCCGGATGACCGGAAGGCTCTCAGTGCAAAAGAAGTGGGCCGCATGGTCGGCCTCGACGCCCGGACGATCCTGAACTGGAGCAATCTGGACCCCGATGACCCCCGCTTTATCCCGAGCATGAGCTTCGGATCTAAGCGCCGCAAGTACTTCGACCGCCGCGTCGTCGAGCGACTCTTCCGCGTCAACCGCTAACCAAGCAGTTCAGCCTATGCAGCACTCGCCCTACGGGGCACCCGCCTTACCCGATTCCACGGCCTCGCTGAGCCCTCTGAGAAGAGTGCACAGTTCGTCGGGGGGCGAAAAAGGAGGGGCACAGTCGGCTGCAACCGACTGTGCCCAGGCAGGCCAGACTTACGCTCACAAACGTATTTCTTATCGCCATGCGAATCTATTGCATGGAATGCGGGGCGTGCAAGATCCCGGTACGCCGAGAGATTCACGCTCCGCGCCATACTCACCTCTCAAAGATCCTCCGAATCGGCCTCTACCTTCTCCTCAACGAGGGTGCCCCAGGGCCGCACGACGACTGTGCCTATCTGTGCGCACGCTGCTGCCGGTGGCGAGGAGGCCCATGAGAGATCCCTCGCATATGGACGGGAAACGTGATGCGCACCGAGGTGACGGCAGTCCATCAGCACTGCCCCCCGGTATTTCGCCTCACGAATCCACTCATGTATCAACGGGACCCGACGAACAGCCGGGTCCCCCCCAACCAAGGCGGGGCACCCGTCTAATGAATCGGGGCACCCACCGGGGCACCCGTCTAATGAATCGGGGCACCTCGCGACTGAGAGGGGTGCCCCGCTCTCGTGGGTCCCCTTTCCCACAGACACACTGCCAACGGCGGCTGCCGAGCATGTCCGGGCGCATGCAGCGGCCATCGGCGTTGACGAAGCGATGATTGCCATCCCGACCCTCGCTGCTCTAGCGGCGGCGGTCGGGAATGCCTTCCGCATCCAACTCAAACCCACGTGGACCGAAGCGTCCACGCTTTGGGGTGTCGTGGTGGCCCCCTCCGGTTCGGGCAAGTCGCCGTCGATGGATGCAGCACTCCGTCCTATCCTCGACCTCGAACGCGCCTCGTTTGAGAAGTACGAAGCAGAACTCACAGCCTACGAAGCCGAACTCGCCGACTTCCAGACCCTCCCCAAAAAGGAGCAGCGTCGCGCCTCGAAGCCGACCCCTCCCCTACTTACACGCTACCGCGTCGGCGACACGACTGTGGAGAGCCTCGGTGCCGTCCTCGGCGACAACTCCAGGGGGGTACTCCTCGCCCGGGACGAGCTTGCCGGATGGTTTGGGAGTTTCGACCGCTACGCGAGCGGGTCGGGCGATTTGCAAGCTTGGATCGAGATGCACGGCGGAAAACCTACCGTGATCGACCGCAAATCGAGTCGAAACCCGGTGATTCGCATTGATCGGCCGAGCGTCAATGTCTCTGGCACGATCCAGCCGGAGGTGCTCCGCGATCAGATGTCCAAGGCGCACTTTGCAAGCGGCTTTGCTGCGCGCTTGCTGTTCTGTGAGCCTCCCACACGTCTCCAGCGCTGGACAGAAGCAACGGTAGCCCCAGAGGTGACCGAAGGCTATAAGCAGCTTATCCATGGCCTCTACGCATTCCCTTGCGGCGACGAGACAGACGTACTCACGCTGCATCCCCACGCGCGGGACTTTTTCGTCGCCTTCTATGACGAGAATCGCCGCCTCGCTTTCAATCTTCCCAATGGCCCGCTACGCTCGGCGCTCATGAAGCTGGAGGCCATGGCAGCGCGCTTAGCGCTCGTCTTTGCAGTCGCTGAGGCGGTGCAGGCTGGCGAGCGCCCCACGGAGGTATCGCTAACCGCGATGGTACGCGCGTGCCGCCTTGCGACGTGGCTGCGCTACGAGACAGCCCGCATCTATGAGAAGTATGGCTTCGAACGGGCGGCTATGAGCCGCGACAAGCGGCTGGCGCTTAGCCTTTCCGAGAGCTTCGGTTACACCGACGTGAAGGAGGTCTGGCAGGTTGGCACCTCGGCTGCCTACAAGGTGATCGAGCGCCTGATCGAAGCGCGCTTGGCCGAGGATGCGACCCACGGGGCGTTTACGCGGCTAGTCGATCCAGCTTCGCACACGGTCAACTACCACGCCTTCTTTCCCTCATGGGCTGAGGAGAAAACGGGCGTGTGAGCCGAGTGGAAAGTGGAATATGTGGAAATTGACACCAACTAGGCGGCGTTATTCCACAAATTCCACTTTCCACTTAGCTGATGTAGCAACGCGGCTCGCTAAGAATCCCGCTTTCGAGGTGGCACCTTCCCTACACAGTCGGGACACTTCACCTCTCCTGTCGCACCATTGCGGGCTACCCACCGTCGCACACGGCCGCAAACGGAGCACTCAGCCTCATCGCCTGGGCGAGGCCCTACTTTTTGCTGTGGGGATGTGATGAAGGCCGAGCGTGGCGACTGCTGAGCACCGAACGTGCTCACCCGAGGCAGACCTGCACTCGCACGGTGACTAAGGGGCTTCTGGTTGAGCTTCTCCCACCGCCGCGCCCGCTCAGCAGCCTCGCGCTTCGAACGAGCTTCGGCTTCCATGCGCAGCGCCTCCCGCTCAGTCTCCCATGCCTTGAGCGCTTCTAACTCGCCGGGGTGGAGCAGCGCACCCTTTCGCGTGAGCAACACATCTTCCAGAGGGTCTTCGCGAACCAAGCCGCTAAACGTTCCTGGAGCATGGATCAGCTTTAGGCCCCGATAGGTCCTCATCTTCGCATTCCCTTCCACGAGGTAATGCAGCGTGCCCTCGCCGGGTCCGAGTGCATCAAAGCGCGACGCCTCCATTCGGTCTCGCTCCAACGTCGAGAGGTTGACCCGGTCCTTCTTCTTCTCCACGGGGCGGTGCATTCGCTCAGTAAACACCCACCGCGGAGTCGTGTGCAAGCTCTTCATCACCTGCTCTAGTTGCTCTCGTTTCTCCGGTCCCAATTGACGGTCGTGGAGCCATACCGCGATCCCTGGCTTCCCGTCTTCGAATCGAACATGAACGTCGATGGGCCGAGGGAGACCCGACTCCGGCACCCAGTCCTCAATGGTTGCCGTCCCACCGCGTGCTTCCACCTTGGGCCTAAGCCACAGGTACAGCGCCATCCTCGCAGCCCTTAGCTCCGGCGTATCGTTGTCTGCCGGGCAGTCAACGCGATGAAAGTGAGCGAAGTGCTTAGTGTACACACTGCCAGCCCTGACTCGCATTGCGCCGCCACACGTCGGGCAGCGCAAGAGCTGCCGCTGACCCAGCTTCCGCCAGGCGTCTACCGTCTCGTCCGAGGTCGCCTCCCAGAGAATGTGGTCAACGCGAGTTTCGGCATGAATAGCTCGGAAGGGCATACCGTCTCTGTCAGGTGCTCACCCCAGCGGCTTTGACTTGAAGCGCTGCGCGGACCACCTTAAGCAGACGCTCGACATAGGCCGGGTCGTCCTGGAGCAGCACGTCGCGCTCCCGAAGGAAGGCCGCCACCTCATCCGGGGCCACGTCGGGAATCGACAGGGCACCCGCTTCCGTCGGCGACACGATGAACCCAAACAGCGGGAATCCCGCCCGGTCCGAGAACGACCGGATCGTCTGGAGCAGCCGGACCTTCTCCTCGTTCCACCGCGCGAGGCCCTTGGGGTCTACGAACGCAAGCGCTTGACGGTCGCCGTCCTTCAACCACACGAGGAAGTCGGGGTAGAACCCGGCCGTCTCGAAGAACCCGACACCCGCGCGTGGGAGGTTGCGCAGAACGTAGAGCTGCGTCGTCCCCCACTCGTCTTCGTCTCTGTCGTCCCAGAACATGCGGAGGTCGTGGAGGAAGCGCACCTCGCTGTCAACCAGTCCGGCCGGTGTCGAGCGCACGCGTGGGGAGCCTGGGGGCATCTTGGGCACGGTCAGCACGCCAGCCTCGTCTCTCACAGGGGTTTCGACGAGCAGCGGCGCGTAGAGGTGGGCCGCCACGTGCATCCGTGGGAGCGGAAACCCGTGCGCCTCCTCCCGCAGCGCCTCGGCATCGGCGAGCAGCGCGTCTACGTCGGCGAGCATCGACTCTGGGACCTTGAGTTGGTAGGCGCGCTGGAACGTCTGCCCTCCAGCCTCGCGGACAGCGAGCTTTGGCACGTTCGGGTCGTCGATGGTCAACGGGTACGTCACCATCTTGGCCTTCTCGGCGCGTTCGCGTTCGGCTCGATAGAACGCGGTCAGCGCCTTCTCGACGAGCGTCCGGGCTGCCGCATCCAGCATCACAGCGTGCGCGGGCTGGGTCGGAGCCAGTACTTCCGGCGGAGCGGCGAGGCGGGCTTTCGTCGTCAGCGTGCGCTTTACGGCTTCGCGCCGCACCTGGAGGTTGGCCCAGCCTTTCGTCTGCTTGTAGGCTAGCGCGTGGTAGTAGAGAGCGTCCAGGTCGAGCCAGGCGAGCGTGTCTGCCCCCAACTTGAGCTTGGCCTGGCCCGTCGAGGCCGTTTTGGTTTCGTCCGCACTTCCGCCCACGATCATCTTTGGCGTGAGGTCGAGCGAGACGGACTTCGCCAGCGTGTCGGGGTTGAAGTCGATGGTTTCGGCCTCGGCGAACCGATAGCCGTCCTCTACGTCGAGCGTCTGGAGGCCTGCGCGCTCGAACGCCCCCGCGTCCGCGAAGAGCGGGAGCAGGCGGAGCACGGGCACCTCGGCCCCCTCGCGGCGGAGCGTGTCGAGAAAGGCCTTGAGGTAGTTGGCCTTGACGCCGAAGATGTCGAGAGTCTCCAGACGGTCGAGATGCGTCGGGGGATGATCGCTCAGTTCAGCCCGGCGCATGAGCCCGCCGACGCCGCGGAGCCGGACGCCGCGCCCGAAGAGCTGGAGGACCTGCGCGCCCGCGCTCGACCCAACGCTCATCAGGCCCATCACCGACACACGCGGCGTGCTCCACCCCTCGGTGAACTTCTTCGAGCCGATCAGGAAGCGGAGCGGGCTAGTATCCTCCCCGACGCTCTCGAAGAGCGACCCGGTGAACGGCGTCTCGGCGGATACTGAAATCGCGGTTTCCTGCGCGACCTTCTTCGCCAGCTTGCCTGGGTCGCCCACGTTGATCACGCCGAAGAACCGGTCTTTGGCCGCGTCGGCCGTGCGGAGGCCGATCTCGCCCGGCGCGTCGGCGAGGGGAACGAGAACGAGGCGGCCGTGCCCGTAGAACAGGCGGGCACAGAGGTCGGCGTAGACGTCCGCTGCGGCGAGGCCGAGGCCGCGGAGGTAGGGAAACGCCACGCTGAACACGTCGCGCCCGTCGGGGCCGGGCAGCCCGCTCTCGCCGCGCAGGAGCGCGGCGATGCCCTCCGTGGCTCCCGTGCCGTCCTGGAGCACGCGGTCGAGGAACTGGAGCACGCCGACCAGCTCGGGGCCGCCCGTCACGCGCGCGCTCACGAACGTCATGAGCGGCGGCGCTTCGTTAAACGTGGACGCGGCCTCGGGCGTGGCGTCGAAGAACCGCTGCTTCTCGTAGAACGTCAGCAGCGCGCCCAGGAGGAGGCGGTCGCCGTAGAGGTCGTCGTCCTGCTTGACGTTGATCGCGCGGTAGTCCTTGCCAAACTCGTCTTTGTGGAAGCGGCGGTAGGCGTATTCGTAAAGGGTCTGGCGGCTGTAGTCGTCGAGGAGGTCTTTGGCGGCGTCGCTCGTCCCTTCGGTCACCTGGGCGAACGTCGCGCTGTATTCGAGCGTGAGTCCGGCCTGAGCGGCGGGGCCGCCCGCCCCGGCGAGGTCGTCGCGGATGGCGCGCCACGCCCGCTCGGTCTTGCGCTCGGTGCTCGTCCGCGTGCCCTTGTGGCCCTCGTCTACGAGGAGGAGCGTCGGGCCTTCGAACTCGCTCGTGGGGACGCTCACGGCGGTCTTGCCGCGCGGCTTGGTGTCGCTGAGGCCTTCGACGTAGAGCTTCGTGATCTCCAGGACTTGCACGCGCGCTCGCGCAGCCTCGGGGTCGAGCGCGAAGGCGGCGTCGAGGCCGCTGAGGCGAAGTTCTTCGAGGTGCTGCTCGCGGAGGGTCTCGGTCGGGACGAGGAGGAGCGTGTTCTGGAAGTGGTCGCGGAAGTAGTGACGGACCTGGAGGAGGTTGACGTGCATGAGCAGCGTCTTCCCCGCCCCGGTCGCCATCCAGAAGGCGAGCGTGCGGAGCGTGCGCGCCGTGAAGGGCGGCACATCGGGGAAGTGCGCGGCGCGGTGGGCCTCGGCCTCGCGGAGCAGCGCGCCCGGATCGCGGGCGAGCCGGTCGAGCACGACCTCGGCGTATAGCGCGGCGAGGTACTGGAAGTAGCGCAGCCGAAACCCTGGGCGGTGCTGGCGGATCGCCCGCTCGTGCGTGAGGATGTGCGCGTCGTAGCGCGCGAGTTGGCCGCCCCCCAGCTTCACTCGGCCGTTGCGCGCCGCGAGGACGCCGTAGAAGTGGGAGGTACCGTCGGGACCTGCGCCCTCGTCGGTGTCGCGGAGGGCGATGCCGAGTTCGTCGGCGGCCTGCCTCGACTTTCCAGGCGAGCCGCCGAGGAGCGACGTGACGTAGTCGAAGAGGACGAGGCGGTCATGGAGCTTAGGCATTGGGCTAGGCGGTCAGCTGGGCGATCTCGCCCGTGGGCAGGCCGTCGCCCGAAGGCAGCGCACGGCGGACGTGCGGGTCGCGGGCGAGCAGCGCGCGCCGGAACTCAGTGTCCAGTTCGCGGCCTTTCGGGAGCGCGCCCTGGGCGTTCATCCACACGGTCCCGTAGGCGTCCCACGTCTGCCCCTTCGCGCTGAGTTGCTCGGCCAGCCACGCCTTCTCCGCCGCCGGGTCCAGGCCAGCGACGGGCCGCCAGACGACGAGCACGAGGCCATCGTCGCGCCCCTTCGCCTCCATGAGGGTGTACGGGCGGTCTGCGCCGCCTGGCATCGCGCCCGCGTGCGTTTCGGTCCAGCGGCGGACGGGCCGCAGCCCCATCACGAGCGGGAACGTCTCGACGAGGTCCACGGGCTGCTCGGCCACGCCGTCGGGCGTGTGGACGCGGAGGCGGTAGGCGAACGGGTCCGCGAGCGCCTGGAGGTTGAGCAGCGGGGCCGAGTCGGCGGTCTCCAGGGGGAGGAAGTAGCGGAGGAGGTAATCGTCGCCGAAGAGGGCGGCCTGCTTCTGCTGGCGGGCGGTGCGCTCGGCGGGGGTTTCGAGCGCGTTGAGGCTGCCCTCATAGCTCTCCAGGCGGAGGACCTGCACGAGCCGCGGCGTGCGGCCGACCCAGTCGGGCAGCATCGTGAGATCGCCCTCGGTGCCGAGGCCATCGAAGCAAGCCGCCTCCCCGGGTGCCCCGTCCTTCCAGTCCGGCGCGTGCATCACCTTCTGAATGCGTGGCATAAGTACGGTGTCGGCATACTCGCCCTGCTCCACCAACAGGAAACAGCGTGAGCCACCGTCCTCGCGGTTCTTCGCGATTACCGCTTGGCCGGTCGTTCCAGAACCGGCGAAGTAGTCAAGCACCATCTCACGCCCGGACGTGTGGAGTTCGATCAGCCGCCTAATGAGCTTAACAGGCTTCGGAGTACCAAACGGCGTCTCCTGACCGAACAACGCTTTCGTTTCCAACTTCGCCTCCTTGTTGTGGCCAGCGAACTTGTGCGTCCACCAAGTGTGTGGCTTGACCCCACCCTGAGACTCGGAGAGGAATGCCTTCAACATCGGCCGCCCCTCACCAGACTTTCCGAATGTGATCCGGTTGTCCGCCAACAACTCTTCGTATTTCTCGCGACTACACCGCCAGTACCGACCGGGAGGAGGAGTAACAACCATCCCCGTAGGCGTCGTGATCTCGAACTGACCCGCTGAGTACGGCTTACTTGCGGACAGGTCCTGCGCACGCCACGGTCCCCGGTCGTCATTATCCCAATTATCGTAGGCCTTCAACTGCTTGGCTGTGCGGTCCCAAAGCTCGATGTCCACGGAGTCTAGGCCACTGCCGTATGCGTAGACATAGTCATGCATATCGGACATGTACTTGGCAGTCGCGTTCGATACGTACCGCTTTTGCCACATGATCGAAGCCATAAAGCTGTCTACTCCATAGACTGCTTCGAGCAAGGCTCCTAAGCGTAAAGACTCGTTGTCGTCAATGGACACGAACACGAGTGCCGGGTTCGCGAGCCATTCACGCCCCAGGCGCAGGCGCTCCTCCATCATCGTCAGCCACGTCGAGTGCTGCGAGAAGTCGTCCTTGTAGAGGAAGCCGTCTGAGCCCGTGTTGTAAGGCGGGTCGATGTAGATGGTCTGGACGCGCCCTTCGTAGACCGGCCCAAGCGTCCGCAGCGCTGCGTAGTTCTCGCTGTGCACGAGCACGCCGCCCAGCGCCTCGTCCAGGTCGTCGAACGACGCCAGCAGCCGCGCCTTGAAGTCGGCGTCGAAGTGCGCCGTGTCCACGACGAGCGTAGGCCGCCGCCGTAGTTCTGCCACGTCGTCCGCGCCCAGGTCCACGCCGAAGAGGTCCGCCCACGCTGCCCGCTGGCGGTTGCTCGCGATGATGTCGGCGTGGAGCGCCTCGGGAAGCGCGAAGACGGGCGCGAGGTAGTCGGCCTGGAGCACGAGCTTGCGCTTCTCGAAGAGCCGCGCCTGCACGTCCTCCACCTGATGCAGGAGCGCGATCACGCGCTCGGCCACGTCGCGGACCACACGGGCCTGCGCGAGCCGCCCTGCCAGCCCGTCGGCGTCGCCCGCGAGGAGGGCGTCGGCGTCCAGCACTTCGTTCTTGAGGAAATACGTCAGCTCGGCGCGGAGGAAGCCACCGAGGTCGGGGTGCACGAAGTAGTCGGTGCGGTTCTTCTTGGCGTAGCGCCGGAGGTGCCGCTGGAGGGCGGCGGTCCCCTCCTTCGTCTTCAGCGCGTCCGGGGCCGCATCGAGGAGCGCGGGCGTCGCCTCGTCGAGCGCAGCCTGCTGGAGCGTGTCTGCGTCGGCGTCCTTGCTCTTCTTCGCCGTGGTGAAGCGCTTGCTCTCGGCCTCGGTGAGCGGCCGGAACGCGAACGGGACCACGAAGAGCGGCGGCGGCGCCCCATCCTCGGTGGGCTGCGCCTCGGTGTCCTGCGCCTCCGCGTGCTGGTCTTCGGTGCGGCACTGGTCGGGCAGGGGGAGGAAGTAGCGCGTCGTGCCCTTGACGTTGTTCTCCTCCTGGTCGGCCTGGACGAGTTCGAAGCGGACGCGCGTGTCGGCGACCGTGAAGGTGTACTGCGCGAGCTCCTCGGCGGTCTTGATGTAGTGGTTGCCGCGCCCCCGCCACGAGAAGTGGACGTCTTCGCCCTGGTAGGGGACGGAGAACTGCGCCTTGCGCCCGCGGCGCGGCTGCGGGAGGAAGTCGCCGTCGCGGTAATAGCGGCTGAAGAAGGCGTAGAGGTGGGCGAAGATGGTCGCCTCCTCGGTGTCCTCGAAGCCCGCCCCGGCGTCGGCTGCCGCCTTCTCCTCCGCCAGTTCCACGTACGTCTTGCCTTTCGGGAACGCCTGCAACGCCTCAGCGAGGCGGCCCTCGTCGTCGAACGCGCTCGCCAGGCCGAGCGCCTGCGCCTGCGTGGTCAACTCGTCGCGGAGCGTCGCCAGCCGCTCGTCGATCTGCTTCGTCCGGTCGGCCCCGCCCGAAGCCAGCGCTTCCGAGATCGCCGCGGGCAGCGTCTCATCGAAGAACCGCTCGATCTCGCCGCGCCGGTGCGCGAGGATGCGGTACACGCCGAAGTCGAGGTCGGCGAGGTCGAGCTTGAGGATGTCCTGCTTGAGCAGGCGGAGGAACCGGGACTGAGCGTCGGCGGGCATGGGGGCGGAGAGCAGTGGGAGAAACGGGGGAAGCGTAGGCGACGCAGGTGCCAGCCTCGTGTCAGCCGGGCGAACCATGGCGGCTAGGATACCGAACGACACGCCCCGTGCGCCTCCGCACTCCGCTGACGTCATCCCGCTCTCAAACCAGGTCTGAGGCACGCTATCGGTGGCTCCTTCAGGCATTGGAGCAGCGCAACCCCTGCGGGATCTCCGCGCTCCGCTTGGCGAGGTGACGCGCTATGCAAGAATAGCCGCGCACGGCAGACAGCGTGCCCGGCACGGCTAGGCGTCGTCGTTGGGTGGCGCTGGGTCGGCGGGCGGCTCCAGGGTGTCCGTCCGTTCGACGTACTTCGCCCAGAAGCGAAGCAAAAATGCCTCGTAGTCAGTCGCGGCGCTCTTCTTCTCGTTCACGTCGTTGATCTTGCGCATGAACCGTCCCTCGCGCTCATCGATCTGCGCCCAGTCCACGAGCCACCCGTGGAGGTGCAGGTAGACCGAGACGATAAGTCGGCCTGTCCGTCCGTTGCCGTCGTAGAACGGGTGGATTCGCGAGAGGTCGGCGTAGAAGAGGATGGCCGCATCGCGCGCCCGCTCCCCTACGCTGCTCCCGGAAGTGTCGTCGCGCCAATCCTCAAGCCGCGCAAAGGCTGCATCGAGAGCCGCGTCGATTTGATCGGCGGGCAGCCCGGTAAACCGCATCGTGCGCCGCTGCCCGCGGTGGCCTCCGAAGTAGACGTGGCTCCCGCCGGGGTCGCCTGCTTGCCGAACTTGCCCCGCGTTCACAAACACCTCGTTGAAGAGGGTGAGATGGGCACCCAGCAGCAGTCTGCGCAGCACGAGAGGAAGCGTCAGCACGCCTCCTTCGATCACCTTGGCGACAGCCTCCGCAATCTCGACGTATGAGTTGAAGAGCGCCCGCGAGCGATCTGCGATAAGGTCGAAAACGCGCTCGGCGGCGTCTTCGGTCCAGCCCTCCGCGCCGAAGTCGCGCAGGAGGTCAGCGAGCGTCGCGAGTTCGGAGCGGGGCCGTGCCACCGGCTTAGGCGAGCAACTGGCTCAGCCACTCGTCGCGCGAGACGAAGCCTGCGCTCTCAAGCCGGGCGAGGTAGTCCTGGTACGAGGCATACGTCGAAGCCCGCTTGGCATCGGCGGCGCTCATGTCCATCGTGGCCGCCCGGTCCATATGGCTCTGGACGGGGACGTAGGGCTTGCCGACCGGATCGAACGGGAGGTTGGTCGCGAACGGCTGAGCAGCGTAGTAGCGCGCAATGAGCGTGTCCGCGATCACGGCGTCGTCCGGCGTGAGCCGCCACGGATCCTCCTCGTGCGTCATCTTCGAGAGCGTGATCGCCGGGAAACGGGCATAGCTGTGTCCTACGAAGTCGATGAACTCCCGCGTGGCTCCCTGCGGCTCCTGCGACGGGGCCAGCGCTTCGGGCTGAAGCGGGGCGCGTCCGAACCGCTTGAAATACTGGTAGACGTCCCGGTTGACCGGCCCGTGCTGCCACTTCTCGAACGGCACGCCGACGAGGTCACGGCCATCTACGAGACTCCACGCTTTCACGTAGTAGAGCAGCTTCTGGAGCTTCAGCGGCGTCACCCCGCCCGGCACATGGCCGAACCGGTTGACGAGATACTGAGCGAGGTAGAGGTGCTTCATAGCGCGCGGGATCACGGTGGGTGTCGTCGTGACCGAGAGGCGAGTAAACGCGCGGCCGGGCCGTTGGATACGGCGCTCTCCGATGTTTCACGGACGCCCTCGATGTTTCACGGGGGCAGGGCCAAGATAGGATGCGGGGGCAGCCAGCGTACGTCGCAGCCCTTGTTGACCCCTGGCAGACCGCTAGCGAACCGCTCGGACACGCGATGGGCAGGAGCAATCCGCGTGCTTCGCCCATCTACCTACAGGTTGGGCACCTCCGTGTTGTCTCGCCCGGACACTTTCCAGATCAGCACACGCGCGCCGTCGTCGGTGCCAGAGTCGGCCAGCAGGCGCACGTAGAACATGCCCGGTTTGAGCTTCCGGTATCGCTCCTTGAAGCTGTCGATCCACTCTTGCAGCTTCGTATTGGGGTTGTCCTTGGTCGGGACGCGCAGTTCGGCCTGCGTCGTGTCTATCGGCAGCAGCACATCCGTCAGGTCTGCGAGTGGCTTCCTACTCTAAGGGTGGATCAACACACAATCACACGGTCGTCGCTCGCGTTGCGGAGGAGGCGGCGTCAATAAACACCACTCGCGTGCTAAGACACGAGCTTGCGGCGCAAGTAGGTCAGCACGCGCGAGACCTCGTCGTCGGGGTTACCGAGGTCGCTACGGCTCACTGTGCGCGGAGCAGGGAGCGGCGTGAGCGGGGTGGGCGATTGCTGCTGGTGGCCCCACGCCTGCGGAAGGACGGAGCTACCACCCTGCGAGACTCCCGCTACAGCCACATCGAATCGAAGGCGCTCATAACGGAGGTGGGGGTCCTCCTGCGCATACATCGCTCCGGCAAAACGAAACACCGCAGTCAGCTTGGCCTCGACGTACGCTTCATCGAGGGTATAGGAGAGGGCACCCATGCCGCGCTGACTTGAAGTGGGCTCCAACGGGATGTCTACGACGACCAAGCCGTTTTCGTGGACCTCGATCCGTCCTGTCTGCTCGTCTCGCCAGTTTTGGAGCGGCTCTGCGCGCTCCACGACGAGCGCTTGGCCCCGGACATGGGGCCGCACCGGCTGCCCGTAGGCGACGAGCCGGTGCGCGGGATTTTGCGCCGCTACCATCACAGCGTGGTGAAATGCCTCTTCGTCGAGCCGCCTCGGGTCTATGACTTCGCCAGCGCGTTCCGGCGCGAGCACGAAGCGAAGCGTCCGCTCAACGCGCTGCTGCTGTTGAGGCGTGGCGGCACCTACGTCGAGTGCCAGAGCACGAAGAGCGTCGGCGTTGAAGAGCATCGCGTCGGTAGGGAGAGGGTCGATAGAGGCAACGGCCCGCTCAACCTCGGCGGCGAGCGAAGCTGCGTCGGTGAAGGTGCGGCGGAAGAAGCCAGTCGTGTAGTCGCTTACGGCAGTGACGAGCCGCTCGGCATCGGCGTCGCGCCGAACACCATCTTGCACGAATGCGCGCACGGGCAGCTTCCGCTGCTGTGCTTCGCGTAGCTCCTCTTCGACGACCAGCAACCCAGATGGGGCCGTCCACCCGCCACGTTCCCCGACGATCAGGATCAGTCCGTCCGACGCTGCCACGAGGTCGAGGCAAGCCGTTCGCGATGAGTCGCCGAGCGAAGGCCAGTCTTCTGCCATCACCGCCTTCCGGCCCGCCGCTTCGATACCTGCGCGAGCTGCCTGACGAAACGGTTCATACCCTTTCATCACGGAGCTGACAAAGATTTTCGGTGAGCTCATGCAGCTCCTCGGGTTCGAAGGGTACCGGGCCGCTCTACGAGTGTGCTGCCGTCGAGGTAGCCAAGCATGAGTGGCCGCGGGTCGCGGCAGAAGCCTTCGGCGAAGCCTTTAAGCAACCGCGACTCGTTCAGCACGTCGGCGTCGTTGGAGAGGTGGTCTACGAGCGTCCGCGTCGTGAGCACGATCAGCTTGGCGCGCGCCCGAGAGGCCATCACGTTGAAGCGGGTGAGGCTGTAGAGGAACTCGTCCTCGGCCTCGATCAAGTCGGGGTCGCCCAGCCCAAAGGAGGCCACGATCACGTCGCGCTCTTGCCCCTGAAATCGCTCGACGGTGTCGACGGCTGACCAGATCAGCTTCGGATCGTGTTCGGGGAACGCGCGCATCAACTCCTGCACGACCAGACCCATCTGGGCTTTGTGCGGCGTTACAACGCCTACGCCTCGCGTCCAAAAACTCTCGGGAGTGTACGGCGCTAAGGCGCTGCCACCCGGCGTGAGCTCGCCCGAGAGCTGTGCGCTCGCGTGCCGGTAAAGCAGCCACAACATCGACGCCACGGCCTGCGCCTCGAATGCGTTGACCTGGCTGCTCACCTCGTCTTCGTAGACGAAGCACGCGGCAGGCTAGGCTGGGTCGAGCAGCGCCGACCAGCCGGGCGTCCAGTGGAGCGCGTCGGGCCAGTCGGCGGGGCGCTCGTCGGGGAGACGGCCCACGTAGCCAGTGACCTCCAGGCTGTCATTACGAAGATCGAGAGCGACGTGTACGTCCGCGCGTCCGCGCGGCAGGAGCGCGAGTCGGAGGTCGGGGTGGAAGGCGTGGAGGCCCGCGTCGTAGCCCGCGCGCCGCGTGAAGGCGACGAGCGTCTCGTTCGAGCGGTAGTTCACCTGCAGCGCCTGCGGTGCGACGCCGTGTCGGTGCCGCGCGAACCCGTAGACCGACCCCACAAGGTGCTCCAACCCCGCCGGTGCGTCGGCTTTGTGGATCGGGGCGAGTTGAAGGTCGTCGCCAGCGAGCACGATGGCTCCGTCGTCGCGGCGCTTGCTCACCAGCAGCGTGCTCGCCGCCACGTCAAGCTGCGAGGCCTCGTCGATCACCACGAGGTCGAACCACCGGCTGTGCGGCAGGCGCTTTCTCGTGCCGCCGCTGGGGTAGCTCTTGAAGCTCGTCGACATGGCGAGGTTGTGTAGCTGGTGCGGCGTTGTGCCCACGATCACAATGCCCTCGTCGGAGTCCAACCGATCCTTGAGCGCGAGCACGTCGGGCGTCCCCCTCTCGTAGAGCGAACCCGGCGTGACGGCGACGACACCAGGGTGCTTCTTCTGCTTTTTGTCGCTAAGCAGGTTGTAGCCGCTCTGCACGCGATACAGCTCGTACGGCTTCTCGGGGAGCACCTGCGGCAGCAGCTCGTCTAGCCCTAGCAGCACGTTGTCCATCGCCCGGTACGAGTGCGCCGCGATGAGCACGCGGAGGCCACGCCCAGAGGCCTGTGCTTCGGCAGCAGCGGCAGCGACGATGCCGCGTAGTGTCCGGCTCTTCCCAGTTCCAGGAGGCCCCCAGACGAGCGTCAGCCCGCGCGTGAGCGCTGCCTCCCACGCTGCCCACTGCGATTCGTTGAGCGCATAGCCAGCAGCCTCCAGCGCGTCTCGGGCTGTGTCCAGGTCACGCGGCACAGCCTGCTCGGAGAGGGCTTGCGCGTTCCACAGATACTCCGAGAGCGGCGTCTCGGGATCAGGGTTGGTGGGGGCCGAATCGGGCTCGACGCCAAGCGCTAGCGCCGCCTGCGGATCAAGCCGCGCTGAGGCGGGCCTACCGAGACCCGCTAGTGTCTCCTGGACCTTGCGCTCCAGGTAGTCCTTGCTCGTCGGGTCGAGCATCACGTCGCCCGCGAAGTCGTAGGCCCCACACGCTTCCAGGTCCGGTACGCAGTTCGTGTGCCACGGCTTGAGCGCGATCAGCCCTGCCTCCCGGTCGATGGCCTTCACCGACACTGAAGTCAGCCCCGCCTCGGAGACACTGCCTCGTGGGTTCCCGTCGATGGTGATCCCGTACTCATCGAGTAGCGGAAAGGCCGATTTGTTGAGCAGATCGGGGTGCGCGCGGGGTGCGAGAGCGTACCCTAGAGCGGGCGGCCGCACGTTGAACTGCCGCGACGTGTCCGATAGCCGATAGACCCATAGCCCGTCGCTTGCTGGAAGTGCCTCGCCGGTTGCCGCGCGCAGCTGCTCCAGCGCCTCGCCCCGATCCGGGCCTTCCAGCCGCTCAGTCAAGAGCGCTGACTTGAACCGGGTCACCCGCTCGTGCGGCGGCATCGCCCGCACCGCCTGCGCCTCCAGCTCGTCGAGAGCGCCCCCGAGTCGCGTGAACTCGTGTAGGACAACGGCTTCAGCGGGAGCGTTCTTCATTCGGCTGGGCGTCTTGCCAAGCAGTGGGGCTCGCGTCTGGAGCTGCCGCTTCAGTAGCGTCTCCAGGTGGGCGACGACGAGGCGCAGCGCGGTCATCTTCTTCTGCGTAGTCTCCTCGATCACCCGCAGCGTCTGCGTCCAGTTGCCGCGCCGCTCCCACATCTCGTGCAGGCGCTCAGGCGGGATCAGGTCAGAGAGCGGATCGCGGAAAAGCGGGTGGACTGCTGGCACGCGCCAGGCTCCCTCCTCGGCCTCCTCGCCGGGGCCAACGTAGGCGTCGGGCTTGAAGCTCTTGACTACCTCCAGGAGCGTGTAGTGGTGCGGTACCGGCGCAGCCACGGTGTTCTGCACCACGTTCGAGACAAGCGTAAACGGCGACTTGTGCGACGCCTCTTCGGGGTGCTGGAGTAACTCTGGCGGCGTGAACAGCCACGCTGTGCCTCTGAGCTTCGGATCGGCCAGGATGGCGGGCAGGTGCCGCGATACGACGCGTGCAAGCTGCTTGCGCTGCGCCTCGTCCCAGAGGTAAAGCTGGTAGGTGCTCGTTTGGTGCTTGTCATTGCCGTAGTCCAGCTTCCGGCGGCCAGTAGCCACGTCGGCCTCGTCCGCCTCCCGTACGTCGTCGAGGACGCCCTTGAGCGCGCGCAGGAACGCGAGCAGCTGCTTGCGCTCCGCCTCTGGCGTCCGCTCCGCGACAACGTACGTCTCTTGGAACCCGTTGAACCGGTCGTACCGTCGCTGCTGGCGTTCCTCGTCGGAGCCGTACGGCAACGGCTCGCTCCAGAAGCCCCGCAGGCTGAAGGTCGCCGTGATGGCGCTGGCGAGGTCGTAGTCGAGGAACAGGTAGAGACGCAGGTCGGCGTAGCTCGGCATGAGCGCGTCGCCACCGGAGTTGGGCACCACGAAAGCCTCGCTCGTCTCCAACGACTTCGCGCGGTTCGGGTAGAGCGTCCGCTTGGCGCGAAGCGTCTGGCTGGCGTCGAACGCGCCGTGGCTGGCTGGCAGCGCGGCTAGCTCGCCTACGGTACGCGCTGCACCGCTCAGCAGACGCGCGCCGCCGCGCGAGAGCCCTACCACGCGTGATGGGTGGCCCTTGTGCTCGGCTTGTGGCCAGCAGTGAAGTGCCTCGTTGGTAGGCTTGCCGTCCTTTCCTGGGGGCCACGGATACCCGAGGTACTCGCACCCCTGGCACCGATAGTTGACGTGGCCTGGGAGGTCGTCCAGCGGTGTGGAAAGCACCTGGGGAAGCTCCTCCAGGAAGAACCGCGCCAGCCGCGCCGCTAGTGCGTCTACGGGGGCAATCTGGAGGTCTTCGGCCAGGGCTGCATCCATCTCGACAGGCGTCAAGCTGCGGGCGTGCTGCTCCGCCTCTTTCTTCGCCTTGACCACGGCGGAGTCCTCGTAGGTGCCGGGCCAGACCGCTGGTGCTGCCGTTACCACGAAGCGGTCGGCCAGCCCATGCTCCTCTAGCCACGCCGCGAGCGCCATCGAATAGTAGACCACCTCAGCGAAATAGTGCGCACCCGGCTCCGCCGCCTGCTTGATATCGATCACACGAAGCCGCATGCGTTCGTCGTGCGCCTCTATGCGTCTCATCTGGCCGTCCGGTAGCACCGCATGGCCTAGCCAGTCGGTACCCGTAGTGTCCGGGGGGCGCTCCCAAGCAGCGCGATTCTGCACCGGACCGAGCACCTGGATCAGGTCCGGGCGTGCGTCGCCGACACTCACAGACTCCTCTCTCGCGTCCTTCAGTTCGCCGATACCGATCGCCCGGCGGAAGTGCTCAGTGTGCGCTTCAAAGGTCGCCTCTACGATAAGCGTCCCTGGCTTAATCTTGTGGAGGACATCGATGAGTTGCACCTGGCCGATCCTGCCGTCAAGTAGCCGCTTGGCTATGACCCGCTGGGAGCCGAATACGCCTTCAACTTCGCTCACCTTCTGCTCCTGCCATTCCATTCCAGCTCGCCCAGTCAATCCGAGCCCTGCGCGGGCCGTTTGGGGCTGGGGCATCCCTCGTACGGCGCGTTCCGCCCTTGAGGTGTAAAGCTGCAGAAGCAACTGCCGACGACAGCCCGTACGGAGGAAGAGAGAAAGTGCCTTCTTAGCGAAGGAGGGCATGGTCAGTGCGTAGTCTTGAGAGTGTCGGGCACCACCAGGTCCACGCCGATGGCATTCCGCCCCAATGCTGCCGCAGCAAGTAGCGTCGTCCCGCTTCCCATGAACGGGTCAAGCACAGTGCCTGGCGTAGTTGGAGCGCCGCAGTCGCAGCGGTCCCAGCCCAAATGAAGTTTAGGCCCGAAGGTGAACTCCCTAAAGTAGCCCCCCAGCGCCTGCTTTGCTTCCTCTGCTAACGTCTGCACATGTGGAGCATTGCGCCCCGACCCGTTCTGGAGACGCTTGCCTTTCCCAGCGTCCGAAATGCCAACGGCACGAATCGCTGCTAGGTGTGCGTCCGTCAGCTTGTGCCGCTCGAAGAGCTCCATGGCACGTCGTGCCTGGGGTCGTTGCTCGTCGAGCTTGGCGCTTGGTGCCAGGACCCGTGTGTACGGGCAGCCGCATTTTGAGCAGACCCGCTCAGGGCAGCCCAACAGAATAGCCCGCCGCGCTAGCTCTGGCGGAAAAGGCGCGAGGTGATCGCTTCGGCTCCGGGCGGGATGGAGGTCCCACGCATCGCCGGGGTTCGCCGACCGGCCCAGGTCGTTCGCCAGTGCGTAGAGGTCGAAGAAGTAGTCGCTTGCCTTGCGCGCTCGCGTGAGGTGAAAGACCGGCTCGTGCCTGCTCGCCAGCCGGTATGGTCGAGGCTCGGGCATCCCAATCGCCTTTGTCCACGAGACGTGGTTGGCGACGCGCCACCCGGCATCGCGCGCGGCCACCTCGAAGCGAGCTGGCACGCCTGCCAGAAAGCCGCCGCGGTACGTGTCGCCGATGTTGAGGAAGACTGACCCGTGTGGCTTCAGCAACCGAGCCCACCCATTTAGAGTGTCGACAAGAGCCTCGACGTAGGCTTTCGGGGTGGCTTCCTGGCCGAGTTGGTCGTCGTGGCCGTAGTCGCGCCGCTTCCAATAGGGTGGGGACGTAACGATCAGGTCTACACTTCCGGCAACTAGAAATGAGAGGTCGCGGGCATCACCTTCGTGTCGCTCAGGCGCTTGCGCAGGAAGATGGGCATCAGGAAATGCTCCAACTGCCCCATCAGAGCAGGACGAGGGCAGCTCATTTCGGTCGGAGGTCATGGACTTGTAAAAGGAGAAGGCACCTCGCGCTGAAGTAACGAAACGAATCCGACCTGATCAATGGGAGGGCGACGCATGCGTGTCAGACCAAGATCATGTTGACAGCTTTCTTGAAGACTCTTCTCCCCTTCTCGGGAATATCTGCCAAAGGACGCGCTGAAATAGGCCTTGTCTGAGATTCGAGATATGAAAGCGGGCCGACGAGCCAGAATGCGTCTGCAAGGCCCGCGAAGCAGCTGTAGCTGAGCTACGGCGATACAGCTGCACGAAGCAGGCGCTCTTCGGGGCGAGGTGCAGCCCAGAAATTGAATCTCAGACAGACCCCAGGCTCGGCTGCTTCGCGCGCTTCCCTTTCAACTGCCCAATGGGGATGCAGCATGGGATCTTTTGACGGGCCCAGACCTCCTCCTTGTGGTTCGAGACACGCAGGACAACGTGATTGCCCGCTCGACACAACCTGTTGTGTCAGATGTCGGTCCTGGCAGTTTGCCGCTTTGGTTCACACTAGAGGCGCAGGTAGCCGATCTAGAGCGTGTGTACATCCTCTCAGTCTATGATCATGACGAATGGTCCGCGAACGAGTTGATGTTCGAGACCCAGCCTTTTGCTGCGGCTGACGCTCAGCGGGACGGGCGGTTGCATCGCGGACTGCTCAGCCACGGCGGCCAGCCGATTGGCAGCGTTCACTTCCGATTCGACGCATCGGAGGAGAAGCCGACAGCGAAGGTCAGTTGGTGACCTGCCGAGGCGGGGCACCCGATGTCGAGGCGGGGCACCCGGCCGCAAATCCCGGCTATTTGCTTCAAATGGCCGTGTCGTCGTGCCACCAATCAGGGAGCGCCCGGACAGGAGCATGCGGTTCTATGCCCCCATCTGCTGCCCTTTGAGCGCGACGGCGGTCCATCAAGGCCTTCCACCGCTCCAGACTTTCGCCTGATTCCTGACTAGGCACGCCCGCGAGCAGTCCAGCAACGCTCAGATCCTCGTCGAGAAGCGGCCAATGCATACCGCCTGGGTAGACTTCGACGATTTCCCGTTCTTCACGCTCTGCGTAGAGAAGTCGAGGGCTCCACGCAAGCGGGAACGACAGCATGCGTCCGTCTGACAGTTCAACGCAGACGGCATCACGCCCCACCTGCGCCTCAACAGCTTCGGGATGCGTGGAGCGTTTGACCGACCGCTTTTCGTTCATCAGGGGTTCGGCTATGCTGGAGTTCGACGAGAAGGTCTTCGTGTCCGTTCAAGAGAAGGCTTTGTCGAGCCGAAAACCCGGTCGTACTTCGAGTCAGGAACCAGAAAGCTCGCCACTCGCCTCCGAACAATACCCGAAGGAGTGGATCAGACTCAAGCTACAAATGGCCTGCGAGGTCCATGCTTCCCGGGATGTCCAGCACGTCGATTCTGGACGGCTTGTCTACACTTCGCCGGACTCAGGCGAAGCTGCTTATGCGGTCACGCACATGCCCAGGCGTTGGTACATCAGATGTAACACTTTTTCTGAAACAGCTCCCATATGACCCAAATAAGCAACTTTACACTTGACTCTTAATCAGGGTGTCCAAGGTTCGAGTCCCTGTGGGGGCACACCGCAAGGCGCGGGCGACACAGCAACGTGTCGCCCGCGTTTTGTTTTGCGTCGAGGTGGTCGTCACGTCGTTCTCCCCTCAGCGCGTCTGCAGCGTCACGACTAGGCCGTCGCTCTCGACGATCACCTGTACATCGGCGAGGCGCTCGATTACGGTCTCGGCGGCCGCCAACCACTCGGGGTGTCCCGCCGAGGCGATGCCGACGGCAACCGCCCCCGCCGCCTGCGCCGACGCGATCCCGGCCGGCGCGTCCTCGAAGACGAGGCAGTCGGCGGGAGCGAAGCCGAGGCCCGCGATGGCCTGGCGATACGGGTCCGGCGCGGGCTTGCCGTGCTGCACATCATCGGCGGTGACGAGGACCGGCGGGATAGGCAAACCGGTGTGCCGAAGCCGGTTCGTGGCCGTACGGCGCCGCCCACTCGTCGCGATGGCCCAGCGTGCCTGCGGAATCGTCGTCAAGAGCCGCGCGGCCCCGTCAAAGGCACGCAGGCCGTCCGTGTCGCCGGCCTCGTCGCGTTCCTTGGCCCGGGCCTCCACCTCCGCGTCGAGGTGCGGAGCGAACTGCCTGATCGTCTCGACCGTCGGTCGCCCGTGGTGCGCCGCGAGGATGGGAGCCACGTCTACACCGCGCGCCTCGGCCCAGCGCCGCCAATGCCGCTCGGCGATGGGGGTGGAGTCGCAGAGCACCCCGTCGAGGTCGAAAACGATGGCCTGACAGCGAAGGGTCATGGTGGGCGCGGTTGCCTATTCGACGGGCGTCGAGTCTACGACCTGCCCCTGTCGAACGCTCCTGCAGACCCAACAAGGCCCTGCGTCACACCGCTCAGCCCCCGTCGGTCCGGCAGATCAGGAAGTCGTTGTGGTTGCTGAGGTGCGACGACAATGCCCGGGGACCGATGCAGATGTCTCGGTAGGGATTGTTCTGCCGGTTGGTGAAGTGCCGGATGTAGACCGTCTTCCGACCCTCCGTGCACGGGCACGACGCCGTGGGGATGGTCGAAGGCGTGGGCGTCGTGCCCGGCTCCGACGGCTCTGGCGACTCCGATGGCTCTGGCGACTCTGACGGCTCTGGCGACTCCGACGGCGTGGTGGGCGTTGCCGCCGGTGACGTGCTTGTCGGAAGCGGGCCGCCCGCTGGCGTGCCAGGCGCCGACGGTAGGCTCGGGAGTGAGGGCGAACCTGGTGCGGACGGACCGCTGGGCGCCGGCGTGCTGGGCGGCGTAGGCGGGGGCGCGGGGGCAGCCGTGGGCACGGGCGTCATCCGCACCTCGATGACCTGGTCACTGAAGTCCGGTCGGCTGCCATAGTCCCGGAGTGTGCGATAGCCCCAGGAATCCACGGTAGGCCACCCGTTTCCGTCGTAGCCGAACGCCTTCAGGGCCTGGAAGCTGTTCGCGGGGTTGGTCGAGGTGGCGTTGTCCCAACTGGTCTTGTGCTGGTCTTCCCAGCCGATGCGCCAGCGCTGGTTGTCGTCCGGATGCTGCTCGATGAGCGACCACACCGTTTCCTCCATGTCGAGGAGGTTGCCCACCGTCCCAGCCAAGGCATAGTGGACGTGGTCATAGTCATGGATGTTGAACGGCTGTGGCGTGAAGCTGGACCAGCTCTGGCCGGTCGAGCAGTTCTTGTCCACGGCCAGCATGAAGTTCATCTGTGTGCCAGCATCGAGCGTATCCGAGAACGTGAGCGAGGCACCGTTGCGGTTCTTCCCGGCGGGGAAAACCATCTGCGGATCGCCCAGGCTGTTGCCGTCGGGGTCGAACTTCTCGAGGTAGATCGCGGAGCAGTAGCCTGCCATCGAGTCGAGGAAGGTGACGTCGAGGACGGAGCGCTGCTTGACGTGGAGCGGCTGCGTGGGCAGCGTGTACTCGTAGACATCGTCCATCACATGGCAGGCGCCGTCGTAGTAATCGCAGGGGTAGGTGGTGCTGTAGGCACTAGCGTTGTTTGTCCGCGTGAAGCCCTCTCCGTAGTAGCCCGTGGAGACGACCTCGACGGAGTGCCCGCTCGTGTAGCGCGCGTATGCCCGATAGGTGCCCCCCTGGTAGCTCCCCGAGATGTACCCTTGGCTGCCATTGACGGCCTCGACGCCCGCCTGGAGATCGTCTCCGTGGCTGCGGAGCACCCCCATGGCAATGTTGAACCCCGTGCGGGCGATCTCGCGGGCGAGCGTGCCCTCCTCGTGGTCCACCTGCTTCACGGCAGTCTGGTAGGAGGTCTCTGCCGAACTGGCGAAGCCTTGGGCGAGGAAAATGCCCATGGCGGTGACGAGAATGATAGAAAGGCGTCCCATGTTGGGGGTTGTCTGTAGGAGAGGGGCGGGGCTGCTTGCCGTCGCTAAATCGTGGTGGTTTTGTACTGCTCCCAGAAGGGCCTCACCTTGAGGGTGGTCGTCCAGAAGAGCTCGCTCAGGTAGGCCTGCTCAGGGTCGAGCTCGGGGATCATGGCGAACTGGAGCCGGATGAAGTCCGCCTCGTCGCGCTCAGAAGAGGCGGCGACGGTGCCGTCGTTCATGAGCAGCTGCACGGTGAACGAGGAGAGCGTGCGGACGGTGAGGCCGTCCCCCACCCAATCGCGTGTCGATGGGAAGGACACGGTCCCCCCCACGACTGGCATGGCGGCGGTATACCGCCGGGCCTCGTAGAGCGGCTGGTAGCGCTGCTGGCCGAAGGCGTCGGGCTCCAGCTCTAGGGAGTCGACCTGGGTGAGTTCGTAGCGGGTGTAGTAGCGCGTAGTCGCCGTCGAGGTCAGCGTCGAGTCGCTCCAGAACACCCACTCGGAGGTTTGGCCTTCGGCGTTGTAGGACGGGTACTCGAAGCGGTAGTTGTCCTGGCCGAGGTTTTTCCCCAGCGTGACCACGTCGCGTTCGAGCCAGTCGGCGAGCGACAGGGCCTTCGTCTTGACGACGTAGGCGCTGACCTGCTCGACGCGGCCCTGCGTCATGCGGACTTGCGAGGCGGTCAGCGACAGAGCCACCATCGACCCGATGATGACCGTCGAGAGGTGATCGAGGATGAGTTGCATGGGAGGGGTCGTCTAGGTGGAAATACCTCGCCTGGGCGAGGCTAGAGCGCTGGGTGTGCGTCGCTCGGTGGACTAGCTGGCGTAGCCGTTCAAGCAGGCTGTGACGTCCTGCACCCCGTCGACCGGGCCACAGTAGTTTTCGTGGTCGCGGTCGGCCTTGATCGGGTCGTAGGCGATGACGCGCTCGAGCTGGACCAGCGTGCCGTAGCCCTGCATGCGGGGCGCGGTGATCTTGAGGATGACCCGCTTGTGGCTGGTCAGGACATTCACTGGGGTCTCTGGCCCATCCTGGCGTACATAGAACACGTCGACATCCACGAGGAAGTCGAGGGTGCCGCCGTTGGAGAGGACGACCGACACCTGCTCGTTGCGGAGCCCCGAGAGGTCGTCCACATCGTCGCAGGCGAGGCTGTGCGTGAGGAGGTCGCACCGAGCCGTGTAGCCTTCGTAGCGACGCGAGAACCCTGTGTGGCTGCCCCGGCCAGCGAGGATGCGCTCCAGCACGGCGGGGTTGCTGTTGACCTCGCGGTCCGACGCCTCGGCGAGTTCGCCGAAGCCGTTCTGCCTCGTGAAGGCGGAGCTGTCGGGAATGTGGTTGCCCCCGCTCCCGTCCCGGCCCTCGATCGCGAGCGGCGTCGACGCCTCGTCGAAGGACCGCGCCGCGATGATCTCCATGATGTGGGTAGCCAGCCCGGAGCCAGCAAGGCGGTACTCCTCCACGACGCGGTCCTGGTAGGTCCCCATCTGGTGCTGCTGGTTGTTGAGCGTGAGCAGCCCAGCTAGTGCGAGTGCGAGCAGTCCGAGAAGCGTCTGTGGCATTGTCGTCCAATCGTGGAAACAGGGGGCATTGTCGCCATCCTCTGTTGCCAACCACATTCCGACTCGTCTCACATCGATATCACTGGTGAGACCCAGAAGGAAAACGTGACATCTGCGAGAACTATGTTAACCTAACGTTTATATAATAAAACCGCTCGCTGTCTGCTCGTGCCTCGTAGCGTCCTTTTCTAAATCGCCAAGTCTCACTGACTGTCGCCTTTTCCCCCGTTCTCGCATCCATCCAGCGCTGACGCCGACCGGGGGCGGCCCCTTCTGCCCCCGCCTCTACCGCCCAGACGCGTCCTAGCCTGGCAGCCCCCATGACGGAATGGACCTCAACTAAAACTGGTTGAATCCGGACGCTCTGCACGACCTCTGCGACCATGATGCCAATCTGGACGCCCCAACCAGAACCTCCATGCCGACTGGAGCCACCTCGACACGAGGGCTGCCCTGGGCCCGCCGCTGTAGGTTGTTCGACGGTCGGCTGTTTGATGACCAGCGGCTCGTCGGGCCATAGACTAGCGGGTAGGCATATTGTACCGACGTCCCTAGACAGGGCACCGCCGCTACCCCTCGCTCGCCTTGGAGAATTGCTGGTCGAAGATGATGTCCGATGGCGGGAAGCCCATGCGCTTGACGAACGCGGCCGCCTCGGCGGCGCCGTGCTCGCGGTCCATCTTCATGTCCTCCCACTCGACCGAGAGCGGGCCGTCGTAGCCCACGTCGTTGAGCGCGCGGATGATGTCCTCGAAGTTGATGCGCCCGCGTCCGAGGCTGCGGAAGTCCCACGAGCGGCGCGGGTCGCCAAACTCGGTGTGGCCGCCGAGCGTGCCCGCCTCGGTGCGCACGTCGCTCCACCAGACGTCCTTCATGTGGACGTGGAAGATGCGCTCGCCGTGGTCGCGGATGAAGCGGACGTAGTCGGCGTTCTGGTAGCCGAAATGGCTCGGGTCGAAGTTGATACCGAAGGCCGGATGATTGCCCAGCGCCGAGAGCGCCCGCTCCCAGCTCGGCCCGTCGAAGGCGATCTCGCTCGGGTGCACCTCCAGCGCGAAGCGGACCCCCAATTCCTGGAAGCGGTCGAGGATCGGCGTCCAGCGCTCGGCGACCTCCTGGAAGCCTGCCTCGATGTCTTCGGGGAGGTTGGGCGGCCAGGAGTAGAAGAGGTGCCAGATCGGGGAGCCGGTGAAGCCCGTCACCACCTCCAGCCCGAGCGCCTTCGCGGCCTCGGCGGTCTTGACGACCTCGGCGGCGGCGCGCTGGCGGACGCCCTCGGGGTCACCGTCGCCCCAGACGTGGGGCGGGACGATGGCCTGGTGCCGCCCGTCGATGATCTTGTCCGCGACGGCCTGCCCAACGAGGTGACACGAGATCGCGAACAGGCTCAGGCTGTGCTCCTCGCGTAGGGCCGTGTGCTCACGGAGGTATGCGTCCGACTCCAGCACTTGGTGGATGTCGCAGTGGTCACCCCAGGTGGCGAGTTCGAGGCCGTCGTAGCCCCACGAGGCGGCCTTGGGCGCGAGTTCGGCGAGGGGCATGTCGGCCCACTGGCCGGTGAAGAGCGTGACGGGACGAGGCATGAGTCGAGGGGCGAAGGTGGGCGGGGGACGTTGGACGTGGAGGTCGAGCGTGGTACGCTCCCCCCGCTTCCCTCCCCCTAAAGGGTCGGAAAGCTGTCCCCCTCACGGGTGAGGGGGACAGTTCGTGTAGACGCAGGAGCGGAGCGACTGTCCACACGAACGGGGGGAGCCGTCGTGCCGCTTACCCCACCGGCGCGAAGCGTACGGCGAGGCCACCGCTACGGGCGAGCGGGACGGTGAGGCGGTCGGCGGCGGTGACGGCGCGCGTCTCGATCACGTAGGCGGTCGCGTTCGTCTCGTAGTCCGCGTCGTCCGCGTCGCGGTAGAGCGTGGCGGTGTAGGTCGTGCCCGGGTCGAGGAAGTCGAGCGCCACGTCGACGGTGCGGGCGGTGGCGTCGTTCTTCGCGCCGAGGTACCAATCGTCGGAGTTGCGGTCCTTGCGGGCGAAGGTCACGTAGTCGCCGATCTTGGCTTCGAGGACGCGCGTGGCGGCCCAGTCGGCGGGGACGTCTTTGATGAACTGGAAGGCGTCGGGGCGCGCTTCGTAGTTCTCGGGCAGGTCGGCGGCCATCTGGAGCGGGCTGTAGAGCACGACGTAGAGCGCGAGCTGCCCCGCGAGCGTCGTCGGGACGGCATTGCCGCCCTCGCCCGTCTCCGAGGCGTCGAGCGCGAAGATGCCGGGCGTGAAGTCCATCGGACTGGCGAGCATCCGTGTGAAGACAATCGTTGGGATGTGGTCGGGGCCGTTGCCACCGCCCCACGCGGAGTTGTACTCCTGCCCGCGCGCCGCCTCGCGCGTCATCAGGTTCGGGTAGGTGCGCCGCAACCCGGTGTCCTTCACCGACTCGTGGATGTTCACTGCGACGTTGTACTTCGCCGCGACCTCGACGGACTTCTGGTAGTGGTTGACCATGAACTGGCCGTAGTTCCACTCGCGCGTCGTGTCGCCCGGCGCGACGCCCGGCCCGTCGGTGCGGGGGAAGTTCATGCCCCACTCGACGTAGCCGGTCTTGACGGCGCGCATGTCGAGGCGATCCATGAGGGCGAAGGCGTCGTCCATCTGGCGCTCGTAGTTGGGCGCGCTGCCGCTCGTCTCGTGGTGGCCGATGAGCCGCGTCCCGCGCTCGCGGGCGTAGGCGGCGAGGTACTCCAGGTCGTAGTCGGGATAGGCCTCGGTGAAGTTGAACACGTCGCCGTTGGCGGTCCAGTCGCCGTCCCAGCCGACGTTCCAGCCCTCGACGAGGACCCCGTCGAAGCCGTGCTCGCCCGCGAAGTCGAGGTAGCGCTCGGTGTGCGTGGTGGTAGCCCCGTGACGGTCGCCGCTGCCCCATGTCCACTGTTGGATGTGCATCGCCCACCAGATGCCGATGTACTTCCCGGGCTTGGCCCAGCCCACATCGCCGAGCGTGTTGGGCTCGTTGAGGTTGAGCATCGTGTAGTTGGTGACGAGGTCGCCGGGGGTGTCGCCGACGAGGACCATACGCCAGGGCGAGGCGTGCGGGGCCTCGGCGTAGACAGCCACACCGGTGCTCCACGGGGCGAGATGCGCCTGGAACGCCTGCGGTCCCGTGCGCCTGAGCGACATCGCGGCATAGTCCACAAGCGCCGCCTCGTGGATGGCGACGAACGGGCCACCACCGCCCTCGCCTTCTACATCGCCGTAGGCCATCGTGAGGGGCGTGTGCATGAGGTAGCCCGCGCGGTGGAGCGGCATCTGCTCGTAGAGGTACTCGTAGCGATTCTCCTCGTAGGCGCGGATGAACCACGTCTGCGGGTTGCCGACGAGGTGGAAGCCGGTCAACTCCTCCATGATCTCGAACGCGCCGAGGTTGGGCTGCTCTGGCCAGACGTAGCGGAGGCCGACGCCATTGTCGAACACGCGCACAACGATGTCCATGCGCCGTGCCAACTCGCCCGTTTCCTGGAGCATCACCGTCAGTTCGTTGTGGTGGTCGCGGACCTCGGCGACCTCGCCCCAGGGCTGCGTCCACGTCTCGTCCACACTGTTGGTAACGGTGTCCATGATCCGCATGCCGATGCCGAGCGTGTCACCGCCTGCGAGGACCACGCCGAGGCGCTGTGGCAGCAGCAGCGCCGCCCCGTCGCGGTCGATCTGGTAGGCCACGGGCCCGGCATCGTCGAGCATCACCGTGACCGCGAGCCGCCCGTCGGGCGATGCCACCGTCGCGGAGGTCTGGGCGGCGCTAGCGAGGGGCATGAGCACGAAGGCAAGGAGGAGGAGACGCATGGGAAGGCGGAAAGTGAGAAGTTGGACGGGAGTTCGTGCCGGACCGATACCCCCTCTTCTCGCGGTGCTCGAACTGGCCCCCTCGCTCGCGGGGGGGACAGCTTTCCGACCCTTTATGGGGAGGAAAGCGGGGGGTGCGTCTTGTTTTGAGCACACGAGAGCGCTCTCAGGCGTCAGGCGGTGTGTACGTCGCGTCGACCCAACCCTCGGCGCGGCCGCTCGCCAGCGCCGTCTCGATGAAGTGGACGCCGCGCGCACCGTCCTGCACGGTCGTGATGTCGAGGTCGAGTGGGTCCGGGTCGGTGCCGTCGCGGCGGGCCAGCATGAGGCGGCACGCGTTGGCGTAGATGTTGCCAAACGCCTCGAAGAAGGCCTCGGGGTGCCCGGGTGGGAGACGGGTGGCATGCTGTGCGGCGGGCCCGAGGTCGCCAGCGCTCTGGCGGTAGACGCGCTCGTCGCCGCCGACGGTGCGAAAGAGGAGGCGCGTCGGGGTTTCCTGGTGCCACTCGATGGAGGCCTCGGAGCCGTAGATGCGCAGCGTGAGCCGGTTTTCCTCGCCGACGGCGATCTGCGTCGCGTGGAGGAGGCCTTTGGCCCCGCCCTCGAAACGCAGGAGGAGGGTTGCGTCGTCGTCCACGCGGCGGCCCTCCACGAACGAGGTCACGTCGGCGCAGAGCGCTTCGATCTCCAGGCCGGTGACGTAGCGCGCGAGATGCTCGGCGTGCGAGCCGATGTCGCCGAGGGCTCCCGCGCCGGCGAGCGCCGGGTTCGTGCGCCACGACGCCTGCTTGCTGCCGCCCTCGTCGCCCTGCTCCAGCGGCGTGGCGAGCCAGCCCTGCGCATACTCCGCGACGACCTTGCGGACGGTCCCGAGCGCGCCGTCGGCCACGAGCGCGCGGGCGTGCTTCACGAGCGGATAGCCCGCGTAGTTGTGCGTGAGCGCGAAGATGACGTCGTGCTGGGCGACGAGGCGGCACAGGTCCTCAGCGTCCTCCAGCGTCGTCGTCATCGGCTTGTCGCAGACGACGTGGAAGCCGCGCTCGATGAACGCCTTCGCGACGGGGTGGTGGAGGTGGTTGGGCGTGACCACGCTCACGAAGTCGATGCGTTCGTCCGCAGGCAGGGCGGCCTCGCGCTCGGCCATCTCGGCGTAGGAGCCATAAACGCGATCCGGGTCGAGGCCGAGCGTCGCGCCGAAGTTTTGCGACTTCTCGGCGTTCGAGGAAAGCGCCCCGGCGGTGAGCACCGCGAGACCGTCCAGCTGGGCGGCGCGGCGGTGGACCTCGCCGATGAAGGCACCAGGGCCACCCCCGACCATGCCATAACGAAGCGGCTTAAACATCAAGAAGGGAGAGGGTTGAAGTGAGAAGGTGGACGTGGGGGTCGAGATCGGAGGCTGCAAAGACCTGAGACTTTTGACCCAGGACCTGCGACCTTAGCCGCGCAGGCGCTCGACGTGCGCGATGCTCGTCTCGATGCTGGCGAGCGCGTCCGTCGGGTTGTCGTGCTCCACGAAGGCATAGCGCAGCCCCGCCTGCTCGGCCTGCGCGAAGATGGCCGCGAAGTCGATGGCGCCCTCGCCGACGGGCTGCATCGCGCCGTCGGCGGAGCGGTCCTTGACGTGGAAGAGCGGGAAGCGACCCGGGTAGCGCGCGAAGTAGTCGAGCGGGTCGTAGCCAGCGTGGACGACCCAATACAGGTCCATCTCCAGGTCAACGACCGCGGGGTCGGTGCCTTCCACGAGGCCGTCGTAGCCTGGCGTGTCGCCGCCGAAGGTGTCGAACTCGAAGGCGTGGTTGTGGTAGCCGAGGCGGACGCCAGCCTGCGCTGCGCGCGCGCCGTAGCCGTTGAGCTCCTCGCCGAGCGCGCGCCAGCCGTCGACGCTGGTCGGGCGGTCCTCCGGGTCGAGCCACGGCACGACGACGTACTCGAAGCCGACGAGCTGCGCCATCTCCAGGATGGTGTCGAGGCCGCCGTCCTGGCGCAGCCGCTGGATGGCCACGTGCGTGGACGGCGTCGTCAGGCCGATGTCATCGAGGACGGCGCGGACGACGCTGGGCTCGCGGTCGTAGAAGCCGCCGTAGCCGCCATGGTCGGTCGCATAGTCGGCGAATTCGACCTGCTCGTAGCCGAGGCCCCGAATCGCTTCGAGCACGCCCACGAAGTCGCCCTCGAAGACGCTGCGGACGGTGTAGAGCTGCACACCGATCTGGGCGGGCACGTCGGGGGGAATGCCGAGGCGCGCCCGGGCAGCGGCGGCCGGTCCGAGGAGCGCGAGGCCACCGAGCGCAGCAGCCGACGACGAGAGGAAGGAGCGACGGTCCATGACGGGAAGCGGTGACGAGGAAGAGACGACGCAGGGACGGCCTTGCGAAAGCGGTTCCACAACGTACGAAAGCCCGGGGATCTTCCTGGCGTTCCGTTGCGGCTACGCGCTGACGTCTACGCCTCGACGGTGCGCTTAGGCCTCGACGGCGTCCGCGCGCAGCACGACGTAGCCGTAGCCCGGCAGCGTGAGCGTCCCAGCCTCCATCGCAGCCTCGCCGAAGACGACCTCAGTACCCGCGGGCGGCGCGTCGAGCGCCACCGTGGCGGCCTCGGCGCGCGTGTTCACGGCGACGAGCATCGTCGCGCCGTCGCGCGTCATGGTGTAGGCGATCACCGTCTCCGGCTGGTCGTGCGCGACCGTCCCGACGGTGCCGTGCGTGAACGCATTGCTGGAGGCGCGGAACGCGAGCAAGTCGGTGTAGAACGAGCGCATGGCACCCGCTCCCTCCGCGCTCCGATTGACGGACACCTTCTCGAAGAGCGGGATCTCCTGCGGGTCGGCGTGCTCCTGGCCGTTGTAGACGAGCGGGAAGCCCGGCATGAGCAGCATCGCCGCAGCCGCAGCGCGGGCGCCCTCGTCGCCGCCGAAGAGTTCGAGCGGCGTGGCATCCCAGGCGGTCTCGTCGTGGTTGGAGGTGAAATTCATCCGCAGCGCGCCCTCGGGGTAGGTTGCCTCCTCTTCAGCCACGAGGTCGACGAGGCTCTGCGCGGTGGCGTCGCCGTTCCAGACTTCCTTGACGCGGGCGTAGCGCGGCCAGCCGTAGCTCGCGTCGAACCCGGCAGCGTGGACCTCGCCCGTGCTCCACTCGGCGAGCATGAACACCGGCTTGATCGCCTGCAGCGAGTCGATGGCGGCTTCCCAGAAGTCGTTCGGCACCATGCCAGCCACGTCGCAGCGGTAGCCGTCGATGTCAAACTCGCGCACCCAGTAGGTGAGCGCGTCGATCATGGCGGCGCGGGTGGCGGGGTTGTCGTAGTTGAGGTCGGCGGTGTCAGTCCAGTCGGTGAGGTTGCCGGCGTTGTCCCGCGGGACGATGATCTCGCCGTTCTCGTTCTGGGTGTAGTAGTCGGGGTTCGTCTCGATCCAGGCGTTGTCCCAGCCCGTGTGGTTCGCGACCCAGTCGATGATGAGCTTCATGCCGCGGGCATGCGCACCGTCGACGAGCGCGCGGAAATCGTCTTCGGTGCCGAGGAGCGGGTTGACGGCCTTGTAGTCCTGGATGGCGTAGGGCGAGCCGAGCGTGCCCTTGCGGTTGGCCTCGCTGATCGGGTGGATGGGCATGAGCCAGAGCGTGTTCACGCCGAGCGCCTGGAGCGAGTCGAGGCGGGCCGTGACAGCGGTGAAGGTGCCCTCTTCGGAGAAATTGCGGACGAAGACCTCGTAGAGCACCGTCTCCTCGTGCGAGAACGTAACGGCTTCCACGGGGACGGTATCCTCGCCGTCGGAGGCCGAGTCGTCAGCCGGCTGGCAGCCGGGCAGCATGAGGAGGAGGGCGAGGAGTGAGAGAAGAAGGCGCATGGGATCGAGGCAGCAGTCGTAGGATTCGAGTCGGCAGAACACCTCCTGCTTCTCTCCCTCGCCTGCCGCAAGCGTCAGGCCGGATCGAAAAGCTGTCCCCCTCGTGCACGAGGGGGACAGATCGAGCAACGCGAGATCAGGGGGTGCATCGGGCTTTTCAGAAAATACCACGCGTCCGCTCCTGCTCCGCCATCGACGCGGGCTTCGTATCGTGGGGCACCCCGCCCAATGACCTATTGCCTCCGATGCGTCGCCTTCTCGCCTCCTCATCCTTCATCACGGTCTGGCTCGTCCTGTGCGCCGGGCTCGCGCTGAGTGCCTGCACCCACACGCGCCCGCAGCTCGACCCCCAGCCCGGCGCGCAGCCGGACGCCTCTGCTCCAACGGCCCCGCACACGCACCGGGTCGTGCTGATCGGCAACACGGGCGCGACGGCCGAGACGGACGCGGTACTGGCCCAACTCGGCGGCGAACTCGCGGCGCTCTCGGCAGACGCCCAGGAGGCCACCACGGTCGTCTACCTCGGCGACGTGATGCCGGGCGGGCTGCCGGACTCGTCATCGACGGAGCGGGCCGAGGCGGAGGCGCACTTGCGTCGGCAACTGGCGCCGCTCGCGGGCTTCCGGGGGCGCGTGGTGGTGCTCGCTGGCGACCGCGACTGGACGGGCGGCCTCTCGGCGCTGCGCCGGACCGAGGCGTTCGTGGAGCAGCACCTGCACGAGATCCTGGAGGACGAGGCCGACGACCCCGACGTGGACAATACGTTCCGGCCCAACGGCGGCTACCCCGGCCCCGACGACATCAAGCTCGCCGATGGCCTCCGCCTCTTCCCGCTCAACACCGGCTGGTGGCTCACCGACGAGGAGCGTCCCCTCGGCGACACGGGCGACTACGACCTCGTGGAGCCGGTCGACATGCTCGCCGAACTCGAAGACCGCCTCGAAGACCGCGACGACGACGACATCCTGATCGTCGGCCACCACCCGCTGCGCTCGAACGGGCGCTACGGCGGGGCCTACCCGCTCACCGACCACGTCTTCCCGCTGCGCAATGCCGTCGGGCCGCTTGGCTACCTCCTCCCACTTCCCATCGTCGGCTCGGCCTACCCGCTCTACCACGCCTACATCGGCACCGACCAGGACCTCGCGGAAGCCCGCTATGCCGCGCTCAATGACGCGCTGGAACGCCTCTACCGCGGGCACGAGAACGTGCTCGTCGCAGGCGCGCACGACTTCAGCCTCCAGCACTTCCCGCTGAGCGCGGGCGAGTTCAACCGCCACGCCCTCGTGAGCGGCGCGGCGGTGCGCGGCGAGCGCGTCGCTGGCGGGGGTGGCTCCGCGTTCACGACCGCCCAGCCTGGCTACCTGGTGCTCGACTTCTACAAGGACCGCGCCGTGTGGCTGCGCGCCCAGGGCACCGCCGCCGAGCCGCTCGCGCGCTACCAGATCCGCATCGCCGACATCGACTACGTGCCCGGCAGCGAGGACGAGCCAGAGGTACCTCTCGACGTGATGCCCGACGACGCCGAGCCGGAGCCCGGCACCACGGTGCGCGTCGCCATCAACGCCGCCTACGACAACCTCGGCGGCTTCGGGCGTGCCTTCGCTGGCAACCACTGGCGCGAGGCCTGGGCGACCACCGTCACGCTGCCCGTCCTCGACCTAGGCACCGCCGGGCGCGCCGGGACCGCCGTGGCCCCCGTTAAACGCAGCGGAAGCGGTCAGACGTTCGGCCTCCGGCTCGTGGAGGTGCAGGACGACGACCGCACCTACGCGCTCCGCTCCATCGACAAGGAAGCGGCCCGGCGCTGGCCCGTCGAGCTGCGCGGCGGCTTCGCGGAGGCAGCTATCCAGGACCAGACCTCGTCGTTCCACCCGTTCGCGGCGCTGCTCGTGCCGCCGCTTGCCAAGGCTATCGGCATCTATCACACCGAGCCGCGCCTCGTCTACATCCCCGACGACCCGCGCCTCGGCCGCTTCCGGTCGTATATGGCCAACCGCCCCGCGCTCCTCGAAGTGCGCCCGGACGAGGACATGAGCGACGTTGCCACGATGGGCTTCGCCGAGGAGGTGACGTCCACCCCGAACATGTGGGAGGAGGTCATGGGCGATGTGGACCACGTGGTCGACCAGCAGATGTTCGTCCGCGCGCGGCTGCTCGACCTGTGGCTCGGCGACCACGACCGCCACGACGACCAGTGGCGCTGGGCCGAACGCGAGCCGTTCGAACTCGACTCCACGCTCACCGGCGACGCCCGCACTGAGGGCAAGGTCTACCAGCCGATCCCCCGCGACCGCGACTACGTCTTCATGCGCATGGACGGCATCGGGCCGTGGTTCACCAAGCAGTTCTTCGCGCGGCAGTATCAGGGCTTCGGCTTCGGCTACGGCTACGTCCGTGGCAGCCTCCGCAACGGCCTCGGCCTGATCCGGCGCTACACCAACCGCCTCACCCGCGAGGACTGGCTCGCCACCGCCCGCGAGATGCAGGCCGCTGTCCCAGATTCGCTCATCGAGGCCGCCATCGTGGCGTCGTGGCCACCGGAGATCGTGGCGCTGCACGGCGAGGAGATCGGCAACCGCCTCCGCGCCCGCCGCGACCTGCTGACGGAAGTCGCCGCCGACGTGTATGCCGACATGGCTGCCGTGGTGGACGTGGTCGGCTCGGACAAGCACGAGCGCTTCGAGGTCACGCGCCAGGAGAACGGTGATGTGGAGGTCGCGGTCTTCAAGACGAAAAAGGACGGCGAGGTCGTCGAGGAGGTCTACCGCCGCACGTTCTTCGACCGTGAGACGGACGAGGTGCGGCTCTACGGCCTCGGCGGGCAGGACCGCTTCGTCCTCTCCGGCGACGGCGGCTCGATGAAGGTGCGCCTCATCGGCGGGCCCGGCGAGGACCACGTCGACAACGGCTCCACGGCCGGCGGCTGGGGCGCGCGCACGCTCGTCTACGACAGCATCGAGGGCACCACCGTCGAGCGCGGACGCGACACCGGGCTGCGGCTCTCCGCCGACCCGCGCGTGCTCGACTACGACCAGAGCCGCTACACCTTCAACAGCAGCATGCCGCTCCTGGAGTTCCGCGCCAACGAGGAGGACGGCCTCTTCGTGGGCGGCGGCGTGACGCACACGCGCTACGGCTTCCGCCGGGCTCCCTTCGCCAGCCAGCACCGGCTCTCGGCCTCCGTGGCCGCGGCTACCGGCGCGTTCTTCGCGAGCTACCGCGGCCACTTCACCGACACGTTCGGCGCGCTCGATCTCATGCTCGACGTCGAGGCCGCCACGCCCAACAACGTCCGCACGTTCTTCGGACTCGGCAACGAGACCGCCAACACGGACCAGCAGCGCGAGTTCTACCAGGCACAACTCACCGAGGCCGACGTGGAGGCGCGGCTCCTGTGGCGCCTCGCCTCGCGGGCGTCGCTCTCGCTCGGGCCCCGCGTCGCCTTCGTCGATGTGCGCGAGGACGACGACCGCTTCGTCACCCAAGCCGGAATCGCGCCGTCTACGTTCGAGGCGCAGTGGTTCGGTGGCCTCGCCGCCCGCGCCGACCTCGACGCACGCGACAACATCGCCAACCCGCAGCGCGGCTTCCGGTGGACACTTGACGGCACGGGCAACCTCGGCCTGAACGGCGACACGGAGAGCTACGCCCAGCTCGAATCGGCGCTGGCGCTCTACCTCCCCCTCGCGCCCCAGCGGGTGGTGCTGGCCCTGCGGGTCGGCGGCGCGCACAACATCGGCGACTTCCCGTTCTTTGCCGCCAACACGCTCGGCAGCCGCGAGACGCTGCGCGGCTACCGCCGGACGCGCTTCGCCGGACGCACCTCGTTCTACCAGAACGCCGAGCTGCGCGCCCGCGTCTTCCGCATCCAGACCTACCTGACGGCCATCGACCTCGGCGTGCTCGGCTTCGTGGACAACGGCCGCGTCTGGACCGAGGCCGACGACACCCAGACCGACCCGGATGGGAATCGCATCTCGCAGTCGCTCTTCGAGGGCTACCACCAGGGCTACGGCGGCGGCCTCTGGGCGAGCTTCTACGACCAGTTCGTGGTCTCCGGCTCCGTCGGCGCCTCGGAGGAGGAAACCCTCGTCGAGGTCGGCGTCGGGTTTAAGTTCTAGGATGTTCGATTTAGGATGTTCGATTTTAGATTGGCTTTTCAAATGGGAAATCTAAAATCATAAATCGACAATGGTCTTAGATCGGCTCGGCGACCACCTCCGAACGCGGCGACTGGGGCACGTAGCGCAGGGCTTTGCGACGCTCGGATCGACGATGGACGCGGCGGCGACGTGGGTGGCAGACGGCGCCCCACACGGCGCGCTTGTGACCGCCGAAGCGCAGACCGCCGGGCGCGGACGCCACGGGCGCGGGTGGCACGGCACGCCGGGAGCGAACCTCCACCTCACGCTCGTGCTGCGGCCAACGCTCCCCCGGCGACGGTGGGGCCTGGTCGCCATCGCCGCTGGCTTGGGCGTGCTCGATGGCGTCGCCGCGCATCTGCTGGAAACCTCGGATCGCCTCGCGCTGAAGTGGCCCAACGACGTGCTGCTCGACGGTCTGAAGCTCGCTGGCGTGCTCGTCGAGGCCCGCGGCAACGCGGCGCTCCTCGGGATCGGCGTCAACGTGAACGAAGCTGCGTTTCCTGACGCGCTCGCCGCGCGCGCGACCTCGCTGCGCCTCGCTGGCGGTACCGACGGCGGCGAGATCGACCGGAGCGCGCTCCTCGCCACGCTCCTGCGGCACCTCGAAGCCCGCCTCGACGCACTCGACACCCACAGCGACGCGGTGCTGGCCGCCGCCGAGCATCGGCTCACCGGACGCGGCGAAGAGGCAACCGTTCGCGCGCCCGACGGCACGACGCTGCACGCGGGGCACATTCTCGGTCTCGCCCCCGACGGCGGCCTCCGGCTCGACACAGGCACCGACGAGGTCGTGGTGCATGCGGGCGAGGTTACGTTGGCGGGCAACAACTGAGCAGGGCCGCTGGAGCGACCTTTACCTGGATTCGCCGCCGCGCGCGGAGCCCAACCTCGCCGTGCCCTATCGTGACGGGTTTGCTCACCGCTTCACCGCTTCACCGCTTCACCGCTTCACCGCCTGTGTTCCTCGCGCTCGACCTCGGCAACTCGTCGGCGAAAGTCGGCCTCTTCGACGCGGGCGCGTTGCCCGAGGCAGAGCCGGTGTGCACGTTCTCGCTCAAGAGCCTCTCGGCAGCTAAGCTCGAAACGGCCCTGTCGCGCGTCGACGTGTCGCCCGACGCCATCGGTGCTGCGGGGCTCTGCTCGGTGGTGCCGAAGCAGACGGTGCGCGCCACGGAGGCCGTCGAGGCGGTGTGCGGCGTGACGCCGGTGGTCGTGCGTGCGGACGCGCCGCTGCCGATCGGCATGGCCTACGAAACCCCGCACACGCTCGGGGCCGACCGCATCGCAGCCGCAGCGGCCGCGCACGTCCTGCATGGCCGCGACGAGGCAGGCCTCGCCCGGCCCACCCTCGTCATTGATGCCGGGACGGCGGTGACCATGGAGGTGGTCGATGCCGCCGGGACGTACCTCGGCGGGGCCATCCTGCCCGGCTTGCGGCTGCAGCGCTCGGCGCTCGCGCGCGGGACGGCGCAACTCCCCGCCGTGCCCCCCGTAGCGCCGCCTTCTGCCATCGGCACCTCGACCACGACGGCTCTGCAAGCCGGGATCGTCCTCGGCCTGATCGGCGCACTCGACGGGCTGCTTGCCCGCGCGACCGACGAGTTGGACCGCGAACGCGCGGGCGGCCCCGTAGTCGCAGGCAGCCCCGTGGTCGCAGGCAGCCCCGTGGTCACAGGTGTTCCTGTGGTCACAGGTGTTCCTGTGGTCATAGCCACGGGCGGCAGCGCACCGCTGCTCGCGCGCCACCTCGATCGCATCGATGTCCTCGCGCCGCACCTCGTCCTGCAGGGCGTTCGCCTGCTGACGGCCCCCTCGTCTTGATTCGAGCCGCTTTCCATCGCCACTTCCTCATCGCTGCTTTTCTATCGCTGCTTTTCTATCGCTGCTTCCTCATCGCTGCTTCCTCATCGCTGCCATGCACCGATTACTCCTCCTCGCGGCCCTCCTACTTCCCGCCGCCGCCCTCGCACAGGACGACGACCAGACCCCGACGGACCCGAGCGACGCGCTGATGCAAGCCCGAGCCACCTACAACGACGGCAACTACGAGGCGTGTGCGCGGAGCTATGCCGCCGCCATCGACCTTGGCGTGGTCAACGAGGGCGTTGCCTACAATGCCGCCTGCTGCTTCGCGCTCGCGGGCGACACCGAGCAGGCCTTCGTCTACCTCCAGCAGTCGCTCGATGCGGGCTGGCGCGACACCGAAAAAATGCTGGCCGACAGCGACCTCGACACGCTCCACGACGACCCGCGCTGGACCGAGGCCGTCGCCGCAGCCGAGGCCAACTTCGCGGCCTATGCCTCGACGATTAATCGGGAGCTGATGGAGATGCACGCCGCTGACCAGAACGAACGGCACGCCCTCATGCGCGGCGAGCTGACCTGGGACGTGGTCGGCCCCAACGACGACCGCCGACGGGCGCGGGTCTACGAGATGGCGGAGGCGGGCGAGATCGTAGCCGCCGCCGACTACTTCCACGCGGCGATGATCTTCCAGCACGGGCGCGACTCGACGGACTACCGCAATGCCCGCGACTTCGCACAGCGCGCGTTCGAACTCGATCCCACGCACAGCACGGCCTCCTGGCTGATCGCCGCCGCCACCGACCGCTACCTCTGGAGCATCGACCAGCCGCAGGTCTACGGCACGCAAACCACGAAGGACGACGACGGCCGCTGGACCATCCAACCCCTTGACGACGACGGTGTGACGGAAGAAGAACGGGCAGCCCGCGGGGTGTCGCTCCAGGGCGCCTACGACCGCGTTGCGCGGATGAATGCGCAGCTCGACGCTGAGGCCGCAGAGTCGGCCGGGCCTAGCGAGGACGACGCCTCCAGCGACGAAGCCGAGCCCGCCACCGCGGACGAGCGCGACCGCTAGCCCGCGTCTACGAACCTGCGTCTTCGTCGAGCAGCGTCTGTACGCGGGCCACCATCATGTCGATGGCGACCTGATTCCGACCGCCGCGCGGGATGATCACGTCGGCGTGCCGCTTCGAGGGCTCCACGAACTCGCGGTGCATCGGGCGGACGTAGTGGGTGTACTGCGCGAGCACGCTCTCGACGGAGCGCCCGCGCTCGGCCATGTCGCGGCGGAGGCGGCGGATGAGCCGCACGTCGGCCTCGGCGTCTACGAAAATCTTGATGTCCATGCGGGCGCGCAGGTCGGGCTCGGCGAGCACCAGGATGCCCTCGACGATGATGACCGGCAGCGGCTCCACGCCCACGGTCTCGGCGCGGCGCGTGTGTGCGGTGAAGTCGTAGGTCGGCTTGGCGATGGTCTCGCCTGCGCGCAGCAGGTCGAGGTGCTGCACCATGAGGTCGGTTTCGAGCGCGTCGGGGTGGTCGAAGTTGAACGCGGCGCGCTCGTCGGGCGGGAGGTGACTGAGGTCGCGGTAGTAGGCGTCGTGGTCGAGCAGGGCGATGCGGCGCGGCCCGAAGGCCTCCACGATGCGGCGCTGCACCGTCGTCTTGCCCGACCCCGAGCCCCCCGCGATGCCGATGACGACAGACATAGACGAGGCTAGAGGCAGAGGTGGGGCCGGAAGGTAGCCCGGACGAAGAGGCACGCGCGCACGAATCTTTGCTTGGAGAACCAGGCCGGCGCCCCTTATCCTCGGCGTCGTTATTGGTAACGACTAGGGGATTCCACCACACGGGCGCCCCAGTCAGCTTGTTCGAGCGGTTCCCTTCACCCTCCTCGCCCCCTCGTATGCCTGCGCGCCTTGTCGGCTTCGGCTGCATCCTTGCCCTTATGTTCTCCCTCGGCTGCAGGGGCTCTGAGCGCCTCACCGAACCCACGGAGATCGCCGTCCCGCCCGGCCTGACCGAGTCCGAGGCCAAGCTCTGGCGCATGAGCGGCCACGAGACGCAGGCTATCCAGCGCACCGGCTTGCTCTACCAAGACCCCGAGGTCACGGCCTACGTGCAGGCCCTCGGCGAGCGGATGGTCCCGGCCCAGCCCGGTCCGGCCACGTACGAGTTTCACGTGCTGCTCGACCCGGAGGCCAACGCCTTCGCCTTCCCGGACGGGACGATCTACGTGCATCTCGGGCTCCTGTCGCTGCTGGAGAGCGAAGCGCAACTTGCGCACGTCCTTGCCCACGAGGTTGTCCACGTGGAAGCACGGCACTCCGTCAAGCAGTACGACAACCAGCAGAGTGTTGTCGGGACCACGCAGGTGCTCAGCCTGGCCGCGGCCATCGGATTCGGCTCCATGGGCACTGCAGCGGCGGGGCTGTTCAACGTGGCCTCGCAGTTGAGTCTTGGACTGACCGCCAGCATCGCCGTGAGTGGGTACAGCCGCGAGGCTGAGCGCGAGGCTGACGTACGCGCCATTGGTCGCATCGCTGCGGAGGGGTACGATCCGTGTGCCAGCGCCGAGACGTTTACGCTGCTCCTGCGCGAGTACGACGACCCGGACGCCGTGGCTTCCTTTGTCTACGCGAGCCACCCCCGCCTCAAGGAACGCCAAGCCTACAGCACCGAGGAAGCGGAGGCTCGTGGCACGGCCTGCGCTCTTCCCGACGACTCGACGGCGACGGCCGTCCCTGACACCGCCTATGCCCGCCTCATGCGCGGCGTGCGCGCCGACCAGGTCGAGCTGTGGATCCGCTCGGAGCAGTACGACCGCGCCATCGACCAGGCCGACCGCCTCCTCGACCTCGACGACGCCAACGCGCCGCTCTGGTACTGGCGCGCCGAGGCCATCCGCCAGCCCTACGGCGACGCTGCCCCTAGCGACTCCGTGACGACCGAGCTAGAGGAGCACTACCGCTACGCGCTCGACCTCGACCCCTCGCTGGCGATCGCGCACCGGAGCCTGGGGGCGCTCTACGAGGCGCGCGGCGACACCGACGCCGCGGCCGACGCCTACGAGCAGTACCTCGCCACGGCCTCGCGGCCCCGCGACCGCCGCTTCATCCAGCACCGCATCGACACGCTACGCCCCACTGCGCCTGCAGACGCAACGACATCGCCCGGCGAAGCGGAGCCCTCGTCTTCAGGCGACGAACAAGACTGACCGCTTTCCCCTCCTCCCGATTCACCCACCACACGCCATGCGTTTTCTCACCCTTCTCGCCGCGCTGAGCCTCGTCGTTGTCTCGACCGGCTGCGGCACCACGGTTCGCACCAGCGAGCGCTACGAGAGCGTGCGCGAAGACATCCGCCTCGTCGCCCCAATGCCCGTCGAGGCCACCTACTTCCTGCGCACCGCCACCGTCACAGAGCCCGCCCCTGAACTCGACGCCGAGTTTGCGGTGGTCGTTCTCGAAGCGCTAAACGGCGCCCTCGAAGAGACGCGCTTCTTCGGCATCCCGGTCGTGCTGACGGACAGCATGCTCGTCGCCGACCAGGAGTTGGCTCTCGACCTGACACGCGCCCGCGAGGCCTTCGGGGCCGCCGCTGACAGCCTCCGCGACACGAAGGAGAAGGTGCTCACCCTGCAACTCAACCCCGAGGTCGGCATGTTCGCCGACATGGCGGAGAACGAGACGGACTACCTGCTCTTCGCCCGGGCCACGGGCTACGGATCGTCCGGCGGGGCCGTGGCGCGTGACGTGGCCGTCGCGGCCGTGACGGGAATCCTGTTCGGGGCCGTCGGCAGCTCGCAGACCAAGGGCGTCCTGCTGGAGCTCGCCATCGTCGACGCCAACACGACGGAGGTGCTCTTCTACAACCGCAACAAGGAGAGCGAGAGTGGCTACAACCCGCTCGACGTGGAGTCGGTCGAGCGGCTATGCATGCGGCTGCTCGAACCCGTCCACGGGCGCGTGCGCCATCGTACGAGCCGACGCTAAGGCGTTTGCGGCTCGGCAGAGTGCGAGGCCCCGGCAGGGTAAGGAGACCATCGCGTAGCTTCGGCGGCCTTCCCCACTCCGCCCGCCGTCCTATGCCCCTCGCGCGCCTCGCTCTTCTAGTTGCCTTACTCGGAGCGCCTGCCGCGCTCGCACAACCCACCCTGCAGGCGACGCTGCCTGACTCCGTCGTGGTGACTGCCACGCGTGGGCCGGTCTCGGCTCAGCAAACGGGCCGCGTCGTGCAGGTGGTGACCGCAGCCGAGATCGCAGCGCTGCCGGTGCGCTCGGTGGACGAACTGGTGCGCTTCGTGGGCGGCGTGGAGACGCAGACGCGCGGCGGCTTCGGCGCCCAGAGCGACTTCACGCTGCGCGGAGCCACGTTCGGCGGCACGCTGCTCTTGATTGATGGGGTCCGCTTCAACGACCCGATGACCGGGCACTTCCTGAGCGACCTCCCGCTGCCGCTCGCCGAGATCGCCCGCGTGGAGGTGCTGCGGGGCCCAGCCGCGGCCGTCTACGGCCCTGACGCGCTCGGCGGCGTGATCCACCTGCTCACGCACACCGGCCTCGGCGACCGCGCCGACGCGCAGGCCGCCTCCGGCTCGTTCAGCGACGACGCCACGCGCTTCCTCGAACTCGGCGCGCGCACCGCGACGGAGCGGACCACCTTCAGCCTCGCCGTGGACGACGCCCGCACCGACGGCGATGCCGTGCTCGCCGCGGACGGCACCGCGATCGTGGGGTCGGACGGGCCCGTGCGCACCGACCTCGACCGCCGCGCCGCCTCAGCCGCGATGCACCTCGATCTCAGCGAGGCGACCACGCTCTACGCCCGCCTCGGCGGCGACCGCCGCGACTTCGGGGCCACCCAGTTCTACACGCCCTTCGCCAGCGACACCGCCCGCGAGGCGACGAGCACAACCTGGGCGCACGTCCGCCTCCGTAGCACCGGCCGCACGACCTGGACCGCGCATCTCGCCGGTCGGCTGCACGGCGACACCTACACCTTCTTTCCCAGCCTCGCGCCGAACGAGCACGACACGTATCGCGGCCTCGCCTCGGTCTACGCGGCGCGCGACCTCACGCCAGCGCTCCGCCTCACAGCGGGTGCGAACGCCGACCTGCGGGGCATCGAGAGCAACAACCAGGGCGACCACCGGGATGGCGCGGCGGGCGTCTTCGCGCAGGCGCTCTGGCTCGCGGCTCCGAGCGTCACGCTCACTGCCGCCGCGCGCCTCGACTACGACGCAGGCTTCGGGTGGGAGCCGACGCCGTCGCTGAGCGCGGCCTGGACGCCGACCTCGCTCGTGACCGTGCGTGGGGCTGTGGCCCGTGCCGTCCGCGCGCCGAGCTACGTCGAGCGCTACTTCAACACGCTCAGCCCGCGGCCCGACGGCAACCTCGGCAATCCCGACCTGCGCGCCGAGCGCGCCTGGAACGCCGAGGCCGGCGTCGACCTTGCGCCGTTGCCCGGCCTGGCGCTCCGCGCGACCGGCTTCTGGCGCCGCACCGACGACCTCATCGACTTCGCCAAGCTCACGCCGGACGCCACGTTCTTCCTCGCGCAGAACGTACTCGCCGTCACCACGCTCGGCCTCGACCTAGACGCTGAGGTGCGCCGTCCGCTACGCTCCGACCTCGGTGCAGGCTTCGTAACCGGAGCCGTCGGCTATACCCTCATCGACGCAGCGCTCGACGGCGAGGTGGCAGGCGCGACGTATAAGTATGCACTCACGAACGCGCGGCACCACGTGCGCGGCCAGGTCGCGGTGCGGCTCGGCGGGGCGTCGCTCGGCGTGCAGGCGCTCTGGAAGGAGCGGCCCGACGGGGAGACGTATGCGGTGGCGCACCTGAAGGGCGGCTACGACTGGCGGCTCCCGCTCGCGGCGGAGGGCCTGCGTCTCGGCGTCTTCGCGGAACTGCACAACGTGTTCGACGAGCGCTACGCCGAGGTCTTCGGCGCGCCGATGCCTCGCCGACGTCTGCTCGGCGGCCTGCGCCTCGGGCTTGGAATGTGAGGCGATCGGAGCACGGCTACGTGGCCCTGAGCCGGATCGCGTCGCTCGGTAGCCCCTTGCCCTTGCATGCTTGCGGAGCCACAGACGGCGCCTTTTCCCCGAAACTTCGCCTCGGCTTCGGCGAGCGCGCACGCCTGCGATTTCGGGTGCGTCTATTTTGTGAAGCATTGACTGTATGGGCGTTTTCCAGCGTACTGGCCTGCGAAAAGCGCCGCGCGTTTTCCCCCTCGATTGCCTCCATCCCGCAGCCTCATGAGCACGACCGGCAAAGTTCTCCAGGTCATCGGTCCCGTCGTGGACGTGGACTTCCAGGACAGCACCGTCCCCGAGATTCTCGACGCCCTCACCGTGGACCGCGCCGACGCGGACACGCTCGTCCTCGAAGTGCAGCAGCACCTCGGCGAGAGCCGCGTGCGCGCCATCTCGATGGACTCCACCGACGGTCTCACGCGGGGCACCCCGGTCGTGGGCACGGGCCAGGCCATCGCTATGCCTGTGGGCCAGAGCATCCGCGGCCGCCTCTTCAACGTCGTCGGCTCCGCCATCGACGGCCTCCCGCAGCCCGCGGCCGAGGACGGCCGCCGCCCCATCCACGCCGAGCCGCCCGCCTACGACGAACTCTCCACGGGCATCAACATGCTGGAGACGGGCATCAAGGTCGTCGACCTCGTGCAGCCGATCGCCCGTGGTGGTAAGGTCGGCCTCTTCGGTGGTGCCGGTGTGGGCAAGACGGTCCTCATCCAGGAGCTCATCAACAACATCGCCAAGGCCCACGACGGCCTCTCGGTGTTCGCCGGCGTCGGCGAGCGCACGCGCGAGGGCAACGACCTCCTCCGCGAGATGCTAGAGTCGGGCGTCATCAAGTACGGCGACGACTTCATGCACGCCATGGAGGAGGGCGACTGGGACCTCGACAAGGTAGACATGGAGAAGCTCAAGGAGAGCCAGGTGACCCTGGTCTTCGGACAGATGAACGAGCCGCCTGGCGCCCGCGCCCGCGTGGCGCTCTCCGGCCTGACGGTCGCCGAGTACTTCCGCGACCTCGGCGGGCGCGACGTGCTCATGTTCATCGACAACATCTTCCGCTTCACGCAGGCGGGCTCCGAGGTGTCGGCCCTGCTCGGCCGCATGCCGAGCGCCGTGGGCTACCAGCCGACGCTCGCCACGGAGATGGGCCAGATGCAGGAGCGCATCACGTCCACCAAGAAGGGCTCGATCACGTCGTTCCAGGCCGTCTACGTCCCGGCCGACGACCTCACCGACCCGGCCCCGGCGACCACCTTCGCCCACCTCGACGCCACGACGGTGCTCTCCCGCCAGATCTCGTCGCTCGGCATCTACCCGGCCATCGACCCGCTCGACTCCACGTCGCGCATCCTCGACCCCAACATCCTCGGCGACGAGCACTACAACACCGCCCAGGAGGTGAAGGAGTTGCTCCAGCGCTACAAGGAGCTCCAGGACATCATCGCCATCCTCGGCATGGACGAGCTCTCGGACGAGGACAAGCAGGTCGTGAACCGCGCCCGCAAGGCGCAGCGCTACATGAGCCAGCCGTTCTTCGTCGCCGAGCAGTTCACCGGCACGCCGGGCATCTACGTCAAAATCGAGGACACCATCCGCGGCTTCCGCATGATCCTCGACGGCGAGCTCGACAAGTACCCCGAGGGCGCGTTCATGTACAAGGGCGCGATCGAAGAGGTCATCGAGGCCGGCGAGAAGATGCTCGCGGAAGTCTAGGAAGTCTTTCAGTTTTGCAGTGGTTCAGTGTTTCGGTAGGGCTACCCACTGAGACACTGGAGTACTGAACCACCGACACACTGCAACCGATGAGTTTGCTCGTAGAGATCGTGTCCCCAGACGGCGCGGCGTTTCGCGGCGAAGCTGACCGCTTCCGCGCGCCGGGCGTCGAGGGCGCGTTCGAGATCCTGACCGGCCACGCGCCGATGCTGGCCGCCACGGGCGTCGGCCCCGTCTACATCACCCTCGCGGGCGGTGAGAAGGTGGTCTACGCCACCAGCGGCGGCTTCGTGGAAGTCCTCGACAACCACGTGATCATGCTCGCCGAGACGGCCGAGCCCGCCTCCGAGATCGACGTGGACCGCGCCCGCTCGGCCGAGCAGGCCGCGCAGGAGCGTCTCGCCGCCAGCACGTCGGCCGAAGAGCGCGAAGCCGCCCAGGCCGAGCTGGACAAGGCCCGCAACGCCCTCCGGGTAGGCATGGGACAGGTCTAGCGAGGTCGGAATTACGAAGGGAGAAGTTTGAAGTAGGCAACTGCTCAGGCTTTTCAGCCTGAATCGAACGCCGAGGTACCGTGGGTGCCTCGGCGTTTTTTGATCGCGCTTTGCCCGGCTCCCCCCGTTCTCATCGCCTCCGCGTCTGCCGACGCTCCGCTCTTCGAACTGTCCCCCTCAAGTTTGAGGGGGACAGCTTGTGCGCCGTCGCAGGCGTACAAGCGGGGGGAGCGTAGACAAGCACAGTGACCTCCATCCCGCAGAAAGGGAACTCACGCCACCAGATCCGCTACCACGCGCTGGAGCGTGGCGTCGAGTTGCTCGAAGGGGACGTAGCCGGGCGCGACGCGGAAGAGTTGGCCGCCGGTCGTGACGAAAACGTTCGGGAAGCCCTGCACACCGAGGCGGCTGGCAAGCGCGAACTCAGCCTCGGTCTGCGCGGCGACTTCGGGATCGTCGAGCTTGGCTGCGAAGTCGTCCCCGTCGAGGCCGAAGTCGGTGGCGACCTGCGCATAGGTGGACGGCTCGGCGGGCGGTAGGCCGTCGTAGTAGACCGCCCGCTGGAGCGCGTGAGCGAAGGCGACCTGCTCGGTGCCGTCGGCATCGGCGGGCTGCGTGGCCTTGAAGGCCGTGAGCGCGCGGCTCGGCGGGATCGAGGTGAAGAGCGCCGTACCCTCGGCCATGGTGCCGTTCAAGAATGCGTCGCCAAAGGTGACGCCGCTGCGCTCCTCGACCTGCTTGTAGGCGTGAGAAATGTAGCCCGCCACCTCGCCGATGGGACCAATCCGGTCGCCGCGCACCATGCCGCCCGAGAGCACCTCGAAGTCGAACGTGTCGGCGTAGGTCTCGGCGACGCGCTGCATGACGGGGCCGAAGCCGTAGCACCACCCGCAGAGGGCGTCGTAGACGTAGAGCAGTGTGGGACGGGACATGAGGGCGAGCCGGAGAGACGAGGAAACGGGGAAGGCTACGCCTGCCTCTTCGTTCCCGTTTCTCGACGCCCACTTCTCACTTCTCACCTCCTGCTTCCTACTTTCCATTGCACCTCCCACCCCGCTAGTCGTTTGCGATGCTCGACGTCCTCCTGACGAACCTCCTCTCGCCCATCGTTCTCGCATTCGCGCTGGGTATCCTCGCCTCGCTAGCACGGAGCGACCTGGAGATTCCGGCGCCGCTCTACCAGGCGCTCTCGATCTACCTCCTGCTTGCCATCGGCCTCAAGGGGGGCGCGGCGCTCCGGGCGACGCCCCTCGACGAGGTCGTCGGCCCGATGCTGCTGACGTTTGCGCTAGGGGTGATCACGCCAATCACGTCCTACAACGTGCTGCGCAAGCTCGGCAAGATGGACCGGGTGAACGCGGCGGCGCTCGCGGCGCACTTCGGCTCGGTATCGGCCGTGACGTTCATCGCCGCGCAGGCGTTCGGGACGATGACGGGCTTCGAGTCGGAGGGCTACATGCCCGCACTCGTCGCGATCCTGGAGATTCCGGCCATCGTCGTGGCGCTGATGATCGCCAACGTGCGCGGCGCGATGGGCGAGGAAGCCACGTGGCAGTCGGCGCTGCACGAGGTGCTCACCGGGCGCAGCATCGTGCTCCTGGGCGGCGGCCTCGCGATGGGGCTGCTCACCGGGCCGGAGGGCCTAGAGCCCGTGGCCCCGTTCTTCGTCGCTGGCTTCAAGGGGGCGCTCGTGCTCTTCCTGCTCGAACTCGGCCTCGTGACGGCGCGGCGGCTGCGCGACCTCAAGCAGGCCGGGTGGTTCCTCGTCGCCTTCAGCATCGTCATGCCGATCATCCACGGCGTGGGGACCGTGTGGCTGGCGGGCTTCGTCGGGATGAGCATCGGGGGCGCGGCCGTCCTCGGCGCGATGGTGTCGAGCGCGTCGTACATCGCCGCCCCGGCGGCCGTCCGCATCGCGCTCCCGCAGGCCAGCCCAACGATCTACCTCACGGCGGCCCTCGGCATCACCTTCCCGTTCAACCTCGCGCTCGGCATTCCGCTCTACTTCGCCGCCGCTGAGTACTTCCTCGGGTGATTTTTTGATTTCAGATATACGATTTGAGATCTAGCTCTAATCGTAGCAGGGCAACTATTTGCTTTACCTAGTCCAAAATCACAAATCGAAAACCATCAATCAATAGTCCTATGCCCAAGACTGTCTCGCTCAAGCTCGTCACCGTGGTCGCGGAGTATCTGCTGCGCGACAAGCTCGTCAAAGAGATCGGCAAGCTCGGCGTGACGGGCTTCACCGTCACGGACGCGGAAGGTCAGGGACCGCGCGGCAACCGGGCGGGCGTCTACGAAGGCCGCAACGTGCGCATCGAGGCTGTGTGCAGCGCGGAGGTTGCCAACCGCGTGTTCCAGCATCTCGTGACCTACTACTTCGAGCACTACGCCGTCATCGCGTGGGTGCAGACCGTAGAGGTCGTGCGCGGCGACAAGTACGTGTAGCCGCGCACAGACAAAACACAACGGAGGCCGAGAGCACGTCGCCCTCGGCCTCGTTGGATTCAGTCTCGTCGTGTTCGGTATCGCCGGGGGGCGACGCCGCGGATGAGAGCCGGGTGGCTTACTCCACCACAGCGGCCATGTCCTCAGCGTCGATCATCTTCGCGTCGTGGAAGGTGACCATGCCGTTCGAGATGTCGTACATCGCGCCGATCACGAGGACCCTGCCTTCCTCAACGAGGCCTTCGATGACCTCGCTGCGCTGGACGATGTTCTCGACGTTGAGGTCGACGTTGTCGTCGGCGACCTTCTGGACGAACTCCGGGTTGCTGGAGGCACGCTCGCCCTCGACGTCGGTCGTCATGTAGACGGCGGGCATGATGTGGCTGAGCGTGGTGGTGAGGTTGCCGAGTTCGACGTTGTCGCAGGCACCCTTGACGGCCCCGCACTCGGTGTGGCCCATGACCACGATCACTTTCGCGCCCGCAGCTGCGGTGGCGAACTCAAGGCTGCCGAGCATCTCGGTATCGACGAAGTTGCCAGCCACACGGTCGACGAAGATGTCGCCGATGCCCTGGTCAAAGACGACTTCAACGGGAATGCGGGAGTCGAGGCAGGTGATGACTGCGGCGTAGGGATACTGGCCGCCCGAGGTGATGGCTTTCTGCGCAGAGTAGTCGCGCTCGAAGGCATTGCCCGTGCGGAAGCGCTCGTTGCCGTCTTTGAGCATCTGCAGCGCCTCGGCAGGCGTGAGTGCCGCCTGGGTTTCTGCGGTCTGCGTGATCGGGGCATCCTGCGCAGAGGAGACCGGGGCGAGGAGCAGGGCGCAGACCAGGATGGCGCCGCTGCGCGTGAATAGCGTCGTCATGATGGTAAGGGGGTATAGAAGTACGAATACGCAGCCGTACTTCGGCTACGCTTCGTTTGCAATCATCCGAAACAGTCATAGGTTGCCTTCAGTCATACGATTTTTACTACTATGAAGATGATTTCATTTTATGCATTGTTTTACGTCCGACCAAGACTGACATTATTGCCCAGGCACCCTACATGGCACCTGGCACTTCTCCTAGGATGTTGTCAGCCCAATACCTGTCCAACGTGCGGGCCGAGGCCCTCGTCACTGCGGTGTAGTCTCCTGTCTTACACACCTTACCCAAGAGTCTTACACTACGCTAAGGTCCCGTCTGATATGAGGCTTATGTACCCCGTATCAAGATGCGAAGACACCATGAACCCGGTGCAGCCGCACATCATTTTCAGGAACGCCCACATCGTTCCGTGAGTGGAAACCCCTGTGACGCCAGCGCCTCTTGCTGGTCACAGTTCTATCATATCGACCCTGCCCTGCCCCGAACTCTACGACGTGTAAAGTCTCGCAAATCCATCTTAACTTGCCAGGGCTACAACTCATTTTTCTATGCATACTTCTATGCGTATCTACCACACCCTACTCCTACCCCTCCTCTTCCTCGCTCTCGTCGTGAGCAGCGAGGCCAACGCGACCTCGAACCCGGACGAGCCAATCACTGCCACTGAGGTCGAGACCGCCCAGCAGGCATGGGGCGAGGGCATCGTCTCCATCGGACAGGTCTACACCAACGGCGGTGACTACACGGCCCGTGCCATGGATCACATCCTGCAGCACTACGCCTACGGCGCCAACCAAACCATCCTCTTCAAGCCGACCCTTGCCGCCGAGGACCAGTTTCGCGGTGACTTCGGGGGAGCGCTGAGCTACTTCGTCGGGACGGAGGGCAGCGAGGACGGCGGCTTTGCCATCGCGCCCTACACCAACGTGCGCTGGGAGAACGAAGGCACCGTCATCTCCGAGGACGGCGGCATGGCCGTCGCGATGGGCAACTACTTCTTCACGACCACGGAAGGCAACGAAGTCAAGGTCGAGTACACGTTTGCCTACGCGAAGGACCGGAATGGCGATCTGGAGATCGTCCTTCACCACAGCTCGCTCCCGTACTCCCCGTGAGGACTCGGGCGATGCTGATCTGCCTCTGAAGCAAACCAGCATCGCCCTGCACTGAGCACGAGGGCCGCTGTCTCGACCGAGACGGCGGCCCTTTGTATTTGGCTGAGCCTCCTACTAACACGAGAAGGATTGGCTAGCCCAACGCGAGGCGCCCCCACAGGCGCGCCACGACGGCCCATGATGCTACGGCCAGGCCTGCACAGACCGCGCCCTTGCCTATGTCGCCGTAGAGGTAAAAGCCCGTCGCGAAGAGCAGCGTGTAGACGCCGATGACGCTTGCCAGGAAGCACGCCAACGCGGCAGAGGCATCGGACTTCGGCGGTGGTGGGAGGGCGACTCCGTCGGCGTCGGCCCTACGGCGCACCGCCTGCCAGCCGGGTCCGATGGGGCGCACCTTCGCGTAGAACGAGCGCAGCACGCCCGCGTCTGTCGGCGTCGTGAGGAGCATCACGAGCACCCACGCTGTCGTCGTCACGGCGACGATGAGCAGGAACTGCTGCCAGCCGGGTAGGCCGAAGCCGTCGTTGAGGAACAGCAACGATGCGATGGCGAACGACGCCACCATGCCCGTGATCTCGGCGGCGGCGTTGACGCGCCACCAGTACCACCGCAGGAGCAGCAGCAGGCCCGTCCCCGCGCCGATCTGCAGCAACAGGTTGAAGCCCTGGAGCGCGCTCTCCAGCGCCAGCGCGAGCACGCACGCCAGCGCCATCAGCACAACGGTGAACATGCGCCCGAGCCACACTTGGCGCCGGTCCGACGCCTCCGCGTCGACGAAGCGCAGGACGACGTCGTTGACAAGCACCGACGCACCCCAGTTGACCTGCGACGACATCGTGGACATGTAGGCCGCCGCGAGCGAGGTCACCACCACACCGAGCAGGCCCGCTGGCAGAAACGTCAGCATCGCCGGATACGCAAGGTCGTTGGCGACCTTCTCGACGTCTGGGAACTGCGCCTGGATTGAGGCGAGGTCGGGGAAGACGACGAGCGAGGCGAGCGCGACGAGGATCCACGGCCACGGGCGGAACGCGATGAACAGCGTGTTGAAGAGCAGCACCGCGCCTGTCGCGTGGCGCTCGTCTTTGGCCGCGAGCATGCGCTGGGCGACGTAGCCGCCGCCGCCCGGCTCTGCACCGGGGTAGTACGACGCCCACCACTGCACGGCCAGCGGCACCACGAAGATGGGCACGAGCACGTCCCAGCCCATCATGCTGAAGTCGGGTAGGAAGGCCATCGCCGGGGTGACATTGGGGTGGCTCGTGAGCGCCGCGAGGCCGCCGACCTCGGGGAGGTTGACCACATACCACGCGGCACCGATCGCCCCGAGAAGCGCGAGGGCGAACTGGATAAAATCAGTCAGCAACACGCCCGTGAGGCCGCCGAGCGCGCTGTAGACCATCGTCACGCCAGCGGCCAGCAGCACTGTCTCAAGCGGCGACCAGCCCAGCATCACGCCTCCGATCTTGATCGCGGCCAGCGTCACGTTCGCCATCACGATCACGTTGAACACCACGCCGAGGTAGACCGCCCGGAAGCCGCGCAGGAAGGCGGCGGGCTTGCCCGAGTAGCGCAGCTCGTAGAACTCGATGTCGGTGAGCACCTCCGAGCGCCGCCAGAGCCGCGCGTAGAAGAACACGGTCAGCATGCCCGTCAGCAGGAACGCCCACCAGACCCAGTTACCGACGACCCCGTCCGAGCGCACGATGTCGGCCACGAGGTTGGGCGTGTCCGTGGCGAAGGTCGTGGCGACCATCGAGACGCCGAGGAGCCACCACGGCATCGCGCGTCCGCCGAGGAAGAACGCTGCGAAGCCCTGGCTCGCCCGCCGCGAGGCGTAGGCGCCGATGCCCAGCGAGACGGCGAAGAAAGCGACGAGGATGGTCCAGTCGAGCGGAGCAAACTGCATGAGGCGGAGCGTGGAGCCGGAGGGACGGAGACCCAGAGGACGAGGGAACCGAGGAAGGTAGGGCGCACCACGTCGCCGCGCTGTTTTGACGCTGGCCCTCCACGCAACACCGGCGTTCTATTGCCGCCCCATCGACGCCGTAGCTTGCGGGGTCGGTCTTTCTTCCATCGTCTTATGAATCGCCTCGCGTTTCGGATCGCGCTTATCGCTGCCGGGATCGGCGGGCTAGCCGGGCTGCTGGTCGCCCCGCTCGCAGTGCCGCGCGGCGTGCTCGTTCTGGCGCTCGTGCTCGCGAGCGGCGTCGCGGCATACCTGAGCGCCTACCTCCTCGTTGCCAAGCGGATGGAGTTGGCTCGCAAGACGCTACGCGCCGCCCGCAAGCGCCGCTTCGAGGCCCTCGCCCAGTTGCAGCACGGCGACGAGCGCGACGAACTCGACGCGCTCATCGAGCAGGTCTACCGCGCCGGGCGCGCGCTCCAGCAAGAGATCGAGCGGCTGACCAAGCTGGAGAACTACCGCCGCGAGTTCCTCGGCGACGTGTCGCACGAGCTCAAGACGCCCATCTTCGCCATCTCGGGCTTCGCCGAGTCGCTGCTCGACGGCGCGCTGGACGACGAGCGCGTCAACCGCACGTTCATCGAGAAAATCCACCGCAACGCTGACCGGCTGGCCGCGCTTACCCGAGACCTCACGGAGATCAGCCGCCTCGAAACGGGCGAACTGACGATGACCCTAGAGCCGATAGCGCTTCCGGATCTAGTCGCAGAGATTCTGGAACGCCTCGAAGTGGCCGCCGTGGACGCCCAGGTAACGCTGTACGCGGAGTGCACGCCGGGCCTCCCGCGCGTGCTCGGCGACCACGAGCGGCTCAGCCAGGTGCTCGAAAACCTGGTCGAGAACGCGATCAAGTACAACCAGCCAGGCGGCAACGTGGAGGTGATGGCGCGCGCGCTCCCGTCGGGCCGCGTCCGCGTGGCCGTGGTGGACGACGGCATCGGCATCCCGCAGGACGAGATCCCGCGCCTGACGGAGCGCTTCTACCGGGTGGACCGCAGCCGCTCGCGGGCGCAGGGCGGCACGGGCCTGGGCCTCGCCATCGTGAAGCACATCCTGGAGGCCCACCAGACGCAGCTGTCCGTGGAGAGCGCGCCGGGCTATGGGTCGTCGTTCTCCTTCCGGCTGCGCGCCGAGACCGTGGAGGCCCTGCCCGACACCGTATCCGTCACCGAGGCTGCCGCCTGACACAGGCGTCATTGCTCCCAAGAGCGGCGCTGGTGCAGAGGAACGGGGCAGAGCAAGGTTCGTCAGAGAAAAGCCCTTCCCGCCTCAAAATCCGAGGAGGTTTGCCTACGTGGGTGGCGGAGACGGTCCTGTTTTTGGTATCGTCGGCGCTATTCTCATTGTTCGTGCCCCCTGGCGGGATCGTTGCTTCCCAGCCCGCCCTCCCACCCCACCCGCTTCTTTTCATGGTCCGTCCCCTCATCGGCGTCCCTGCGCAGACGCTCCAGGCCATCGACGGCATCCCCGAGGCGCTCCCGCACTCGTGGGTGATGAACCACCGCTACTTCGTCGCCCTCGCCTCGACCGGCGCGGCCCCGGTGATGATCCCCCTCCTCGACCAGGACGAGGCCACGCTGCGCTCGATCTACGACCGCCTCGACGGCCTCTTCGTGGCGGGCGGCGTGGATGTCCACCCGTTCAGCTACGGCGCCGCGCTAGATCCGCTCACTGGGCGCACCGACCTCGCGCGCGACGCCGTCGAGCTACTCATGACGCGCTGGGCGCTCGCCGACGGCATGCCGTTCTTCGGCATCTGCCGCGGCATGCAGATCCTCAACGTGGCCTGCGGCGGCACGCTCCACCAGGACACGACCGCGTTCTTCCCGGACGCCATCAAGCACGACTACTTCCCCACGCAGGGCTACGCGCGCGACCACCTCGCCCACGACCTGCGCGTCGCGCCGGGCAGCCACCTCCATGCGGCCTTCGGCGCGGAGACCGTCGCCATCAACAGCATGCACCACCAGGGCGTCGACCGACTGGGGCACGACCTCGTGGCGACGGCGTGGGCGCCGGATGGCCTGATCGAAGGCATCGAGCGCCTGCACGGGTTCGCGGTTGGTGCGCAGTGGCATCCGGAGATGCTCGTGGACACCGACACCGGAACGCGGCGGCTCTTCGAGGGCTTCGTCGGCGAGGCTCGCGCCTGGGCGCAGCGACCCCGACTCACCTCGGTAGCCGCCTGAGGTCCAGGGGCGTAGGCGAGGTGTTCGGCGCTTGGCGCTAGGGATGTGCAAACAGTATGTTAGCGCCCGGACGTGACGCTGCCCGTCCCCGCGGCGACCTTTCCGGATGACGCTAGCCACCACGCGATGTCCGACCCCTCTCCCCCTGAGCGCCTCACACCCGAGCAGTGGGCGCGCCTCGACGCCCTCCTCGACGTGGCCTTCGACCTCGACGACGAGGCCCGCGCGGCATACCTGGACGGGGCCTGCGGCGACGATCCCGCGCTCCGTGCCGAGGCGGAGGCACTGCTAGCCGCCGACGATGCCGCCGAGACGTTTCTCGCCCGCCGCGCGATCGACGAGGTGGACGACGGACTGCTCGACACGACCATGGGCGGCGACGGGGCCGATGCGCTTGCGGCGCTCGTCGGGCGGCGCGTGGGGCCGTATCGGCTCGTGCGCGAGCTCGGCCGCGGCGGCATGGGCGCGGTCTACCTCGCCGAGCGCATCGTGGAGGACGGACGCGGCTTCGAGCAGTCGGTGGCGCTTAAGCTCATCGCGGCGCCCCATCCGACGCTGCGGCAGCGGTTCCTCGCCGAGCGGCAGACGCTGGCGCGCCTCCAGCACCCCGGCATCGCGCGGCTGCTCGACGGCGGCGTCGCCGGGCCCGAGAGCGGCGACCTCGTCGGGACGCCCTTCTTCGCGCTCGAAGTCGTGGACGGGGAGCCAATCACGGAGCACGTCGCCACGGCCCAGCTCGGCGTGCGCGACCGCCTCGACCTCTTTCTCCAAGCCTGCGACGCCGTCGCCTACGCCCACCAGAACCTCGTCGTCCACCGCGACCTCAAGCCGTCGAATATCCTCGTCGCGCCCACCGCTGGGGCGGACACCGCGAGGGCGAGGCGCGGCCGGGCGAAGCTGCTCGACTTCGGCATCGCCAAGCTCCTCACGCCCGACGGCCCCAGCGACCTGAACGACGACGCTCCACTGACCGCGACGGGGAGCCGCGTCTACACGCCGCAGTATGCCGCCCCCGAGCAGGTGCGCGGCGAGGCCGTGACGACGGCCACCGACGTCTACGCACTCGGCCTGATTCTCTACGAGCTGCTCACGGGCCGCCGCGCCTACCACTTCGCGCGCACCTCCGCAGGCGAGATCGAGCGGGTGATCTGCGAGACGGAGCCGCTTCGCCCCTCCACCGCCGTCGTACGTCTGGACGACGACTCGCCGCCCCTTCCCCTTGACACCACGCGCCTCCGCCGACGCCTCCGCGGCGACCTCGACACGATCGTGCTGAAGGCGCTCGCCAAGGACCCGGCGCGGCGCTACGCCTCGGCGGAGGCACTCGCGACCGACCTGCGGCGGCACCTAGCCGGGCAGCCCATCGCGGCACGGCCGGCCACCAAGCGCTACCGACTCGTGAAGTGGGTACGGCGCAACCCCGCGTGGGCCGTCGCGGCGGTGCTCGTGGCCGGGCTCGCCCTCGTGGCGACGGTGTTCGCGGGCGTGGTAGTGCGGCACAACCAACTGCTCGCTGCCGAGCGGGACCGCGTGGAGCGCGAGGCGAGCCGGACCGAGGCCGTGACCGAGTTTCTCGTCGGCGTCTTCCAGGTGGCCGACCCCTCGGAGTCGCGCGGCGCGAGCGTGACGGCACAGGAGCTCCTCGATCAGGGCGCGCAGCGGCTCCGCACCGAGTTGGCCGACGCGCCGCTCGTGCAGGCCGAGGTGCAGGGCGTCGTTGGGCGCGTCTACACTAACCTCGGGCTCTACGACCAGGCGGACTCGCTGCTGACGGCGGCGGTCGACCAGCACGAGGCGCTCATGGCCAACGGCGATCCGCTCGCCGGGGACGCGCTCGCTGAGAACCTCGAACGCCTCGGCCTGCTACGCTACGAGCAAGGTGTGTTTGACGAGGCGATGGCCCACCTGGAGCGCGCGCTCACCCTGCGGCTCCGCGAGACCTCGCCGGACGCGCTCGCCCTCGCCCGAACAAGACACCTCCTGGGCATGCTCGTCCACGAGTCGGGCGACCTCGTCCGCGCCGACTCGCTGTTCCAGGCGTCGCTGGCCGTGCGCGAAGAGCAAGCGCCGCCGCAGGATTTCGCTGCGACGCTGAGTAGCCTCGGCCTGCTGCGCTCCGACGCTGGCACCTACGACGAGGCCGAGCCGATCCTCCAGCGTGCGCTCGCCCTGCAGCGCGAGCACCTCGGCGCCGACCACCCCGAAACCGCGACGACGCTCTACCACCTCGCCCAGCTCTACTGGACGACGGGCCGCCTCGACGAGGCCGAGCCGCTCTTCCGTGAGTCGCTCGCGCTCAGCATCCAGCTCTTCGGTCCCGAGAGCGCCTCCGCCGCACTTGACTACAACCAACTTGGCCTCGTGCTCGTCGATCAAGGCCGCTACGACGAGTCCGAAGCCGCCTACGAGGAAGCCCTGCAGATCCAGCGCGCGCTCTTCGGCGACGGCCACCCGGATCTCTCCTCGACCGTGCTCAACCTTGGTGCGCTGCATTTCGCGCAGGAGCGCTATGCCGAGGCCGAGGCCGCCTACCGCGAGGCGCTCCGCCTCGACCTCGCCGCGTTCGGCAACGACCACCCGTATGTGGCGGGCGACCGTGTGCGCCTGGCCACCTTGCTCATCGCGCAGCAGCAGCCCGACGAGGCCGAGGCGCTGCTCGATGCCGTCGAGCCGGTGTTCGAGGCGACCTACACCCCAGACCACCCTCGCCACGCGGACCTGCTCATGAAGCGGGCGTCGGTGGCGCACCTGCGCGGCGAACACGCCGAGGCCGAAGCCCTCTGCCGCGCTGCTCTCGACGGCATGACCCGCTCCCTCGAACCCGACCACCAGGCCGTCATCGACGCACACGCGACGCTCGGGCTGCTGCTCGTGGCGCAGGACGACGCGGCCAAGCAGCGTGAGGGCCAGGCGATTCTGGTCGAGTATCTACCGCCGCTCCGCGCGCTGCTCGGATCGCAGCACTCGTTCGTCCAGCGTGCCGAGGCCGCGCTGGCGGTCGCCGTACCGAAGCGGTAGCCCTCGCTCTTCGACGCGCGCCTAGCGAATCGGGATCGTGACGCTGGCGCCGATGTGGTCCGTACTCACGAGGGGCTGCACCTGGAAGGCGGCTCGCGCTTCGGCCTCGCGGAGGTGGCGGCGGGCCAGGAAGACGCCCGTGAACGCGCCGATAGCCGCACCCGCGAGTACGTCCGTCGCCCAGTGCTCGTCCTTGGAGATGCGCGCGACGGCGGTGCCTGCACTGACAGCGAGCAGGCTGTAGGTGACCGGGCCAGGGTAGTACATCACCCACGGCGTCACCACCGCAAACGACAGTGTGGTGTGCCCCGACGGAAACGAGTAGTAGTCGCGCGAGGGCGAGAGCGGGGCAAAGTTGAACGAGCCATCGTCGGTGTAGGGCCGTGCGCGCCCGACGAGCGACTTCAGCCCCATCGTCACGCCGGAGGCGTAGAGCGCCGACTGCATCGAGGTGAACGCGGCGTCCTGGAAGCGCTCGTTGCTCGTCAGGAGCGACGCCCCGAAGAGCGCGACGACGGGCACGGCCATCTTGCGCTCGCCGAGCCGGTCGCCGACTTCCAGAAACACGCCGAGCGCCCCCTCTGGTTCACCGCGCAGCCCGTCTCCGATGGGCGCGTCGAGGTTCGTCGCCGTCGGAACGAGTGCACTGCCCGCCAGGGCGATCACCGGCAGCGTGGCGCCGGTTGCGCGGGCGAAGGCGAGCGCGTCCTGCCCTGCCCATCGCAGAAAGCGCTCGACGCCAGGACCGTCCTGTGCAGTGAGCGCCAGGCCAGGAGCGGCCTCGAACTCGTCGGCGACGAACGCCTGCTGAGCCATGCCGGCGTCAGCAATCGCGAAGAGCAGCAGCAACGCGCAGCCGCGCGTCAGAACGGAAGAGGGCATGCCTACGGGTGACGAGTGATCGAGGGGGAGGCCAGGGCGATCGAGGACGGCCAAACCATACACACTCCAGAGACTTGCAACAACCAGTCCAGAACGATTTCCCCCACGGTGCACGCAGCGAGGCCGCTAGTCTAGACGGAAGACGAACGTGACGACGCCGCTCTGAAGCTCCTGCGGCACGTCGGGCGGGAGCGCGTCGAAGCGCCACGAGCGGAGTGCCTGGAGGGCAGCACGGTCGAGGCGAGGGTCACCGCCGCGTCGGGCGGGGAGCGCCTGCACCACGCGGCCGCTCGGATCGACCGTCACGCGGATCGCCACGGTGCCCCGCGCGCCGGGGTTGGGCGGCAGCGGCGTCGCGACGGGCGAGCGGTCGAGCCCTTCGAGGGAGAACGGCGACGTGGTGCGGTCAGCGCTGCCGGTGCCGTCCTGATCACTCGTCTGGCCCGTGTCGGCGTCGGGGCTTCCTCCGGTCGTCTCCGGCGCGTCGGGCGTTTCGGGACGGGGCTCGCGCTCGTCGGCGGCGGCCTCGCCCTGCGGCTCCGGATCGCGCTGCTCCGTCTCCGGCGTTGCGATCACGTCGGGGTCTGGCTCCGGCGGCGTCTCGGGTAGATCGACGGGCTGCGTGGCCGTGGCGGGCGTCGTCTCCGCCTGGGGCTCGGGCTGCGGCGGCTCCGGCGTCGGCACCGACGCCTGCTGGGCGGGCCGCGCCTCCTGGATCGGTCCGAAGTCGACCTCCACGAAGCCGAGTTGCGGGATCGTCACGGTGTACGTCGAGACAAACAGCACCGCGAGCAGCACCATGTGGAACGCGACGGTGGCGAGCAGGCCCTTCCGGTCTTCGGGACGCATGAGTCTGGTGGGAACGTGAGGACGTGTGAAGGTATGAACGTGCACAAGCCGCGGAGGCGTGCCTGCATCGTTTCGCTACCGGCAGACTGCGGGGCGGTCCTGTCGGCACTCGACGCCATCGAAGCGGACGGGAATGCTGTACCGTGCACGAGGAAGGTCAAGGGGCATCTCGAATCGAGCCAGGCGGGCAACCCTCAAGGCCTCGGCATCGAAGGGGTCGCCGAGACTGCGCATGATCTCCGTGTCTACAATTGTCCCATCAGCGTCGAGATCAAGCACAACGAACACAACCCCGGTGACATCCTCCTCAACATCCGGGTACTGGCCAAGCGCGATCAGCGAGTCGAGGTCGCCGATCAATCTGACCTGAGCAAGAACCGGATCAATGATCTCCCTCGTGGAGTCCGCCGGAACCGGCTCTTGGGCGAGGACGCACGGTGTGGCGAGGAGCCACACTAGACTCCCCCATACCCTCAACCACCCACACCCCCTCACCGGTCCGCGCGGGCGAAGCGGGGCTGCTCCAACGTCAGCATTACCGAGATGCGGTGCGTCGAGCCGAGTTCGGACTGCAGGCCGCCGAAGTCGCCGAAGCCGTAGTCGACGTTGATCTGGTCGAGGGCGAGGCCTGCGCCGAGCGTCGGCGTGAGCTGCGTGCCGTAACGCTCGGAGGTCGTCACGTCGGCGATACCGGCGCGGAGGGCGACGAGGCCGCGGTAGGTCACCTCGGTACCGAAGCGGGGCCGGAAGCTGAGGTCGCCCGCGTTGAGCACGTAGGTCTGCTGCCCGTCGAAGGCGAGGTCGAGGTCGAAGCCCAGGTTGAGGCCGATGTCCTCGGTGAGCGGCAGCGCGTAGGCCGAGCCCAGCCGGGCCACCGGCAGCACGAGTTCGGTCAGCCCGACGGGCGCGTCCTGGCCAAACACGTCGGCGAAACCAAGAAAATCGCCGGTGTCCGGGTCCTGATACAGATCCTCGAAGGCTGTGTCGTTGACCGTCCATGCCTGAAGCATGCCGGTCACATCCTGGATGTTGAGGCCGAGCGCGAAGCGACCGATCTGGTACTGCGCCGCGATGTCGGCGGAGTAGCCCCAGGCGTTCGCAAAGTCGCCGATGGAGCGGCGGATGACCTTGCCGGTGACGCCGAGCCGGAGGTTGTCCGAGAGGCGGCGAGCGTAGGAGACGAAGAAGGCGTAGTCGACGGCCGAGAAGTAGGTGACGTTGTTCTCCGCGTTCGGCAGCGGCAGGCCGGTGTCGGGGTTGAACGCCTCTAGCGTGTTGGCGATGTCGTCCACGCCGCTGCGGAAGAAGGAGACCCCCAGCGTGGAGCGGTTGGTGACGGGCCACGCCACCGCGCCATAGTCGAACGAGACGATGCCGCTGAACCGCTCCGCGTGCATGTAGGCCCCCTGGGGGTAGGCGAGGGCATCCAGACCGGCGGGATTCCAATAGCCCGCCGTCACGTCGTCGGCCAGCCCCACGTAGGCACCGCCCATGCCGAGCGCCCGAGCGCCGACGCCACCAGCGAGGAACTCGGCTCCGTACTTCACGACGGTTTGGGCCTGCGCGGTGTTGGGCGATAGGCCAGCGAGGCCGAGCGCGAGCGTGAGGCAGACGATGGACAGGTGGCGACGCATGGCGGTGCGAGCTAGGTTCGAGGCACGCGAAGCGCGCTCACGCGAGCAGCGGCGGTGCGGGGAACGAAAACGGGGCGTACCAGAGGTCCGATCGGCGTCAAGAAGTAGGCCAAACTCAGCAGGCTAGGCGGGCGGCTAAACTCGCACAATCCGCCGCCCAGGACAAGGGCAGTTCGATGGGGTCGAAGGTGGAAAAGCCGCCGCGTCCGATTTCCGGGCGTCAAGCCAGGCCGCAACACCGCCCCACAGTATCAGGGCGCTTACCCGCGAACGGGCCTCCTGACCTACGCCGGATCTACGCCCCGCGTCGTGTCGGCAGCGTGTAGGTGTCCAGCACCGCGTTGTAGTCCTTTACGATCCGCTGGAGGAACACGGCGGGCGGCTCCTGCACCGGCGCGAGCCCCAACTTGCGCTCGATGGCGGTCTTGGCCCGCCGCGCCAGCTTCTCGGCATGCGGCGTCCGTCCTTCGGTGCGGAGCCGCTTGAGCACGTCGCGGACGGTTTGGACATCGGTGTCGGTGAGAAACTCTACGTCCGGGTAGGTTGGCACGTGTTGCTCGCCGAGGCGGCTGTAGATCGTATCGGTGAGGTGCGTCTGCTGGCGAGTCTGCACGACCGTCGTGCCCGCGGCGAGGTCCCCGAGGCGCTGGCCGCGCTTCGTGACCGCGATCGACACGATGGCGGGGATGCCCGAGAGGAACAGGATCTCGACGATGCGCAGCAGCCAGCGTAGGAGGTAGTCCCCCAGCCCGGGTGCGGTGCCGTCGATGCGAACGACGCGGAGGCCGAGGGCCTTCTTCCCGATGCTCTGCCCGCTGAGCACGATCTCGCAGACGAGGTGGTAGAGCACGACGGGGAGATAGACGACCACCAAGAAGACCGCGGTGCCCCGCCCGAAGACGGACCAGAGCGACACGGCGTCCAGCGCGCGCATGACCAGCAGGACGTAGCCGAACGCGATGACCGAGTCGAGGAGCCACGCAAGCAGGCGCGGACCGAGGCCGGCCGCCGGGTAGCTCAGCGGAACGTTGAGCGCGGTCGGGATCGGGATGGCGGGCACGAGACGGATCAGCGTGGATGGGGCGAGAGACCAAGGGCCTGTGGCGGCACCGCGCAAGGTAGTCACGACCGAGCCTGCCGCTGGCCTGGAGACGCTCCGCTCCCTGGTGTATGCTGCTTGACCTGGTGTACGCTGCTTGATGGGCGGACTGGGATCGTCTGCCTATTCCTACCTGTGCGATCGAACGAGGAGACTTGCCCCGCGCCGGGTGTGAGGCCGTTCTTCCAGGCTCACCCAACGTTCGCCCCCGCCTTGCCGTTGCCCTCGCCGTCACGCACGGGGCCGACATGGCTGTGCGACCGCACCCGAATCCTGGCCCTCCATGTCCATCACCGAGCGCATCGAAGCGCTGCTCGCTGCCACCGAGCCCTTCAACCTGCTCACCGAGGAGCAGCGGGCCGCGACGGTGCCGTTCGTTTCCACGCGCATCTACGCAGAGGGCGCGGTCATCCTGGAGCAAGGCGTCGACACGCACAAGGCGCTCTACATCGTCGAGTCCGGCCTTGTCCGGCTCCTGGACGCGCAGCAGCAACGGCTCATCGAGATGTGCGGCGAGAACACGCACTTCGGCGCCTACGGGCTTACGGCGGGCGGCATCCTCCCGTACGAGGCGCGTGCCGTCGAGGCGACGGTGTGCGCCCTCGTCGACGCGGAGCGGTTCTGGGCGCTGCTCAAGCAAAACGCAGACTTCAAGGCGTTCTTCGACGAGAACCTGAAGCGCTTCGTGCGCACGCGCGAGACGGACCGCGACGCGGCCGGGGCCTACCTCCTCTTCGACACCACGTTGGGCGAGCTGCTCCACCAGCCCCCCGTAACCTGCCCGCCGAACGCGTCGATCCGCACGGTCGCGCGCGCCATGCGGGACTACGAGACGGAGACCGTCGTGATCATGAAGGAGGGCCTGCCGATGGGCCTCGTCACCGAGGGCGACATCGCCACGCGCGTGGTGGCCGCAGGACGCTCGGCCGAGGACCCCGTGACCGACCTCATCACCCGCCCCCCCGTCGCGCTGAACACGGAGGCACGTCTCTTCGAGGGCATCCAGGTCATGATGCAGCACCGCATCCGTCGCGTGATGGTGATGAGCCAGGAGAACCGCGACGGCGAACGGGCACTCGCGGGCGTCATCACGGCCCAGGACGTGAGCCACTTCCGCGGCCTCGACCCCGTCGCCACGGTCGAGCGCACCGAGAAAGCCCAATCCGTCGAGGAGTTGGCCGCCATCCGCAGCGAGTCCACGCGGCGGCTGCTGCGGCTCTACCAGCAGGGCGTCCACGCGCAGGACCTGCTCGACGTCATCACCGAACTGGACGACCAGCTCAAGGCCCGGCTCTTCTTCCTCGTGGAGCGCGACCTCCACCAGGTCGAGCCCGACGCGGCCTCGGCGCTGCCGTGGGTGTGGCTCGCCTTCGGGACGCCGGGCCGCCGCGAGTGTGCCCTCACGACCTGGCAGTCCAACGGCCTCGTCTACGACAACCCCTCGGACGCCGCCGAGGCTGAGCGCGCCGCGGCGTGGTTCGCGCTCCTCGCCCAGAAGATCGAGGACGCCTTCGAGGCCTGCGGCTTCGTCAGCAGCGAGGAGGGCATCGTTGCGTTCGCCGAGCCGTTCCGGCAGCCGCTCTCAGCTTGGCAGGCCGCCTACCGGCAGTGGGCCAGCGGCACGGAGGCCACGGCCACACGGCGCGCCGCGCCCTGCTTCGACTTCCGCGCCCTCTACGGCCACACGGCGCTGGCCGACACGCTCCGCGACACCATCCGTCAGGCACTCGCCGGGACCGACGCCGCGCCCCGGCCGGGCATCGTCCGGCTCCTCCTGGACGAGGCAACCAGCCTGAAGCCGCCGTTCACGATGTTCGGCCGCCGCCTCGTCCGCGAGAAAGCAGAGAACGGCGAGGAAGGCCTCAACCTCCGGGAGCGCGGCCTGCGCCCGATCGTGGGCATGGCCCGCGCGCTGGCGCTCGACCTCCAGCAGACGCGCCGCACGAGCACCTTCGGGCGCCTGCGCTTCGTCGCCGACGAGGTGTCGGACATCGCTGCGGAGGCACGCAGCCTCACGCACGCATTCACGACCCTCGTGGACCTGCACGTGAGCACCCAGATGCGCGCCGTCGAGGTCGGCGAGAAGGCCACCGACTGGGTGGACCCCGAGGCGCTCTCGCGCTCGCAGCAGAACCTGCTCAAGGAGGCCTTCCGCACGATGGGCGAGGTCCAGGAGTCGCTCCGGCAGCGGTACAACCTCCGGTGAGCCGGTATGTCATCGGCACGCTACCCGGCACGATGATGCGCGAGGCAGATCGCTGGTGCACGCCCCGTAGCTGAAACGGGCCGCGACGCACCGTCCACCGAATCGCCGAACTGCCTGGGGAGCCGGTCGTAGGAAGTTCCTGCACCTCGCCTCTATGCCGCCCATCCTTCCGCTGCCCATCACCGATCCGGTCCTGATCGTCGCCCTGGCGATGGGGCTGATCCTGCTCGCGCCGATGCTGTTTCGGCGACTGCGGCTGCCCGGCATCGTGGGGCTGATCGTGGCGGGGGCGCTGGTGGGGCCGAGCGTGCTGGGGCTGCTGGAGCGCGACGCCACGTTCGAGCTGCTCGGGACGGTCGGGCTGCTCTATCTGATGTTCGTGGCGGGCGTGACGCTCGACCTGAACCAGTTCGCGCGGCAGCGAACGCAAAGCCTCGTCTTCGGGCTCGTGTCGTTCGGGACGCCCATGGGACTGTCGCTGCTCGTCGGCCCGGCACTGCTGGGGCTGGACCTGCCGACGTCGTTCCTGCTCGGCTCGATCGTCGGCTCACACACGCTGCTGGCGCTCCCTGTGGCACAGCGGCTCGGCATCGCTAAGAACCCGGCGGTCATCATGGCGACGGGCGGGACGATGGTGACGGACGTGCTCTCGCTTGTCGTGCTCGCGGTCGTGGTGGCACTGCAAACGGGCGACGCCAATATGCTCTTCTGGGGTGGCTTCGCGGCGCGCGTGGCGCTGTGGCTGGTGGCCGTGCTGGTGGTGCTGCCGCGCCTCGGGCAATGGTTCTTCCGCACCGTGCGCAAGCAGCCCGATGTCGAGTTCGTCTTCCTGATGTTTGCCTTCTTCGCGACGGCGTGGCTGGCCGACCTCGCCGGGCTTGCAGCCATCATCGGCGCGTTCGCGGCGGGCCTCGTGCTCAACCGGCTCGTGCCGCCGCAGAGCCCGCTCATGACACGCATCCGCTTCGTTGGCAACGCGGTCTTCATCCCGTTCTTCCTGCTCTCGGTGGGCCTCCTCGTCGATGTGAGCGTGCTCACGCAGCTCGACGTGTGGGCGAAGGCGCTCGTGGTGGCGAGCCTCGTGTTCGTCGGTAAGACGATTGCGGCAGGGGGCATCGGGCTGGGCTTCCGGCTGCGGCGCGAGGAGATCGCGACGATCGCGGGGCTGACGTTTCCGCAGGCGGCGGCCACGCTCGCGGTGACGCTCATCGGCTTCGACCTGGGCTTCTTCGAGGCAGCGATGGTCAACGCCGTCGTCGTGGTGATCCTGATGACGTGCCTCGCGGGGCCGTGGCTGGTGGAGCGCTTCGGGCGCGCGGTGGCCCTCGCCGAAGCCGAGGCGGCCTCGCCGACGGAGCGCCCGCAACGCATCCTCGTCCCGCTCGCCAACCCCGACACCGCTGAAGAGTTGGTCGACCTCGCGCTCCTGCTCCACAGCCCGACGAGCCGCCAGCCGATCTACCCACTCACCATCGCCCGCCGCGAGGACGATGTCCCGGCGAGCGAGAAGCTGCTCGAAACGGCCGTCGTCCATGCCGCCGCCGCCGACGTGCCGTGCACGCCGCTGACGCGCATCGACCTCAACCCGGCGTCGGGCATCATCCGCGCCGTCCGCGAGGAGCGCATCTCGACGGTCGTCGTCGGGTGGAACGGGCGCAGCACGGCCACCGCGTTCGTCTTCGGGAGCATCCTCGACCAGGTGCTCGAAGAGACACGCACGATGACCGTCGTGAGCAAGCTGGAGGCGCCGGTCAACACGACGGCGCGGCTGCTCGTGGCGGTGCCGCCGCTGGCCGAGCGCGAGGCCGGCTTCCCCGTGGCGCTCCGCGCGCTGAAGGTGCTCGCCGACCAGAAGGGGGCCTCGCTCCTGTTTCTGACGACGTCCGAGTCGGTGGCACCGCTGCGGTCGCTGGCCGAGCGCACGAAGCCCGCCGCCCCGTTCGAGGTCGCCACGCTCGACGCCTGGGCCGACCTCCCGGCCTCGCTCGACCGCGTGGTGGTCGCCAATGACATGATCGTGCTGGTGAGCGTCCGGCAGGGTACGCTCGCGTGGCGGCCCGCGCTCGACCGCCTTCCCCGCGTGCTCGCGGCGCGCTTCGACACCGTCTCGTTTCTCACGATCTACCTCGCCGAGCCCGACCGCACCGCGCTCACCACCGACGCAAACGACCCCGAGGGCGTGACGGCCGTGCTAGACGCGCTGCCGCCGCAGCACATTCTCACAGCGCTGAGACCGGGCAGCGCCGAATATGCCCTCCAGCAGTTGCTCTGCCAGGCGTTCGCGGACCGTCCCGAACTCCCCTTCCGGCTCGCGCGAATCCTAGCCCAAGGCACAACCGATGGCATGCTGCCGAGCGAGGCCGACCCCATGGCCGACGGCACCTACGCGCCCGAACTGCTCCCCGGCGTGGTGTTCTACCACCTCCACACGCCCGAGGTGCGGCAGATGCAGCTCTTCCTCGGGCTCAACAACAATGGCCTCCTATTCGAGCACACCGGCAGCCCCGTCCATGCCGTTCTCGTCCTCCTCGTCCCGATGGATGTCGATTCGACGACCTACCTACGGCGGCTCTCCGTCGTGGCGCACCTCATCCACACGCCCGAGCACGTCGAGGCCGTCCGTGACGTGAATACGCCCGCCGAGGCGCGCGCCCTGCTCCGACAACACCTTGCCGAAGCGGTAGTCGGGTGAGTGCTTCGGCGGTTCAGCAGGTCGGGACTTCAGAAACTCGCTGTTCACCAGCCCACTGAATCACCGCAACACGGCTGAATCACCGCAACACGGCTGAATCACCGCAACACGGCTGAATCACCGCAACACGGCCGCACGCTCTCACCGAACGCGGTCCGGGTAGTCGGTGATCAGTCCGGCGACGCCGAGGTCGCGGAGGCGCTGCCCATCTTCGGGGTCGTTGACGGTCCACGGAATCACGTCCATGCCGACGGACGCTGCAGCCGTCATCAAGTCGGCGTCCACGAGGCGGTGGTCGGGGCTGTAGATGTGCGGGACGAAGCCGAGGCGGGCGAGGTGGCCCGTGACGCTGTGCTCGCTCTCGTATGCCACGAGGAGCGCGAGCCGGATCGGCAGCGCGCGGTGGTGCGCCTCGTGCAGCGTTCGCACGTCGAACGACTGCAGCGTGGCGCGTGCAGCGATGCCCGTGGCGTCGAGGACGTGCCAGAGGAGCGCGGTGAAGCGCTCGGGGCTCGGGTGGAAGAGGTCGTCCGTTGCCTCGGTACACTTCGTCTCGATGTTGTAGAACGGGGCTGGGCGTCCGTCCTCGGCGGCCTTCGCCTCGGCACGCGCGATCATATCACGCAAGCGCGGCTTGGCCACGGCCATCGCCTGCTGCTCCGGGAAGCGCGGGTTGCCACGCTGCCCCACATCGTAGCGCGCGATCTCGGCGTAGGGCATCCGGAACAGATTGAGGCTCCGCGCCTCGTCCGGCGCGACGGGCCGCCCGTCCGGGTGCGACGCGGTAGCGTGGTTCATCCACGGCTCGTGGCTCACCACGACCTCCTCGTCCTGCGAAATGACCGTGTCGAGTTCGAGCGTGGTCACGCCGAGGTCGAGCGCCAGGTCGAACGCGGGCAGCGTGTTCTCGGGACGGAGGCCGCGGGCGCCGCGGTGACCTTGCAGGTCGAAGCCGGACGGGCGCCGCGGAGGCGACGAGATGGAGGAGCGAGGTTGGGTCACGAGTCCAGGGGCGAGGGTGAAGAGGACCGGCCAGGATCAGACGTGTGAGTACGACCGCCAGATGATGCCAGCACTACGCCTACGTTATCGCTGTGTTTATTCGGCGCCCTCAGTGCTCGGGCAAGTAGCAAAAGGCACGTATCAAGTAGCAAGCAAACGTAGTACGGTCGATGTCCTGGCACCTCCTTGCTACTTGCCACTTGGTATTTGTCACCGAGTTCGGTGGGCTTCGTCCTTGGTCATTTGTCCTTCATGTCGGACGGACCGCGACAGCGCCTGCGACGTTGCTAGCACACTTGCATTGCACGTGCTCCATCGCCTTGATCATGTCCACGCCGCACCCCGTACGCCTCGCCGCCGATCACACCGCGCAAGAGCTCACCATCGTCTGGAGCGACGACCACACCTCTGTGCTCTCGTTTGACGGGCTGCGGCGGGTGTGCCCGTGCGTGTCGTGCCGAGGCGGTCACGGCAAGATGCACGAGCCCATCGACCCGATGCTCTTCGTGCTGCCGTCGCTGCAGACGCACACCATCGAGGAACTGCGCCCGGCGGGCAACTACGGCCTCCAGATCCGCTGGGGCGACGGCCACAGCACGGGCATCTATCAGTGGAGCTTCCTTCGCGAGGTCGACCCCGCGCTGCGGGACGCCTGACACGCAGAACGAACCACGTTGCGACGATCAGGACAGCCCGATCGACCTCGGCTACGCCACCTGCTCGATGTCGAACTTCTTCATCAGCCGGTAGATCGTCGAGCGCGTGACGCCGAGCTTCTGCGCGGTCCGCTCGATGTTGCCGCCGCACACCTGGAGCGCGTGCTCCACGGCGAGGCGCTTCAGCTCTTCGATGGGGAGGATCTCGTCGGGGTTCTCGGCGGCGAAGAGCTTGCCGCGCGGCGTCTCGGGCTCAGCCGTGAGCACCTCGGTGTCGCCCGAGAGCGGCTGTTGGGCGAGCATCAGGTCTTCGGTCGTGATCCCGTTCTCGTCGGAGACAAGGGCCGCGCGCTCGACGGCGTTCTTTAGCTCGCGCACATTGCCCGGCCAGGCATAGCGCAGGATGGCGCGTTGGACCGTCGAGGTGAGGTACTTCTCGTCGAAGGCTTCGTGGCGCTCTTGGAAGCGGGCGAGGAAGTGGTTGGCGAGCAGGAGCGCGTCCTGGTCGCGGTCGCGCAGCGGCGGGAGGTGGATGGGGAACGAGAAGAGGCGGTAGTAGAGGTCCTCGCGGAACGTCCCCTCGCGCACCATCTCCAGGATGTCGCGGTTGGTCGCCGAGATGACGCGGACGTCCACCTCGATCGTCTCGTTGCCGCCCACGCGGGTGAGGCGGCCGTTCTGGAGCACGCGCAGCAGCTTCGCCTGCAGGTCGAGGTCGAGTTCGCCGATCTCGTCGAGGAAGAGCGTCCCGCCGTCGGCGCGCTCGAAGGTCCCGATCTTGCGCTCGAACGCGCCGGTGAAGGAGCCTTTCTCATGGCCGAAGAACTCCGACTCCATCAGCTCACGCGGGATCGCGGCGCAGTTGACGATCACGAACGGCTCGTCGGCACGGGCGGAGTTGTGGTGGATGGCCTCGGCGACGAGTTCCTTGCCGGTGCCGCTCTCGCCCTGGATCGCCACGTTGATGTCGCCGCGCGTCGCCTTCTTGACCATGCGGTAGACGTGCGACATCGCGCCACTCTCGCCGAGCAGTTCGGGGAAGCCCGCCGGGGTGCTGACGCGCTGCCGGAGCGTCTCGACCTCGCGGTGGAGGGCGACACGCTCGGCCACGCGCTCCGCGATGCCCGTGATGCGCACGAGGTCGTCCTGCCCCTTCGTGAGGTAGTCGTAGGCACCCAGCCGCACCGCCTCAACGGCGGTGCGCACCTCGGACTGCGCCGACACCATGACCACGGGGAGGTCCGGCGCGAGCGCGTTCACCTTCTGCAGCGTCTCCAGCCCGTTCTGGTCGGGCATGACGAGGTCGAGGAAGACGAGGTCGGCAAAGGCGGCGCCCCGCTCGCGAAGCGCGGCGACGGCTGTCACGCCCGACGCGTAGTGTTGAGTCTGGACGCCTGCCACGCTGCTGAGCCGGTGCGCGAGCAGCCGGGCGTAGTCGGGATCGTCATCAATGAGGGCGATACGAAGAGGCATAGCAGGAGTGAACCATGAATAAGCACCGACGACAAGAGCAAGGGCTGTGCCACGAAATCAAGTCTCACGATAAATGACGTGTTATCGTACACATATGCAGGAATGAAACACCTTTCAGCAGCTTAGCCTGTCGCACAATTGACCAACCTGGCCGTTTCATGTTTGATTTTGACAAGTACGGAGTGCTATGCGGCGGTAGACGAACGAAACGCGCCACAGGGCGGCTCAGCCTGCGAGACGCGTAGTCCTGCTCCCGTGCGTGCTACTTTCAACGAGGTCGCGGCGGCTTCCTGGGTAGCCCTACCACTGCGACTCGTGACACGCTGCGCTGACCCTCTGCGCGTGTAACCTTCAGCGCAGCCCCTCGTCTGTGCGGCCGAGCGGCGCTCATTGCGACAGACCCGCCCGTTCGCCTCCCCATTTTTGTGCAGCCTCGCTTCCCCTTCATCCCATGCGTGCTACCCTTCTTTTCCTCACCCTCATCGCGTTCGGCTTGTTCGCTCCGACCGCCGCCACCGCCCAAGGGCTCGTCGGGGGCGGGCTCATCCTCGGCATCCCGCAGGGCGAATTTGGCGATGCGACGGACAACGTTGGGTTCGGCGCCTCCGGCATGGCGCTCTATCAGTTTCCGCTCACGCCCATCGCGCTCGGCGTGGAAGGCACGTTCATGATCTATGGCCGCGAACGCTTCAACGTCCCGCTCGGCTCCGGGCCGCTCGGCAACGTGCGTGTGGACGTGGTCACCGACAACAACATCGCCCAGGGCCACCTCGTGCTACGGCTCCTCCCGCCGCTGCCGGGCCCGATTACACCCTACGCGGATGCGCTCCTCGGCTTCAGCTACTTCTGGACCCAGAGCCGCGTCGAGGACGACGACTTCGGCGACGACGAGCCCGTCTTCGACTCGGTGAACTTCGACGACTTCGCCTTCAGCTACGGCTTCTCGGGCGGCATCGGCATCCGGCTCCACCAGTCCTTTTCGGGCTCGCTGCTCCTCGACCTACGCGTGCGCTACCTCCTCGGCGGCGAGGCCGAGTACCTCCAGGACGACGACTTCAACCCGGACGGCTCCATCGACTTCAGCGAAGTCGACCGCTCGCGCACGGACCTCCTGATCCCGCAGATCGGCGTCATCTTCCGATTCTAGCACACCCGTCAGCGCGACGACTCCGCGGCGGCTACGTCAGGCATGGGGGCATCCAGCCCGTCGCCTGCCGGGCCGCCGCGTTCGTTGAGGTGCACGGCCTCTTCGATGGCGGGCGCGAGCGTCTTGCGCGTGAGCGCCGGGTAGACCGCCGGGATCACGAACAGCGTCAGCGCGGTGCCGATCAGCAGCCCGCCGATGATCGCGATGCCCATCGGCATACGGCTCTCCGCCCCGGCCCCGAGCGCCAGCGCGATCGGCAGCACGCCGAGGACCGTCGAGGCGGCGGTCATCAGGATGGGACGGAAGCGCGCGGCAGCGGCGTCCAGCGCGGCCTCGTGGATCGTGCGCCCGGCCGCGCGGCGCTGGTTGGCGAATTCGACGATCAGGATCGCGTTCTTCGTCACGAGCCCGATCAGCATCACGAGCCCGATCTGACTGAACAGGTTGAGCGACTGGTTGAAGTACCACAGTGCCAGGAGCGCGCCTGCGAGCGCGAGCGGGACCGTCAGCAGGATCGTGAACGGGTCGCGGAAGCTCTCGAACTGCGCGGCGAGCACGAGGTAGATCAGCAGCAGCGCCAGCACGAACACGAACGCGATGCCGCCCGAGCTCTCGGCGAGGTCGCGGCTCTGCCCCGAGAGCGTAGTCGAGAACGAGGCGTCGAGCACGTCGGCGGCGATGGCGTCCATCGCGGCGAGGCCGTCGGCCAGCGGAACGCCGTCCGCGAGTGAGGCGCTGACGGTCGCCGAGAGGAAGCGGTCGGTGCGGAAGAGCTGCGGCGGCGTGCTCGCCTCGCTCACGGTCACCAATCCATCAAGCGGGATGGGGTCGCCGTTTGACGCGCGGACCGACAGGCTCGTCAGGTCCACGGTCTCGTCGCGGTCGGCGCGGTCCACCTGCGCGATCACCTGATACTGCTGCCCGTTCGCCACGAAGTAGCCCAGCCGCGACTCGCTCAGCGCATACTGCAGCGTCTGCGCCACGTCGAGCACCGACACGCCGACCTTCTCCGCCCGCGCCCGGTCGATCTCGACGCGCAACTCGGGCTTGGTGAACTTGAGGTTCACGTTCACGAACGCGAACGCCGGGTCCTGCTGCGCCCGCTCCATGAACGCGGGGAGGACCGCTTCGAGCTTGGCGAGGTTGGGAGCTTGGAGGACGTACTGCACCGGCTGCCCGCCGCCGCGCCCGACGGAGATCGTCTGCTCCTGCGAGATGAACGTCCGCGCCGCCGGGAGGCTGCGCACCGCGCTCGACAGCGCCGAGGCGATTTCCTGTTGGCTGCGCTCGCGCTCGCTGGGCGGGACGAGTCGGATGCGCGCGAACGCCGAGTTGACCGACGACCCGCCGCCGAAACCGGGCGAGGTCACGGTGATCAGCGCGTCGACCTCCGGCACTTCGCGCTCGACCACGTCGATCAGGTCGCCGACGTAGCGCTCCATGTACTCGAACGTGGCACCCTCGGGTGCGGTCGCGAAGGCGCGGAGGTTACTGCGGTCTTCGAGCGGAGCGAGTTCGGACGGCAGCGTCTGGAAAAAGAGGACGGTCAGGCCCAGCGCAAGCGCCATCGTCACGGGCGCGGCCCAGCGGCGGGCGACAAAGCCGTCGAGGAGCCGCCGGTAGCCGTCGGTCAGCCGCTCGAAGAACGGCTCCGTCTTGCGGTAGAACCACGGCTGCACGTCGCGCTTCTTGAGCAGCTTCGTCGCCAGCATCGGCGTGAGCGTGAGCGCGACGAAGCTCGAAATCACGACCGCGCCCATCAGCACGAGGCCGAACTCGCGGAAGAGGCGGCCCGTCAGCCCCGGCAGGAAGACGATGGGCAAGAGCACCGACACCAGCGCGAGCGTCGTCGCGACGACGGCGAAGAAGATCTCTTTCGTGCCGCGAATGCCCGCCTGGATTGGGTCGTAGCCTTCCTCGATCTTCGCATAGATGTTCTCCAGCACCACGATCGCGTCGTCCACGACGAGCCCGATGGCGAGCACGAGCGCGAGCAGCGTGAGCACGTTGATCGAGAAGCCGAAGAGCGCCATCACGCCGAATGCTCCGATGAGCGCAATCGGGATGACGACGATGGGAACGACGGTGCTGCGCCAGTCGCGCAGGAAGAGGAAGATGACGAGCAGGACGAGCGCGAGCGCGAGGAAGATGGTCTGCCGCACCTCGGCGACGGAGTCGCGGATCTGCGTCGTCTGGTCGAAGCCGATGCCGAGCCGGAGGTCGGGCGGGAGGTCGGGGCGGATGGTCTCCACGCGGGCGTAGAACTCGTCCACGATGGCGATGTAGTTCGCGCCGGGCAGCGGGCGCAGCACCACGCCGACCATCGGCGTGCCGTCGCGCATGAGCACCGTCCGCTCGTTCTCCGCGCCCAACTCCGCACGCCCAACGTCGCCGAGCCGCACGAGTTGGTCGCCGGTGCGCTTGACGATGAGGTCCTCAAACGCCTCGGGCGTCTGCACCTGCCCCATCATCCGCACGGTCAGCTCTACGTTGTCGCCCTCGATGCGGCCCGTCGGCAGTTCCACGTTCTGCGTCGTGAGCGCACGCTGCACGTCGAGCGGCGTGAGCTGGTAGGCGGCCAGCTTGGCGGGGTCGAGCCAGAGGCGCATCGCGTAGCGCTTGTCGCCCCAGATATCCACCCGCGCCACGCCCGCAATCGTCTGCAGGCGCTCCTTGAACAGGTCCTCGGCAATGGCGGACAGTTCGAGCAACTCGCGCTCGTCGCTGGCGATGTTCAGAAAGACGATGGGGTCGCCGTCGGCGTCGGCCTTCGAGACGCGCGGCGGGTCGGCGTCCGGCGGCAGCGCGCCGACCGCCTGGCTGACGCGGTCGCGCACGTCGTTGGCCGCGCGTTCGAGGTCGGCTCCGAGTGCGAACTCGACGGTGATAGTGGAGCGCCCGTCGCGCGAGATCGAGGTGAGCGTGCGGATGCCCTCGACGCCGTTGATGCGCTCCTCCAGCGGCTCGGTGATCTGCGCCGCGATGACCTCGGCGTTGGCTCCCCGGTAGCTCGTGGATACGGAGATGATCGGCGGATCGACGGCGGGGTACTCGCGCACGCCGAGGTTGACATACGCCAGCGTCCCGAAGAGGACGATGACGAGCGAGAAGACCGTCGCGAGGACCGGCCGCCGGATCGAAAGGGTGTAGAGGGTCATGGCGTCGCGGTCGGCTGGGCGGCGGTGCAGCTCCCCCCGCTCCGCTCCCCCTGAAGGGTCGCGAAGCTGTCCCCCTCATCCCTGAGGGGGACAGTCCGAGGAGCGGAGCGCGTGAGCGCGGAGACGACGCAGGACGGGGGGAGCCACACCATCACTCCACCTCTCCACTTTCGCCGAGCGACGCGTCCAGGTCGGCAACGCGGACGGGCTGCCCGGCGCGGAGCGACTGCAGGCCGCTCGTGATCACCGTATCGCCCGGCGCGAGGCCGCTGGTGATCTGCACGGCGGCCTCGGTGCGGATGCCCGTCTCCACGCGGCGTTGCTGTGCCTGCCCGTCTTGCACCGTCCACACACGCCTACCGCCCAATTCCGACACCACCGCGATGGCGGGCACGGGCAGCGCGTCGGCGATCTCGTCGACGAGCACCTCGATGTCGGCGAACGCGCCCGGCAGAAGCGCGCCGTCGGGGTTGGGGACGCGGGCACGGACGAGCAGCGTCCGCGTGTCGCGCTCCACGCGCGGCTCGATGGCATAGACGGTCCCAGTTGCTACGTCGGCGGCTCCGGCGACGGAGAAGCGGACGGCGTCGCCGAGGGTGACCTGCGCGGTGTAACGCTCCGGTAGGGCGAACTCCAGCTTCATCGGGCTGAGCCGCTGCAGCGTCGCGATGCGCGTCTGCGGCGTCACGATGGCGCCCTCGCTGATATAACGCAGCCCGATCACGCCGCTGAACGGCGCGCGGACCTGCGTCTGAGCGAGTCGCGCCTCCACGAGATCGAGTTCGGCCTGGAGCACGTTCAGTTCGGCGAGCGCCCCGTCGTAGGTGTCTTGGCTCACGGCTCCCGATTCGAGGAGTTGGCGCTGGCGCGCCTCCCGCGTCTCAGCGAGGTCAATGCGCGTTCGAAGCTGCTCGCGCTCGGCTTGAAGTACCGCGTCGTTGACCTGGATGAGCACCTGCCCAGCGCGGACGGCGCGGCCTTCCTGGAAGCGGATCGCCGTCACGCGGCCCGACACTTCGGCAGCGAGATCGACGGCTTCGTCGGCGATCAGGCTGCCCGTGGCGCGGATGCGGTCGCGCATGAGCCGCGGCTCCGCGACGTAGCCGACGACGTTGGAGGGCGCACCGCCGCCACGCGGTGGCCCCGCACCGGAATCAGAGCCGTCGTTGGCGAGGAGCGGCTGCACCTTCGGCCAGGCGAGCAGACCGAGGACGACGAGCGCGATCGCGCCGACGAGGAGGCGTTTTTGCCAAGCGGGCATGGCCCAAAGGAGAAGAGCAAGGGACGAGAAGGGCCCAGTGAAACGAGGCCGTCGCCGCAAAGCTCCCGGGGGTGTGGTCGCGGTGCCGGACGTGCGCGTTCGGCGTCCCAGCACATGGTCCGTGCTGCGTGGTGCGTATCGTGGACCTTCACGCTGCGTTTGTTTGACCGTTCACACGCTATGTCTGCCTCCACCGCTACCCACGCGCTACGTCTTGATGGTAAGGTCGCCGTCGTCACTGGAGCCAGCCGCGGGATCGGGCGGGCCATCGCCGAGGGATTTGCTGCCGCAGGGGCGCAGGTCGTGCTCGCGAGCCGCACGCAGGAGAAGCTGGACGAGGTCGCACGGGCGATCACCGAGGCAGGCGGCACCGCGCTCGCCATCGCCACACACACCGGTAGTGACGAGACCGTAGCCGCGCTCGTCCAGCAGGCCACGGCGGCGTTTGGCGGCGTCGACATCCTCGTCAACAACGCGGCGACAAACCCGCACTTCGGGCCGCTCCTGACGAGCGAGATGTCGCAGTGGGACAAGACCTACGACGTGAACGTGAAGGGCTATGTCCGGCTCATCCAGGCCTGCGCGCCCTCGATGAAAGCACGCGGTGGCGGGAGCATTCTCAACGTGGCGTCCGTGGCGGGCGAGCGTCCGCAGCCGGGCATGGGCGTCTACTGCGTCTCGAAGGCCGCCGTCCTCATGCTCACTGACGTCCTCGCGGCCGAACTGGCATCGAGCGGCATCCGCGTCAACGCGCTCGTGCCGGGCTTCATCAAAACGGACTTCTCGCGCGTGCTCTGGGAGAACGAGGCGATGCACCAGCAGATTCTCCAACTCATCCCCCAGCGGCGCATGGCGCAGCCCGAGGAGCTCGTCCCGCTAGCCATCTACCTCGCGTCCGATGCGTCGCGGTTCATGACCGGCGCGCACCTCCGCATCGACGGCGGGCAACTCGTCGGCACGCCGGGGATGTAGAGGAGTGCTGCGGTGTTAGAAGACGAGGTGGTAGAGCGCGCGGTCGAAGGCGGTGGCGTCATTTCCTACCGACGAGCCCGACTGGCACGTGACCCGCGTACCGCCGGGGTTGTGGCGCGCATCAGAGGTTACCGTCGCAACGCCCCCTTCGTCGCTGCACACGGCCCGGCCATGCAGATGAATCGTGACGGCCCCCTGCGAGACGACGATTGTGGCGGCGGCTAGCAGCGCGAAGACGAAGAAGGTGCGCGTGAGAACCTGCATGGACTCTGACTAGGCAATAACGTTAGGATCAGATAGAGGATCGACTGCCTGGGTCCGCACTTAAGTCAGACGCGTCCTGCGACTTCCCACCGGCGAGGTTCTGGCTACGGCGCGGCGTCGTATCTTTTCGATGCTCGTCTTAACCACCCAGTGCTCCCCCGATGGCTACGCTCTCGCTCCACTCGCCCCGCACCTCGGCCCTCGACCGGCTTCGTAGCGACCAGGCCTCTGCGGCCATCCAGGTCGCGGGCATCGTGACGTTCGCGCTGCTGGCGGCAGCGGGCGCGCAGATGCGGATCTACCTCTGGGAGGTGCCGATCACGCTCCAGACGCTCGCCGTCTACGGCAGCGGCCTTGTGCTCGGCAGCCGCAACGGCACCCTCGCGATGCTGCTCTACCTCGCGCTCGGCCTCGTGCTCCCGGTCTTCGCAGGCGACGCCTACGGCCCGGCCTACTTCGCGGGCGCGACAGGTGGCTACCTCCTCGGCTACCCGCTCGCGGCGGCTACCATCGGCGCGCTCTCGCGGCGCTGGAACAGCCTGCCCGGTAGCGGCCTCGCCGTGTTCGCCGGGTCGGCGGTGCTCTTCACGTGCGGCGTCACATGGCTGCACTTCGCCGCCGGGCACGCCACTTGGGCCGAGTCGATCCAGAAGGGCTGGCTGAGCTTCATCGTCTGGGACCTGACGAAGATCGCGCTTGTGGCGCTGCTCTACTCCGGCACCCGTCGGGTCCTGCGCAAGTAGGGCAACTCCCACAGCCTTTCAGGGATCGGACTACAGAGGGCGCGGCGCGACGAGGCTAGGTTGAGGCCCCTCCTCCCTGCTGCCCCATGCTCGCGCCCTCGCCATCGGCTCGCCGTCTCGTGGACCGTCTCGAAGCCGACGGCACGCCGTTCCTCGCGGCTCTCGTCCGGGCGATGATCGACGGGCGGCTGCCCGACACGACGCTGCTGGCGGTCTGCCCTAACTCGGAAGCGGTCACGCGCGCCACGCTGCGTGTCGCCGAACGCACCGGGATGCCGGCGCTGTTCGCGGCGACGCTCAACCAGGTCGACGCGATCATGGGCGGAGGCTACACCGGCTGGACGCCTGCGTCGTTTGCCCGATTCGTCACAGACGACGCCGAACGCCTGGGCGTCACGGTGCCCATTGGTCTCGGTCTCGACCACGGCGGCCCCTGGCGCACCGCCGTCCACGACGGCCTCGACGAAACGGGGGCGATGGCGGCGGCCAAGCGCTCGCTCAGCGCCTGCCTCGACGCGGGCTATGCGCTCCTCCACCTCGACGCGACGACCGGCCCTGGTGGGTCACCTGCCTTGCCCGTCACCGTCGTTGCGCGGACGCTCGACCTGCTCGCGCATGCGGAGGCCCACCGTACCGCGCAGCGCCTACCGCCGGTAGCCTACGAGGTCGGCACCGAAGAGATTGCAGGCGGCCTTGCCGACGAGGCGGCGTTCGTGCAGTTCCTCGATGACCTCCACGCCGGACTGTGGGCGCGTGACCTGCTGCACGCAGCGCCGTGCTTCGTCGTCGGCCAAGTCGGAACGCTGCTCACCACGGACCGCTTCGACGCGGAGAAAGCCGCGACACTGACCCGCCAGGCGCGGCGTTTCGGGGCGCTCGTGAAGGGGCATGACACCGACTTCGTGGCGCAGCCGGACGCCTACCCCGCGAGCGGCATGGGCGGCGCCAACATCGGCCCGGAGTGCACCGCCGCCGAGTACGCCGCGCTGTGCGACCTCGCCGACCAGGCTTGCGCGCGTGGACACCGCCCCGAGATCGAGCGCGTCCTCCGCGAGGCCGTGGTCGCCGATGGGCACTGGCGCACGTGGCTCGGCCCTGGCCAGCGGGACGCTGCGTTCGCCGACCTCGACCCTGATCAACAAACGTGGTTCGTTGCGACCAGCGCGCGCTATGTGTGGACGCAGCCCGAGGTCGCCGACGCGCGTAGTGCCCTCTACGACTTCGTCGCCGATCTCGACCCGGAAGCCGTCGTCGGCGCGCGGATCGAGGCGGTCATCGAGCGCTATGCCGACGCCTTCAACCTGCGTGGCGTGTGCGAGCGCATCGAGCAGATCACATAGCCGTGTCCAGCAAACCTCGACGGCTACACGCCGAAGCTGTATGTCGTCGTCGTGTAGGCGCGGACGCGCGAGCCGTCGTGGCGGGCCGGGCGGAAACGCTCGCGGCGAGCCGCATCCAGCGCGGCAGCCTCGACGCCGTAGCCGATGGCGTCCACCATGCGTTCCTCGCTGCCCCGCAGCAGCAGGCGCTCCACGACCTCCGCCTCGGCGACCTGTCCGCTCTCGTTCACGAGCACCTTCACGCGCACGCGGGCGCGGATGCCAGCCCGTCGGGCTTCCTCGGGATAGGTCGGCGTGCTCAGCGTGAGGTGGACGGGGCTACGCTGCGGGCGCTCGACGAAAGCCGGGGCGGCGGGAGCTGGAACAGGCGTCACCTCAAGGGCTGGCGCATCGGGAATGGCGATCTCCGTGGGCAGGTCGAGCGTCGGCTCCTCGAAGTCGAGCTCCTCGTCTGGGATCTCGATCTCGTCGGGCACCTCCACCGGTGGGAGCAGCGTCGGCGGCGGGGGCGGAGGCGGCGGGGCCTGCACTGTCTGCGCGATCTCCTCCAGGACGATCACCTCGGGTGCCGCGGCGTCGTACACCGCGGCCTCGGCGGGGGCGAGCAGGTCGTGCGGCCAGAGCGTGAACACCGCGCACACCAGCGCCAGGCTCGCCGCGAGCGCCGCGAGGCCCCGGATGCGATAGGCGACAGGATCGTGGTTGATGGACACGGACGCGCAGGACAGAGGTAGGTACGAGAACGTAGGAAGGCACCCCTGCGGTTTCTGGCGCCAACGCCTTGAGCCGCGCCACCGTCGGCGTCAGCGGTTCGGAGCCTGCTGCGAGCGGGTATCCGGCAGGTGTGGATAAGTCAGCGGGCGTGAACCCGAGCCGCGGCGGTAGGTTGCGCTGGTTCGCGGGCAGCGGGAAGATCCCGCAAAGGCTCCGGGCGGATGCGGAACAGCCGCCACCTCCTCCCGTAGCTTGCCGAACCGCCATCCCACCGCTCCTCGCTGGCCATGCCCGGCCTTCCCTTCGACCACGGACCTGCTGCGCTGTTCGAGCCGTCGCTCGACGCTGTCCGCTGTTGACCTTCCCGTTGATCGGGGAGGTTTTTTTTTGCCCGCGCCGACCGCTACCGCGCTCCCACTCCCACCTGCGATGATCCAGACGCGCCCTGATTCGCCCGCGCTCGTCGTTCCGGCCAAGCTCGCGCTCGCCGACGGCACCATCGTCACTGGCACCGCCTTCGGACACCCCGGCGAGACGGCCGGCGAGCTGTGCTTCAACACATCGATGAGCGGCTACCAGGAGATCCTGACGGACCCCAGCTACGTCGGCCAGCTCATGATGATGACGTATCCGCACATCGGCAACTACGGCGCGATGCGCGCGGCGATGGAGGCCGACCGTCCGATGGTGGCGGGCTTCGTGGTGCGCGAGCACAACGCGCGGCCGTCGAACTCGGAGAGCGAGGAGACGCTCGACGCCTTCATGAAGCGGCACGAGTTGGTCGGCATCACCGGCGTGGACACGCGGCGGCTCGTCCGGCACATCCGCTCGAAAGGGGTGATGAACGCGGTCATCTCCGCCGTGGATCTCGACGACGCGAGCCTCGTCGCCAAGGCCCAGGCACATCCGTCGATGGCGGGCCTCGAACTCGCGAGCCGCGTGGGCACGCAGACGGCCTACGACTACTGCGACGCGCGCACTGAAAAGGGCGTCACTGGGAAGCGTATCGCGGTCTACGACTTCGGCGTCAAGCGCAACATCCTGCGCAGCTTCATGGCGCGCGGCTGCGCCGTCCGCGTCTTCCCCGGCGACGCTCCACTCGCCGACGTACTCGCCTGGCAGCCCGACGGGATCTTCCTTTCGAACGGCCCCGGCGACCCGCGCGCCATGCCCGACGCCATCGCGACGACGAAGGCCGCCATCGCCTCGGGCACGCCGCTCTTTGGCATCTGCCTCGGCCACCAACTCCTCGCCCTCGCCGAAGGGCTGGAGGTCTACAAAATGAAGGTCGGCCACCGGGGCGCGAACCACCCCGTGCAGCACCTCGGCACGCGCCGCGTCGAGATCACGACGCAGAACCACGGCTTCGCGGTTGCTCCTGAGTCGATCACCGACGAGGTCGCCACGCTCACGCACCGCAACCTCAACGACCAGACCGTCGAGGGCGTCCGCTTCGCGCGCTTCGCCGGGATGAGCGTGCAGTACCACCCCGAGGCCAGCCCCGGCCCGCACGACAGCCAGTACCTCTTCGATGACTTTCTCGGGTTGATCGAGGAGGGGCGGGAGGTCGAGGCGTGAGCGACTAGCGAATGGCGACTAGCAGAGGAAATAGGGGATAGGGCCTAGGGGATAGCAAATCCGACAACAACCACTGACTAAGGACCGACAACTATGTCTAAAGAACGAAAGGCCCTCATCGTCCGCTTCGACCCGCACTCGGGCGACGGCGCGAGCCTCGACACCCTCAACCAGCACCTCGCCGACGGCTGGCTGCCCCTCGCCACGACCGCCATGGGCGGCGGCGGCGATGACCAGATCGGCGACGGCCCCCACTTCGCCGCCCTCGTCATCCTGGAGCGCGAGACAGACTTCAACGTGAGCGGGTTCGGCGGGTAGCTGATACGGCTCCCCCCGTTCGCATCGCCTCCGCGTCTGGCGACGCTCCGCTCTTCGAACTGTCCCCCTCACGCGTGAGGGGGACAGCCCCGCGACTCCTCGCAGAGGAGCGGGGCGGGGGGAGCCAAGCCGAGCACGCACTTCACGTCTCCCTTCGAACTTCCCACTTCAACCTTCCGCCGATGCCCAAGCGCACCGACATCCACAAGATCCTGCTCATCGGCTCCGGGCCGATTGTCATCGGGCAGGCGTGCGAGTTCGACTACTCCGGCTCCCAGGCCTGCCGCGCGCTCCGCGCCGAGGGCTACTCCGTCGCCCTGGTCAACCCCAACCCGGCGACGATCATGACCGACCCGTCGATGGCAGACGCAGTCTACCTCCAGGAACTCACGCCGGCTTCCATCCGCGAGATCGTCGCGAAGGAAAAGCCCGACGCGGTGCTCCCGACGATGGGCGGGCAGACGGCGCTCAACCTCGCGCAGAAGCTCCACGAGCAGGGCTACTGGGAGGAGCAGGGCATCCACGTCATCGGCGTCGACATCGACGCGATCAAGATCACGGAGGACCGCCAGCAGTTCCGCGACCTCATGGAGCGCATCGGGCTCGACCAGGCGCGCAGCCGCGTGGCGAAGTCGCTGCTCGAAGCCAAAGAGATCGCGCAGGAATTGGGCGGCACGCCGATCGTGATCCGGCCGTCCTACACGATGGGCGGCGCGGGCGGCGGCATCGTCTGGGAGGCGGACGAGTTCGACCGCAAGGTGGCGCGCGGCCTCGAACTCTCGCCCATCCACGAGGTGCTCATCGAAGAATGCCTCTTCGGGTGGAAGGAGTACGAGCTCGAGCTGCTCCGCGACGCCAACGACAACGTCGTGATCATCTGCTCCATCGAGAACGTGGACCCGATGGGCGTCCACACCGGCGACAGCGTGACCGTCGCGCCGCAGCAGACGCTGACCGACAAGCAGTTCCAGGCCATGCGCGACGCGGCGCTGCGCGCGATGCGCTCCATCGGGACGTTCGCGGGCGGCTGCAACATCCAGTTCGCGGTCAACCCCGCCGACGGGCGCATGATCGTGATCGAGATCAACCCGCGCGTCAGCCGCTCCTCGGCGCTCGCCTCGAAGGCGACAGGCTACCCCATTGCCAAAGTTGCCGCCCGCCTCGCGGTCGGCTACACGCTCGACGAACTCCCCAACGAGATCACGGGCACCACGTCGGCCTGCTTCGAGCCCGCGCTCGACTACGTCGTGACGAAGGTGCCGCGCTTCAACTTCGACAAGTTCGAGGGCTCGGACGAAGAGCTGACCACGCAGATGAAGGCCGTCGGCGAGGTGATGGCGATTGGGCGCACGTTCCAGGAGAGCCTGCAGAAGGCGTGGCAGTCGCTGGAGATCGGCTACGCGGGGCTGGGGGCCGACCGCGACGAGCCCGACCGCACGACCGTTCGCGAGCGGCTGCGGCGGCCCTACTGGGACCGGCTGCTCCACGTCCGCAGCGCGTTCCGCCTGGGCGCGTCTGTCGCCGAGATCGCCGACATCACGAAGATGGACCCGTGGTTCCTCTACCAAGTCCAGGACCTCGTCGCCCTTGAGGATGCGCTGGGCGACCTCACGTTGAGCGGCCTCGGGCGCGACCTCCTCCTCCGCGTCAAGCAAGCGGGCTTCTCCGACCAGCAGATCGCGTACCTGCTCAAGGACGAGGTCACCGACAGCGACGTGCGCGAGTACCGCCTCGCGCTGGGCCTGGAGCCGACCTACCGCGTCGTCGACACCTGCGCGGGCGAGTTCGAGGCGGAGACGCCCTACTTCTACTCGACCTACGATCAGGGCGACAACGAGTCGATCCGCAGCGACCGCAAGAAGGTCGTCATCCTCGGCAGCGGCCCCAACCGCATCGGGCAGGGCATCGAGTTCGACTACTCGTGCGTCCACGGCGTCCTCGGCGCGCGCGAGATGGGCTACGAGGCGCTGATGATCAACTGCAACCCCGAGACGGTCTCCACCGACTTCGACATCGCCGACAAGCTCTACTTCGAGCCGGTCTTCTGGGAACGCGTCAAGGACGTGCTCGACCACGAGCAACCGGAGGGCGTGATGGTGCAACTCGGCGGCCAGACCGCGCTCAAGCTCGCGCGGCGGCTCAAGGCAGCGGGCGTCAAGCTCTTCGGGACGCCCTACGAGTTGATGGACCTCGCAGAGAATCGAGGCCGGTTCTCGGGCGTGCTCAAGGAGCTCGAAATCCCGTTCCCGCCCTACGGCATGGCGCGCTCGGTCCGCGAGGCCGTCACCGTCGCCGAGGAGATCGGCTACCCCATCCTCATCCGCCCGAGCTACGTCCTCGGCGGCCAGGGCATGCGCATCGCGATCAACAAGGAGGAGGTCGCGGAGTACGTCGAGGCCGTCCTGCAGATGTTTCCGGGCAACGATATCCTGCTCGACCGCTTCCTCGAAAACGCCACCGAGATCGACTGCGACGCCATCGCCGACGGCGACGAGGTGCACGTCACCGGCATTATGCAGCACATCGAGCCCGCGGGCGTCCACTCGGGCGACTCGACGGCCGTGCTGCCGCCCTACTCGCTGTCAGAAGAAGTCCAGGCGACGATCCGGCAGTACGTCACCGAGATCGCGCGGCGGCTCGAAGTCGTCGGCCTCATCAACGTGCAGTTGGCCGTCCAGAGCGATGGCGAGCGCGAGGTCGTCTACGTGATCGAGGCGAACCCGCGCGCGAGCCGGACCGTCCCGTTCGTGGCCAAGGCGACCGGCGTGCCCATCGCGGGCATCGCGGCGAAGGTGATGCTCGGCGCGAAGCTGAAGGACTTCCGCGACCGCGGCGAACTGGAGAGCCAACTCACGAGCGGCTATGCGCTCAAGGAGCCGGTCTTCTCGTGGGAGAAATTCCCCGAGGTGTCGAAGGAGCTCGGCCCCGAGATGAAGTCGACCGGCGAGGCCATCGCCTTCGTGGACGCGCTCACCGACGAGCACTTCACCCGCCCCTTCGAGATGCGGAATCTCTACCTCAAGCGATGAGTTAGCAGGGGCAGCCAATCGCGACGCTCATGAAGTACGACCGCATCACCGTAGACCCCGCACAGATGGGCGGCGTGCCGTGCATCCGCGGCCTGCGCATCCCCGTGGCAACGGTCGTTGGGATGCTCGCCGATGGCATGACCGAAGCCGAGGTGTTGGAGGCCTATCCCGACCTCGAAGCCGCCGATCTCCGCGAGGCGCTGCGCTTCGCTGCCGAGGCCGTGAGCGAGCGGTCGCTCCCTCTGGTAATCTAGCCAGATTTACCCACAACTTGTCCACATCCGAGGGCGATTGAACCTTCTCTGTGTGACGTTATCATCGCGAATACACCCGCCACCTGATGTATTCGCATGAAGCTACTGATCGACAACGCGCTCTCACCTTCCGTCGCCGACGGCCTGCTCGCTGGGGGATTCGACGCCGTTCATGTCCGCGCCTACGGACTGCAAGCGGCCGACGACCTCGTGATCTTCCAACGCGCGGCGGACGAGGATCGCATCGTCGTCTCGGCAGACACGGACTTCGGGACGCTCCTCGCCCAGCGACGCGAGACGAAGCCCTCAGTTGTACTAGGCTCTGTCTGGAAAATGTGAGGTAACTTCGGCGCTTTTCCAAACCACGCCGATGCCACCCAAGCGACACGCCCTCACCGACGCCCAGTGGGCCCGCATCGCCCACCTCTTCGAGCCGACTTCCGCACGAGGACGCCCCGGACGACCCGCCCGCCTCATGCTCGACGCCGCTCTCTGGATCATGAAGACCGGAGCCCAGTGGCGAGACCTCCCGGAGCGCTTCGGCCCTTGGAAGAGCGCATATGACCGCTTCCGACGCTGGCGCCAGGCTGGCCTTCTTGACCGGGTCGTGGCCCACCTCCAGCGCGACCTCGACCGAGACGGCCTCATCGACTGGTCGGCCTTCTGCATCGACTCGACAAGCGTTCGGGCCTCGCGTTCTGCGGCGGGAGCCCGAAAAAGGGGGGCACCGCCCTCGCGAGCGAGCCGTCGGATCGCGAGCCGGAGGATCATGCGCTGGGGCGGTCGCGTGGCGGCTTTACGACCAAGCTTCACCTCGTGACGGATCGGCGGGGTTTGCCGCTGGCGGTCGTGCTGACGCCGGGGCAACGGCATGACTCGACTCAGTTCGAGCAAGCACTCAACGCTGTGGGCGTGCGCCAGCGCTCCGGGCAGATCCGATGTCGCCCCAGGTGTGTCTTGGCCGACCGGGGGTACGATGTGGACCGTATCCGAGCTTGGCTGCGCCGCAAGGGCATCGCGGCGGTGATTCCGTCGAAGCGTAACCGGAAGCGTCCGCGTCGCCATGACCGCGCGCTCTACCGGGAACGCAACGTGGTCGAGCGGACGCTGGGTCACCTGAAGGAGCATCGGAGAATCGGGACGCGGCACGAGAAGTTGGCGGAGAGCTATCGGGCGATGGTGCAGTTGGCGATCGTGGAGCGCTACCTGCGCGAATATCCAGACAGAGCCTAATCGGATCTACGCTTTGGTTCTTGTGTTTCCGGTAGAGAGTCATCAAAGGGGTGCCGCTCCAGTCAAAGTTGTCTCCGCCCATAAGGTCTCGCAGCGCGAACCACTCATCTTTTCGGTTCTTACACCAGCAGTAGACAGCTCCCTGAAGGAAGTCCTCGATTCGTCGACGCTCAGCCTCGCTAATCCCGCGTACGTTTCTCACCTTTGATTCACTCGTGAGAAACATAGTCACGTGGTTGTTGAATCAGACCTGAAGAAGAAAGCCCTAAGCTTCCTCAAACGCGCCGATGCTGTCGAATTTGGCCATGCGGGCGGCGAAGCGCTCGTCGTGGGTCATCGCCGTGAGCGAGCCGAGGGTCCGGGCGATGGCATGCCCGACGGCGTCGAAGGTGGACTCGGGATCGCGGTGGGCGCCGCCGAGCGGCTCCGGCACGATTTCGTCCACGATGCCCTGCTCGATGAGGTCGGGTGCGGTGAGTCGAAGGGCGCGCGCCGCTTCCTCCTTGTAGTCCCACGAGCGCCACAGGATCGAGGAGCAACTCTCGGGCGAGATCACGGAGTACCACGCGTTCTCCAGCATCAGCAGCCTGTCGCCCACGCCGATGCCGAGCGCGCCGCCGGACGCGCCCTCGCCGACGATGACGACCACGATGGGTACGGGCAGCCGCGTCATCTCCAGGATGTTGCGCGCGATCGCCTCGGCCTGACCACGCTCCTCGGCTTCGAGGCCAGGAAAGGCACCGGGCGTGTCGAGGAGCGCCACGACGGGCTTGCCGAACTTAGCGGCGAACTTCATCACACGCAGCGCCTTGCGGTAGCCCTCCGGGTTGGGCATCCCGAAATTGCGGTACTTCCGCTGGTTGGTGTCGCGTCCTTTCTGGTGGCCGATGAGGGCGACGGTCTGGTCGCGTCCGCCGAAGCGGCGGCCTTCGAAGGTGCCGAGGCCCGCGATCATCGCCCGGTCGTCGCCGAAGAGGCGGTCGCCGTGGAGTTCCACGAAGCCCCGGGTGAGCGCCTGCACGTAGTCGAGCGTGTAGGGGCGGTCGGGGTGGCGGGCGAGTTGGACGCGCTGCCAGCGCGTGAGGCCAGTGTAGACCTGCTGCTTGAGCTGCTCCACGCGCCGTTCGAGCGCCGCGATCTGCGCGGTGAGGTCGACCTCGGCGTCCTCGGCGTCATAGCGGCGCAGTTCGTCGAGCTTCTGCTCTAGGTCGGCGACCGGCTTTTCGAAGTCGAGGAGTTGCATGGTGGACAGCGCCAAAGAGGTGGAAACCGAGGAGACTCGCAGGGAATGGCGGATCGCAAAGATACGCCGCCGACCGGATACGCTGGGGGGAGGCCCTAGATTCCTGGCCTCAGACTTTCCTAGCCTCCGCTTTTCCCGGGTGCGGCCGTGCAACCGCTGCACGAGGGCCGGGGCTCAAACCAGAGCGTCAGCAGTCCTTCGGGTTGCGGACGAGGGCGCGGGCGAGGATCTCCAGATCGAGCCAGAGTGACTGGTGGCGCGCGTAGAACCAGTAGGCGCGGTGCACCTCCACGATGCCTGCGGGCCGGGTCGGCAGGGTGTCGAGGATGGAGACGAGGCCGGGTTGGAGCGCCCACGCCTCAGGCGGGCGCGTCGCGATGCGGGTGTCGTAGCCGACGAGCGCGCGGCGGCCAGCCAGCACCGACGGCATCATCGCCGTGGCGCAGGCGAGGCTGCGCATCCGCGCGGTGGGGCGGAGGCGGGCGAGGAGGCGGCAAAGCGGGTGCATCGCCGTGCCCACGAGTGCCACCGGCACGTCCAGGAGTAGGCGGCGGCTGCCCGACCGGAGCGGCGCCACGGTCCGCTCGGCGTCCAGCAGCGGCATCGAGAAGTCGTCCACGGAGGCCTTGCCGATGAGGCGGTCGTGGTTGTGGACGAGGATCTTGAACTGCACCGGCAGGTCGCGTAGGTCGCGCATCAGCCGCAGGATGCCCGTGTTGGTGAGGCTGTCAGCGGCAAAGACGACCTCGTGGACGCCGCGCAGGCGCACGAGGTCACGGAGGTGGTGCAGCGCACCGAGGTGGGCCACCACCTCCGGCGCCGTGGGGAGCTTGTTCGCTTCATTGGCGACGAAGCCGAGGAGCTTCAGCCGGGAGCGCGGCCGGCCCGTCAGCATGCGGTGCAGGCGGGTGGCCTCCGCAGCGTCGCCTACGAGGAGCACGCTGCGGGCCTCGCGGGCGCGGAAGTGGAGCGCCAGCCGCTGAGCCAGGAGAATAGCGGCGGCGGCGGCAAAGCCGAAGAGCACCGCGCCGCGCGAGAACTGGATCGCTGGCAGGAAGAACGACACGGTCGCCACGGCCACAAACGCGCTGCCCATGCCCGTGAGCAAGGGCCGCAGCCGGTGCCGTCCTCGCCCGTAGCCGCGGGCGAGCCCGATGGCAGCGGTGGCGCCGAGCGCGTAGAGCGGGAGCACGGACAGGTAGAAGGCGGCGTCGAAAGGGACGCCGCGAGCCGCGCTCCATAGGCGAGTCACGGCGGCCATCGCGCCCCAGGCCAGCGCAAACTCGAAGGCAGGTGCGGTGACCGCGTGGAACCCCCGGATGGACAGGCTTAGGGCCGCCCGCAGCGTCACGGCCAGCCGGATCGCCCACCGGAGGACGGCGCCCGAGAGCCGGGCGCGGGGCTTGAGCGCCGCGTCGCCAGAGAAGTGCTTCTCCGAGAACCTGATCATCGCCCCATAGAAGAGGCGCACGTAGCGGAGCTCGCCCTTCTTGGTGCACTCGCCCTTGTAGTGGATGATCTGCGTGTCGGGCGTGTAGTAGATCCGCCACCCGGCCTCCTGGATGCGGTAGCACCAGTCGAGGTCCTCGCCATACATGAAGAACGACTCGTCGAACAGCCCGGCGCCCTCCGTCCGGTCCGGGTCTTCGACGTGAGGACCCACCGCGCGCAAGGCCTCGGCGCGGACGAGCATGCACGACCCGGAGAGGGCGTCGACCTCGCAGACCTCGTCCTTCGGGAGGTAGGTCAGGTTGTAGCGACCGAACGTAGGACTGTGCGGGAAGAGGCGGGCGAGGCCTGTCATCCGGTAGAACGCCACCGACGGCGTCGGGAAGGCGCGGCGGCTCTCCGGCGCGAACGTGCCGTCGGGGTTGAGGATGCGGCAGCCGACGGCCCCGGCGTCCGGGTGCGCGTCCATGAACGCGACCATCCGGTCGAGCGTGTCCTCCTGGACGAGCGTGTCCGGGTTGAGGATGAAGAGGTAGCGCCCACGCGCCTCGCGGATTGCCTGGTTGTTGGCCCGTGCAAAGCCCACGTTTTCGCGGTTGGCGATGGCGCGCACGTCCGGGAAGCGCTCGCGGACCATCGCCACGGAGCCGTCTACGGAGTTGTTGTCCACGACGAAGACCTCGGCGCGTAGGCTGCGCACCGCGCGGTGGACCGACGAGAGGGCCTGCTCCAGAAAACCCCGCACGTTGTAGTTGACGATCACCACCGACACGTCGAGCGTGTCGGCCGGGTGCACCGCTGCCGCACCTGAGCCAGTGGTGGCTTGCGGTGGGGGAGGCGCGGTGGGGGAGACCGTAGCGGTTGAGGTCATAAGCCGCAAGATAGCCCGCGTTGAGGACATTGCCACAAGGGGGAAACAGACGCGCTTGCTGAGGGCGTCTCCACGTGGGATGCCGCGGCGCGGGTCCGGGCCGTCGCTGTCTCCCTAGATTCTCCGCAGCGCAAGCGACGTAGCACGACCGATCCTACAAGCTCCCGTGCCGTCAAGCTTCAGCAGATCCGTGCTCTCCCATCCCTTCCGCCGCGAACTTAGCGCGACGCTGCGACTGGCAGGGCCGCTCATCCTCGCGCAGCTCGCCCAGATCGCGACGAGCTTTGTGGATACGCTCATGATCGGGCGGTGGCTCGGCCCCGAAGCGCTGGCGGCGGGCGTGTTGGGCTCCACCGTGTTCTTCACGACGACGGTGGTTGGAATCGGCTTCGTGATCGCTGTCGGGCCGACGGTGGCGCAGGCGTTCGGTGCGGCGGAGATCGGAGAGGGGACCGAAGACGACATCGGGCGAGCGGCCCGGCAGGGGCTCTGGCTGGCGACGCTCCTAGCGGTGCCGCTGATGGTGCTCCTCGGGAATGCCGAGACGCTGCTGCTCCTGGCCGGGCAGCCGGAATCGACCTCGGCACTGGCGGGTGGATATCTCCGAGCGATCCTGTGGGGGACATTGCCCAACCTGTGGTTTGCGGCCCTGCGCGGCCTCCTCGAAGGACTCGGTCGACCACGCGTCATCATGCTGATTACGCTGGGAGCGGTCGCGCTCAACGTCGCGGGGAATTATGCGCTCATGATCGGCGCCTGGGGCTTCCCTGCCCTCGGACTGGCAGGGTGCGGATGGTCCAGCACCCTGGTGTTTTGGTCGATGTTTGCCGCCCTAGCGATCTATGTGCATCGTGGGGCGCTCACGAAGCGCTACCGTGTCCTCGCCGAAGTGCGCCGGCCCGACCCGGCCATGCTCCGCGACCTCGTGCGGATCGGCTGGCCGATCGGCATCACGCTCGGCATCGAGGCGGGGCTGTTCATGCTCTCGACCCTGCTCGTGGGGCGGATGGGGGACGACGCGGCGGCCCAGACGGCGCTCGCCGCCCACCAGATTGCCCTCAACGCCGCCTCCATCTCGTTCATGGTGCCGCTCGGGTTAGGGCTGGCGGCCACCGCGCGTGTAGGCCAGGCCATCGGGCGCAACAACGTCGAAGGGGCAAAGCGGGCCGGGTGGGCTGCCACGCTCTTGGGGGCCGGGTTCATGCTAGCGGCCGCTATCCTGTTCTGGCTGCGCCCTCGTTGGGTGGTCGCCGCCTACGTGAGCTTGGCCGACCCGGAGATGATCGATGTGATCACGCAAGCCGTCGGGTTGCTTGGCATCGCCGCCGTGTTCCAACTCGTCGACGGCATCCAGGTGACGATGAATGGGGCGCTGCGTGGCCTCAAGGATACAAAAGGGCCCATGTGGATCGCGCTGGCGACCTACTGGGGCATCGGGCTGACGCTGGCCGCGGTGCTCGGATTCGGGTGGGGCGAGATCGAGGCGTGGGGCGCTCCCGGCGTATGGTGGGGGCTGACGGCAGGCCTCGCTGCCGCCGCCGTGGCGCTCGCGATCCGATTCCAGGCGCGCGTGCGCCACGGACGCGCCACGGAATATGGACAGGCCAGGGTGGACGACGCGGTCGATATGGACCCTTGACGAACTTTCATTTTTCGCTGAAAGGGCTGGGTTCGGCATTTGCATTGGCGCACGCGGGTTCCTACCCTTGAGCCCAGAACCAAGTGCTCTGCACGAGGCCAGCGCAAGCGGGAATGACAGCTGCGTGCCCGTGTCCACGAAGCGCTTCCGTGCCGGGCACGTGCACGCTGATCGGTCCTCACCGTCAGGCCTCGCAGAGTCTGCAGAGTCCTGGCCGACGAGGTCTTTTCAATTGTTCTTCGACCCCCCTCGAAAGGGTACCTCCTACTTTCGGTCCGATCCCCTTCGGCACGTTCAGACAGAGACGCCCACACATACGCCGCGTCTCGCTAGCGGGCCGGTGACCCTTCACCTCGACTGCGGTTATGCCCCAGATTTTCCAGCGCGGTGCCAACAAGCTTCCGGCCCTCAGCCTCGTCGGGCTGCTCTTCGGTGCCGTCTTCGTGATCGGCGCGGTGTGGTACTACTTCTCCCCCGAGTTCTACGAAGTAGGCTACATGCCCGACCAGCCCGTGCCCTACAGCCACCGCCTCCACGCGGGCGAGTTCGGCATGGATTGCACCTACTGCCACAACCACGTCATGGCGAGCGAGCACTCCAACGTGCCGGCCACGCAGACGTGTATGAACTGCCACACGCTCATCAAGGCGCAGTCGCTCGAACTGCTGCCGGTGCGTGAGAGCTGGGCCACCGGCGAGCCCGTCGAGTGGGTGCGCGTGCACCACCTCGCGGACTACGCGCACTTCTCGCACGCCGTCCACACCAACGTGGGCGTCGGGTGTGAAACCTGCCACGGGCGCATCGATCAGATGGAGGTCGTCTACCAGGCCGAGCCGCTCTCGATGGGCTGGTGTCTGGAGTGCCACCGTGCTCCCGAGGAATACCTCCGGCCTGTGGAAGAGGTCACCACGATGGGCTACAGCGAGATGGTGCGCGCCGACGAGGACACCTACCAGGCCTACATCGCGGCCAACCTCGCACGCATCGAGGCTGAGGGCATCAAGCCTCCCCAGAACTGCTCCGCCTGCCACTACTAGAGTCTTGCGGTGAAGCGGTGAAGCGGTGGGGCCGTGCGCCTCCTCGAACCGCCGCACCGCAACACTGCTGCACCGCTGCACCCATGATCGAACTCGACATTCTCTCGAAAGCAGACGTGACCCTCGACGGGCAGCCTCGCGCCTGGCGCAGTCCTGCCGACAAGGCACGTACGGCCGAGTCTCGCGCGCTCCAGCAAAGCGAATTCCACCCAGACGCCTTTACAGGGGAGGACGCCTTCAAACTCGACGACCGCGCTGGAGACGACTTCGCCAGCGGCACGTCCCGCCGGTCCTTCATGAAGATCATGGGGGCGTCGATGGCGTTTGCCGGCCTGACCGGCTGCCGTCGTCCGGCGGAGGAGATCCTGCCCTACGCTCGCAAGCCTGAACAGGTTATTCCTGGCGTCCCGAACTACTATGCGACCTCGATGCCGCTTGGGGGCCCCGTCCAAGGCATTCTGATCCGTGCCAACGAGGGGCGCCCTACGAAGGTGGAGGGCAATGCCGCCCACCCCTACAACCAGGGCGCTACGGACGTTTTTGCCCAGGCGTCGGTGCTCAACCTCTACGACCCCGATCGCTCCCGCGTCGTGCGGCGCGCAGGGGAAGCGTCTTCGTCCTGGCGCGACTTCGTGGCCTTCGCTCGCCAGATGCGCGATGGCGGGGTGCAGGGCAATGTGGCCGTCCTCGCGGAGCCCAACGACTCGCCGACGCTCGCCCGTTTGCGTGGCGAGATGGAGGCTGCCTACCCTGGCCTGCGCTGGATCACCTACCGTGCCCTCGGCGACGACACGGGCGCCCTCGGCACCCAGCAGGCGCTCGGCCGTCCGCTCCGTCCCAACTACGACTACGCCAACGCCGACATCATCGTAAGCTTCGACAGCGACGAGATGGGCGCGGAGCACCTCGGCACGATCGCGAACCAGCGTGGGATCGCAGCCAGCCGCCGCATCACCGAGGGCCGTCGTAGCACGATGAGCCGGATCTACCTGGTCGAGAGCCAGATGTCGCCAATGGCGGGCATGGCCGACCACCGCGTCCGGATGCGAGCCGCCGATATCCCGCACCTTGCCAGCGCCGTCGCGGCGCGCCTCGGCGTGGGCAGCGCTACGGCAACCGGTACGGCTCTCATGACCGCCGACGCGCACGCCGCACCGATCCTGGAAGCGCTCATCGAAGACGTGCAAGCCGCGCAGGGCCGCGTGGTCTTCTCGGCAGGCGGCACGCTGCCCCCCGAGGTCCACGCGCTCGTGGCCGCGCTCAACGCGGAGTACGGCCAGGAGGTTGTTCGCTACTACGACACCGGGGAGGGCACCGTCACCTCGCAAGACGAGGCGCTCCAGGCACTTGTCACGGACATGAACGCTGGGGCCGTTGGTGCGCTCGTCTGCCTCGGAACCAATCCCGTCTACAGCGCCCCCGCCGCCCTCGGCTTTGCCGACGCGATGGCCAACGTACCCGTCACGATCCATGCCGGGTTGCACATCGACGAGACGGCGCAGCGCGCGACGTGGCACGTGCCGCTCGCGCACTACCTGGAGCAGTGGGGCGACGGACGCGCCTACGACGGTACGCTCTCGCCCATCCAGCCGACCATCGCACCGCTCTACGAGGACGCGCACTCCGACCTTGAAATCGTCAACGTCCTCACCACGGGCCGCGACGCGAGTGGCTACGATCTCGTCCGGACGACCTGGCGCAGCCAAATCACGGGCGCGTTCGAGGACGGCTGGCGCACCGTCCTGCACGACGGGATGCTGCGCGACACGGCCTACCCAGTTGTCCAGCCGGCCAACGTAGCCACGCCTGATCTGAGCGGCTTGCCCGTCCTCGCGCCCGACGCGATGGAACTCGTGGTGCGCCTCTCGGGCAAGGTCTACGACGGCAGCTACGCCAACAACGCGTGGATGCAAGAGGCGTCCGAGACGGTGACCAAGATCACCTGGGACAACGTGGCGATCATGAGCCATGGCACGGCTGAGGCACTCGGCGTCAACTCGGTCCTGCGCAAAGGCAAGCAGTACGTGAGTGTCGTCAGCTTGAAGGCGGGGGGCGAGACCATCGAGATCCCTGCATGGGTCCAGCCCGGCCACCCCGACAACTCGGTCACCGTCGTCGCAGGCTATGGTCGCGACCTGGCCTCGGACCGCATCCCGCCGCCGAAACCCATCTTCCAGCGCTTCAAGCTCGGGTACTTCGACAACGACATCTACGACGACGGCCCCCTCGCCAACGGCATCGGCGCCAACGTGGCGCCGCTGCGTCCGCTCGGTGGCCGCGTCGCCGTCCTGGAGGAGCGCCCGTCCATCGTTGACGAGGACTACCTCATCGCCACGACGCAGGACCACGGTGGCCTCAACGTCGAAAACGCTACCACGGCCGTCGAAGACCGCGGCATCATCCGCCAAACGACGCTCGCCGCCTACGCCCAGGGCGACAACGCGGCCTACGACCCCGTCCCGCTCATTGAGGATGTGCCGTGGCAGGACTATCCGCCCATCTGGGGCGAGGAGCGCGACGCGGCGTCCGACCCGCGCATTGGCGAGGCGATGTATGCCGAGAATCAGTGGGCGCTCTCGGTGGACCTCAACACGTGCACCGGCTGCAACGCCTGCGTGATCGCCTGCCAGAGCGAGAACAACATCCAGGTCGTCGGTAAAGACCAGGTCTCGCGTGGCCGCGAGATGAGCTGGATGCGCATGGACCGCTACTACATGGGCGACATGGACAACCCCGAGATGGTGTCCATGCCGATGATGTGCCAGCACTGCGAGTACGCCCCGTGTGAGCAGGTCTGCCCGGTCAACGCAACCGTCCACTCCCCGGATGGAACTAACGCGATGATCTACAACCGCTGCGTCGGCACGCGCTACTGCGCCAACAACTGCCCCTACAAGGTCCGGCGTTACAACTTCTACAACTGGACGCAGTCGCTCCCGCTCGAAGTCCAGATGGCCCAGAACCCGAACGTCACTGTCCGCTTCCGAGGCGTGATGGAGAAGTGCTCGTTCTGCATTCAGCGCATCCGCTACGCGCAGGGCATCGCCCACATCGAAGACCGCCCGATGGAGCCGCTCACAGCCTGCCAGCAGGTCTGCGCCTCCCAGGCGATCACGTTCGGCGACATCAAGGACCCAGATAGCGCCATCAGCGCCGCGCGTCGCAGCGACCGCAACTACGCCGTCCTCGGCTACCTCAATGTGAAGCCGCGCGTGACCTACCAGGCGCGCATCACCAATCCGAACCCGGCGCTCGCTGGACCGGTCGAGATCCGGGGCGGCTATGACGAACACGGCGGCGATGGCTATGGAGGCGACGGCGACGGCGGCCACAGCAGTGACCACGCCGAAGGGGCCGTCCCCGGCGACGCCCCTGCTTCCTAGGTGTCCGCTTCATAAGCGACAGCCTCCTGAGCGCTTCCCCGCCTGCATTTCCCTGACCCCTGACCTGGGACTGATGAGTACCCCAACCGCAACCGCCGCTCACGAACCGCAGCGGATCATCCTCGAAGAAGAGGCCCTCGTCCAGGGCGGCCTCAACTTCCACGACGTCACCGAGGCCGTGGCGGGCCACGTCGAGAAGAGGATCCCGACGGCGTGGTACCTCGCCTTCACCGGCGCGTGTCTCCTCCTCTCGATGATGTGGTTCTCGCTGGCCTTCCAGGTCTGGAACGGCACCGGGACCTGGGGCCTCAACAACCCCGTTGGCTGGGGCTGGGCCATCGTCAACTTCGTGTGGTGGGTCGGCATCGGCCACGCCGGGACGCTCATCTCGGCGATTCTCTTCCTCTTCCGCCAGAAGTGGCGCACCTCGATCAACCGCGCGGCGGAGGCGATGACGCTCTTCGCGGTGGCCTGTGCGTTGATCTTCCCCACGTTCCACGTCGGGCGCGTGTGGCTGGTCTACTACCTGCTGCCGATCCCGAACTCGATGCTGATGTGGCCCAACTTCAAGAGCCCGCTGCTCTGGGACGTGTTCGCGGTGTCGATCTACGGTTCGGTGTCGCTCCTCTTCTGGTACGTCGGCCTCATCCCCGACCTCGCCACCATCCGCGACCGCGTTCCGACGGGCGACAAGGCGACCATGCGCGACAAGATCCGCCAGAAGGTCTACGCCCTCCTCTCGCTCGGCTGGACCGGCGCGAACCGCCACTGGCGCCACTACGAGCGCGCCTACCTGCTCCTGGCCGGCCTCGCCACGCCGCTCGTCCTCTCGGTGCACACGGTCGTCTCCTTCGACTTCGCCGTGTCCAACGTGCCCGGCTGGCACACCACGATCTTCCCGCCCTACTTCGTCGCGGGGGCCATCTTCTCTGGCTTCGCGATGGTGGTGACCCTGATGGTGCTCATCAGGAAGGTCTACAACATGGAGAACATCATCACGATGGGGGTGCTGGAGAAGTGCAACATCATCATCCTGGTGACGGGCACGATCGTCGGCTTCGCCTACATCACGGAGTTCTTCATCGCGTGGTACTCGGGCGTCATATTCGAGCAATATGCCTTCATCAACCGCATGTTTGGCCCCTATGCCTGGGCCTACTGGGCGATGATGACGTGCAACCTGATCTCGCCGCAGGTCTTCTGGGTTAAGAAGTTTCGCCGGTCGATCCCGATCATGTTCGCGCTCTCGATCGTAGTGAACATCGGCATGTGGTTCGAGCGCTTCGTGATCACGGTGACCTCGCTGCACCGCGACTTCCTAATCTCCTCGTGGGACTACTACTCCCCGACGATCTGGGACGTGACGCTCTATGTGGGCACCTTCGGCTGGTTCTCGTTCCTGTTCCTGCTCTTCCTCCGCTACGCGCCGATGGTGGCCATCGCAGAGGTGAAGGCGGTGATGCCGCAGGCCGACCCGCACTTCTACCACCACGAGGGCGACGGCGGCCCTGGTCACGCTGGCGGCCACGGCGGCGATGGTGGAGTCACCGTCACGGCCACGCCGCCCCCCGCCGCGCATTAAGTCTCTCGCGTCTCCCGACCCGCACGCACCGCGTCCCCCGACTTTTCCGAATCTGATCCCATGAGCCTCCTCTCTGGCCGCCCGGACGCCAACGTAGGCCTGCTCGCGCAGTTCTCGAACCCTGGCACGCTCTACGACGCCGTCAAGGAGATCCGCAAGCGCGGCTACACCCGCATCGAGGCCTACAGCCCGTTCCCGATCCACGGCATGGACAAGGCGATGGGCCTGAGCTACTCCAAGCTCGGCTACCTCGTCTTCATCGGCGCCATCACGGGGTGCTCGCTCGCGTTCCTGATGCAGTGGTGGATGAACGCGGTCGACTACCCAATCAACATCTCGAACAAGCCGCTCTTCGCCTTCGAGCCAAGTGTGCCGGTGGCGTTTGAACTGACGGTGCTTTTCAGCGCGCTCACCGCCGTCGGCGGCATGCTGGCGCTCAATGGCCTGCCGCGCCCCTACAACCCGCTCTTCTTCTCGAAGCGCTTCGCCCGCGTCACCGACGACGCCTTCTTCCTGCAGGTCGAGGCCGTCGACGGGAAGTACGACGAGATGGCCACGGCGGAGCTCCTCTACGAAATCGGCGCGATGAGCGTCGAGGTCGTCGGCCACGAGGGCACCCGCGACATCGCCCGCGGCGGCCAGGCCGAGTCCATCGAGGTCCCCGAGCCCGTCGTTAACGCTTAGCCCTGCACGCGCGCGCTTCTGCGCCCCCTGAATCAGCGCCCCCTGAATCTGAGAGTCCCATGACGACCCGACCGACAACCTTCCTCTTGCTCGCTGCGGTGCTGCTCGGCAGCGTCGTGCTCAGCGGCTGCCGGGGGTGGCGCTCTGAAAAGACGCCGATCCACCCTAACCTGAACATGGACTTCACGCAGCGCTTCGAGGAGCAGGAGGCCAATCCCTTCTTCGCCGACGGCGCGGCGATGCGCCAGCCCGTCGAGGGCACGATCGCCCGCGGCTACCTCCGCACGAGCGATAACGCGCCCTACTACTACGGCCTCAACCAGGACGGCTCCTTCGTGGAGACGAGCCCGCTTGCCATTAACGCGGAGGTGCTGGAGCGGGGGCAAGAGCGCTACAACGTCTACTGCACGCCCTGCCACGGACAAGCGGGCGACGGCGCCGGCATCATCATGAAGGGCAACGGCGGCCAGGGCTATGGCTACACGCCCGCCCCGACCTACCACGACGCCCGCCTGCGCGGCATCGAGGACGGTTACCTCTACAGCGTCATCACCAACGGCGTCCGCTCGATGGCGGGCTACGCGCACCAGATCAGCCCCGCCGACCGCTGGGCCATCGTGTCGTACATCCGCGCGCTGCAGCTCTCGCAGTACGCCTCCGCCGAGGACGTCCCCGTGCCCGTCCGCGAGCGCCTCGCGACCTACAACCCGAACGTCAACCCGTCGAACTAGCGTGCTGGTGAGTGCGGGGCGGAGGCTCTAAGCACGTCCTCGCCCCAACCCCGACCACCCCGAGACCCCAACCATGGCGAACCCCCTCACGCGCTGGCTACTCGATCCGGTCGACGACGACCGCGACCGCATCGCCCGCAAGTACCAGTTCCCGCGCGACAGCCGGGCCTACCTCGCGCCCCTCGGCATCGGCGCGGCGCTGCTCATCATCGCACTTGTGCTCGGCGTCACGGGCGACCAGCAGCGGTTCATGTACAGCTACCTCATCGGCTGGACGTGGTGCCTCTCGATCTCCGTTGGCGGGCTCTTCTTCGTCATGATCAACCACGTCGTCAAGGCGCGTTGGATGATCGTGCTGAGGCGCATCGCCGAGTCGGTGGCGGCGAGCTTCCCGATCCTGTTCGTGGCGGGCCTCCCGATCATCCTGAGCCCGTTCATCTCCTACGACCTCTACCACTGGGCCGACCCGACCCTCTACGATCCGGCCGACTCGCACTTCGACAAGGTGGTCGCGACCAAGGCGGGCTACTTCTACGGCCCGGTCGACCCCACGTCGGGGCCGCCCATCTTCTTCGCGCTGCGCTACTTCGTCTACTTCGGCGTGTTCATCTTCCTCAGCCGGAAGCTCTACACGCTCTCGATCCAGAACGACACGGAGCCGAGCGCCGAGAACACCCGCAAGATGGTCTTCCACAGCGCGTGGGGCATCCCGGCCTCGGCGGTCTTCACCGCCTTCGCGAGCTTCGACTACCTGATGAGCCTCGACCCGCACTGGTTCTCGACCATCTTCGGGGTCTACTTCTTCGCAGGCGGCTGGCTCTCCTTCCTCTCGCTGCTCGCCTTCCTGGCGATGGCGTACAACAAGAATGGCGTCCTCACGCACGAGGTCACGAAGGAGCACGTCCAGGACGTCGGCAAGCTCATGTTCGGCTTCACGGTCTTCTGGACGTACATCGGCTTCAGCCAGTACTTCCTGATCTGGTATGCCAACATCCCCGAGGAGGTCGTCTGGTACCAGAAGCGCCTGATGAACGGCTGGGAGTACTTCAGCTTTGCGTTGCTGATCGCCCACTTCATCGTCCCGTTCTTCGTGCTGCTGCCACGCTTCTCGAAGCGAACCTGGCCGATTCTCGCGACGATGTGCGTCTGGATGCTCGTCATGCACTGGTTCGACCACATGTGGCTCGCGCTGCCGACGCAGTATCTCTCCGGCGGCGATGCCTACGCAGCCGTCCAGGCCGGGAGCGACATGATCGCGGGCCTCGGTGCTGTGGCCGCCGAGGGCGGCGAGGGGCACGGCGGGGGCATCGGTAGCCATAACCCGCACGCGAAGTTTGCCCTGACCGACGTCGCCGCGTGGATCGGGATGGCCGGGCTTTGGCTCGGCGCGATCCTCTGGCGCAACAGCCGCCACGCGGTCACGCCGTACAACGACCCCTATTTCCAGGACTCGCTCAAGTTCGAGAACGTCTAGCATGCCTCCTGTGTCTCGCGCTTGACACGCCTCGCGCCTTTCATTTAGGTTTCAATCCAAATTGAAAACAACCGGATTGGAGCCCTGTTCATGCCTTCCCAACGAGGAACCCAGTTATGAGCGATCAGCCTCAGACTCCACAAATGCCGCACGAGAACGAGCCCCTCGGCCCCGTTGCTGGGCTTGCCGCGGGCGCAGCAGCCGAGGTGCACGCCGAGATCTTCGACGACGAGGACGCGCTCATGCAAGCGTGGCAGCAAGGCGTCGAGACCGAAGGCATCGAAGCAAGCCAGATCGGCGCCATCGTCACGGCTACGCTGCTGGTCGTTGCCGTCTTGGTGGTCACGGGCATTTGGGTCACGACCCAGGGCATCAACGTAGCTTCGGGTGTCTCCGAAGACGTCGAGGAGTACGCGGAACTGGCTGACATCCGGTCGGCTGCCGCGGAGAAGCTCACCGACTGGAAGCTGCTTTCTGCCGAAGACGCCATCTATCAGATGCCGATCGCCGAGGCCATGACCGCGATGACGGTGCGCTACGAAGAGCGTCAGGTAGGCGTAGCTGGGCTCGTGCAGCCGCCTGAGTTCTGGAGCACCCAAGACCTGATCGACGAGGTAGAAGTGGCGTCCGCTGCGCCCCAGACTGTTGCTGCCAGCACCACGCCGCCCGTCGCTACGCCTGACATCAACGCGGGTGTGACGCCGCTCGGCCCAGATGCACTGACAGGACCCGACGGAACGCCGTAGAACATAGTTGCTGCATGACCCGTGCGCTTTCCCATTGGACTCCGCTGCTGATCGCGACCCTGCTGGTCGTGAGTGGGTTCGGTGTTGGGAGCACAGAGGCTCGGGCGCAGCGCATCCCACAAGTCACTCAAGGTGCCGCTGCTGCACCGCTCGGACAGAACCGCCCGGCCTCAGCAGAGACGATGCCCGACGCCTTCGAGGACGTTGGCATCACGGAGCGCCTTGGCGAAGCCGTCCCGCTCGACATCCCGCTCGTCAACGCGGCGGGGGAGACGACGGTGCTGCGCGACTACCTCGGCACAGGCAAGCCGGTGGTGCTCGCCTACGTCTATCACTCCTGCCCGATGCTGTGCAGCCTCGTGCTGGACGGCCTCTCCGCGTCGATCGAAGGCACCGACCTCGTGCCCGGCACCGACTACGAGGTGATCGCTGTCTCGTTCGATAAGCGCGACACGCCCGCAGACGCAGCAGCAGCCCGCTCGAAGTACCTCGCCCAGACCGACCAAGTCGGGCTCGAGGATGGCTGGCACTTCCTGACAGCCAGTGAGGAGGCCATCGGCCGACTTACCCGCGCGACGGGCTTCGGCTTCAAGTGGGACCAGCGCCAGCAGGAATATGTCCACAACGCCGCGCTGATTTTCGTGAGTCCCGACGGCACGATCACCCGCTACCTCTACGGCATCGAGTACCCGCCGCCTGACTTTCGCAAGGCCGTTTTGGAGGCGAGTGAAGGTACCGTGGGGAGCACGCTCGACCGGATCCTGCTCTACTGCTTTGTGTACGATCCGGCCGCCAATTCGTACGTGCTCCATGCGCTCAACGTCATGAAAATTGGTGGCTTGCTAACCTTGGGACTGCTCGGCACATTGCTTGCTTTCTACTGGTTGCGCGAGCGCCGCGGCACTACCGATGACCGCTGGGCAGAAGCCCTGCACCAGGGCCACGCCTCGCAAGGCTCGCCCGCCCCGACCTCTTAGCGAATCCCACCCTCACGCAAACGCTGCATTATGTCGCAGATTTACGAGGCCATCCGGAGCTTCTGGCTCCCCGAACAGGCATCGACGACGGCCCACGTCATCGACGCGCCGTTCATGTTCATCCTGATTGCAAGCACCATCATGCTCATCGGGGTGACGTTCTACCTGTTCTACCTCCCGTGGAAGTACCGCCGCCGTAGCTCGGCCGACGTGCCCTACCCGGTGAAGGAGAACCACCTCCTGGAGATGTCCTGGATCGTGATTCCGACGATCCTCGTCTTCATCGTGTTCTTCTGGGGCTTCAAAGCGCACGTCGACACGGTCGTCGCACCCGCCGATGCCTACGAGGTGAACGTGCAGGGCAAGAAGTGGCTCTGGCAGTTCAACTACAACGAGGGCATCACGACGACCAACGAACTCGTCGTCCCAGCCAACCGCCCGGTGAAGCTCATCATGAACTCGGTGGACGTGCTGCACAGCTTCTACGTCCCCGAATTCCGCATCAAGCATGATGTGCTGCCCAACCGCTACTCGACCGTCTGGTTCGAGGCGGTCCGCGCGGACACCTTCCAGATCCTCTGCACCGAATACTGCGGCACGGGTCACTCGGTCATGGGCGCGAAGGTGATCGCGCTCGGCGCGCAAGAGTGGAACGAGTGGGTCGCGAGCGGCGGCGGCAAGGGCATCCAGCCTGGCGACAGCCCCGTCGAACTGGGCGAGGCCCTCTACACCAAAAACGTCTGCAACACCTGCCACTCCATCGACGGTTCGTCGAAGGTGGGCCCGAGCTTCCTCGGCCACTGGGGTGAGACGCGCAACTTCGTCGACGGCGGCAGCGCCGTGATGGACGAGGACTACACACGCGAGTCCATCCTGTATCCGGCCGCGCACATCGTCGAGGACTACCAGCCTGTGATGCCGAGCTACCAGGGGCAGCTCTCCGATGGCGAGGTGTACGCGCTCATCCAGTACATCAAGAGCATCAACGGCGCCGATGTCCCCGCCACGTTCGCCGAAGGCGGCTTCGGAGGCGACGGCGACGCGGGTGGCGCCGATGCGGCCGACGATGCTGCGGCCGACGCGCCTGCTGCTGAATAAGCGCGCCCAACCCGATTCCCAGACTGTAAGCACCCCGACCACCTAGCCTAGCACCACAAATGGCAACGGCAGTCAAGACCCCGCCGTCTCTACGGCCCCAGACGCACCAGACGGCGGAGCACGCCGACCGTGCAGCCTTCCCGCCCGGCCACGAGCCGCGCTTCCACTACCTCATCGAGGACTCGAAGGACGACCACCACAACTACGGCAAGCCGAAGAGCTTCGGCCGGCACGTCTGGGAGTGGATGACGTCGGTGGACCACAAGCGCATCGGGATCATGTATCTCGTTGCCATCAGCACGTTCTTCGCGCTGGGCGGCATCCTAGCGCTGCTCGTCCGAACGGAGCTAGCCATGCTCGGCGACACGATCATGGACGCCGACACCTACAACCGGGTGTTCACGATGCACGGCGTCGTGATGGTGTTCTTGTTCATCGTGCCGTCCATCCCAGCGTCGCTCGGCAACATCATCATGCCGATCCAACTCGGCGCGAAGGACGTGGCCTTCCCGAAGCTCAACCTGATGAGCTTCTATCTCTACGTCGCGGGTGCCTTCCTGGCGATCCTCTCCCTCCGCACAGGTGGCGTGGACACGGGCTGGACGTTCTACACGCCGTATTCGGCGGAGACGGGCACCGCAGTCATAGCGATGGGCATGGGCGTCTTTGTCGCGGGCTTTGCCTCGATCCTGACCGGCATCAACTTCATCGTCACGATCCACAAGATGCGGGCGCCGGGGCTGACCTGGAACCGCATGCCACTCTTCTGCTGGGGCCTCTACGCGACGTCGATCGTGCAGGTGCTCGCCACGCCGGTCATCGGCATCACGATGCTGCTCTTGGTGCTGGAGCGCACGCTCGGCATCGGCATCTTCGACCCGGCCCTCGGTGGGGACCCGGTGCTCTTCCAGCACTTCTTCTGGTTCTACAGCCACCCGGCGGTCTACATCATGATCCTCCCGGCGTTCGGCGTGATCTCGGAACTCGTGACTACGTTCAGCCGCCAGAAGGTCTACGGCTATACTGCGATCGCGCTCTCGTCGGTGGCGATCGCGCTACTCGGCTTCCTCGTGTGGGGCCACCACATGTTCACGAGCGGCCAGTCGATCGTCTCCTCGATCGTCTTCTCGATGATCACGTTCCTGATCGGCATCCCGTCGGGCATCAAGATCTTCAACTGGATCGCGACGATGTACCGCGGCTCGGTGTGGCTCGTCACGCCGATGCTCTACGCCATCAGCTTCCTGTTCCTCTTCACGATTGGCGGCCTGACCGGCATCATGGTCGGCGCGCTCGCGGTGGACATCCACCTGCACGACACCTACTTCGTCGTGGCGCACTTCCACTACGTGATGATGGGCGGCACGGTGATCGCGATGCTAGGCGGCCTCTTCTACTGGTGGCCCAAGTTCACGGGCAAGCTCTACCACGAGGGCATGGGCGTCGCCTCGGCCGTGCTGGTCTTCATCGGCTTCAACATGACGTTCTTCATCCAGTTCGTGATGGGCAGCCAGGGTATGCCGCGTCGCTACGCCGACTACCCAGACCTCCCGTGGCTGGAGCCGCTGCACCAGTTCTCGACCATCGGCTCGTACGTGCTGGGCCTTGGGCTGCTGCTCGTACTCTTCAACGGCATCTGGTCGCTGTTCAAGGGCAAGCCCGCTCCGGGCAACCCATGGGGCGGCGCGTCGCTGGAGTGGACCCACACCACCAGCCCGCCGGACCCGCACAACTTCTCGCGCACCCCGCTCGTGACCCACGGCCCGTACGATTACTACACGGTCTTCAACGGCGCCGGCGATGGGGCCATGGGTGATGGCATGGGCGACGGCGCCAACCGGCCCGCTCCCGTTCCCGTCATCACCGAAGGCGCCCCGCAGGAGTTCGACAAGCAGATCGACCTCGGCACAAGACAGGCGTAGTTCTTCCGTATTTCAGGGTCTCAGTGATTCCGGGTGCCTACTCTAGGCCCTGAACCACTGAGACACTGAGTCACTTTCACACTATGGCTTCCTCCACTGCCACGGTCGCAGCCCCCGCGCACGACGCGCACGGGCACGACGACCACCACGGGCACGACCACCCGCCCCACCTGAAGCACTACTTCGTCACCTCCGAGCAGCAGTTCGAGGCGGCGAAACTTGGGATGTGGCTCTTCCTCGTCACGGAGATCCTGCTCTTCGGCGGCATGTTCGTGGCCTACGGCATCTTCCGCGCGTGGTACCCCGAGCTTTTCGCCGAGGCGAGCACGCAGCTCGACACGGTGATGGGCGCGACCAACACGCTCGTGCTGCTGCTCAGCTCGTTCACCGTGGCCTTCGCCATCCGCGGCGCGCAGACCGACAACCAGAAGGTGCTCTTCTGGAACCTCGTTGCGACCGTTGCGCTCGCCGGCGTGTTCATGGTGATCAAGTACTTCGAGTACACCCACAAGTTCGACCTAGGCATCTTTCCAGGCGCGGCCTTCAACCCGACCTCGGACGTCGTCAACCCGACCGAGGGCATCTTCGCGCACCCGCGCGCGGGCGTGTTCTTCTCGATCTACTACGTGATGACGGGCATCCACGGCTTCCACGTACTCATCGGCATGGTGGCCATCTCGATCCTCGCCTGGAAGGCGCGGCAGGGCAAGTACACCAGCGCGTGGTACACCCCCGTCGAGAACGTCGGCCTCTACTGGCACGTGGTCGACATCATCTGGATTTTCCTTTTCCCTCTGATGTATCTGATCTAGTCGAGGGTCGATGGGTCAAGGGTCGTGGGTCCCACGGGGGCACGCTCTTGGCCTGCACAGACCCAGGACACTAGACCCTCGACACACGACCCAACTATGGCTCACGATTCCCACAACGGTCACGGCGACCACTCGCACCACGTGCTGGGCAAGAAGATGCTCTTCAGCGTCTTCGGCGGCCTCGTCTTCCTGACCATCGTCACCGTTGTGCTGGCGTTTATGGAGCGCTCGCACATCCTCCCGCTCGGCCCGCTGAGCGTGCCCGTCGCGCTCGCCATCGCCGGAGCCAAGGCCACGCTGGTCGCGCTCTTCTTCATGGGGCTCAAGCACGACGGCGGCACCAACGCCATCGCGTTCGTGCTCAGCATCGTGTTCCTGGTGGTGTTCATCACGTTCACCTACCTCGACACGGGCTTCCGTGGCACGCTCGAAGACCGCATCGCCGTGCCCATTGACCTCATTGAGGCCGAGGAGCAGCGCGCGCGCATGCAGCAGGACGCCATCCGCACCCAGTTCGAGGCACAGCCTGTTCTCATCCCAACCGATTCGCTGGTCTTGGGGCAGTAGGATCCTGAGATCCTCGTTCCGACCGATCCGACAGGACCGGGGCAGAGCCTGCTGCGAAGAGCCAGTGGGAAATGCCCCGGTTTTTTTGTGAGAGTGGAACGCATGACAGCGTTCTCCATATCTTAACATCCTCTCGTCGGCCCCACCCTTCCTTTACGTCCTAGCGGCCTCCGCCTACCCGCCATGTCTCCGGTGCCCGGCGCACTCTTCAGCGCCTTCGTCCTCGTTGCCGTCCCCGCGATCGTGCTGATGATGGTGTGGGCGATGGTGATGGCGTTCCGTATCTGCTATCCGGAGCGGCCCCTGCCGTTTATGGTGGATCCCTACACGGAGCGACAGGCAGCCCGTGCGCGTGGCGAGGCCACCAAGGTAGGCGTCCGCGAGATCCGCGAGGACCTACGTCGTCAAGCGAATACCCTCGCGCTGCCCTACGACTTCGCCCATGATCATGGCTCAGACGGGCTCCCCGAGCCCTGGCTCGACGACCTCTGGGCACGGCGAAACTGAGCACGGCGAAACTGGGCACGGCGAAACTGGGCACGGCGAAACTGAGCACGGCGAAACTGAGCACACAGGCACCAGAATAGAACGTGCCTCGCGCACGCCAGCAGCGGAACGTAGGGCAACGGGGCACTGAGGGCTGACAGCGGAGAGTCGGGGGCCGTATGTTGCGCGTCCTCCCACCGCGTGCCCTATGGCTCTCCTGGACAGCTTTGGTTCCGACGCTCCGTCGTCCCCGCTCGTGCGGCAATGCCTCGACGAGATGCGCGGCATGGTGGACACCACCGAGCGCATGTTTCGCGCGGCCACTGCCACGCTGCTCGACAACGAACCCCTCGACCTCGACCTCCGCGCCCTCGACGAGACCGTCAACGACCGCGAGCAGTCGATCCGCCGGGCGATGCTGCACCACGTTACCATCGACCCGCAGCGCGACCTGCTGCTGAGCCTGACATTGCTCATCATCGTGCAGGAGGCCGAACGGATCGGCGACCTCTCGAAGTCACTAGCGAAGGCGGCAGAACTGGCCACAGCGCCGCGCGTGGGGCAGTCGGTCCACCCACTACGCCGCGTCCGAGACCGCGTGCAGGGACTATTCCCCGATGTGCGTCTGGGCTTCATTCAGGCGGACGCCCGCGCCGCAAGGCGGGTCATGGAGGCGCATACCTCCGTCAAGGTGGAGGTCGCCGACTTCCTGGCGCTCATCGCTGAGGGCGAGATTGCCGACACAAATCGCGCGGTCGTGCTCGCCATCGCCGCGCGCATGATCGGGCGGGTAAGCTCGCACCTCTCCAACATCGCGTCGAGCGTCGTGCTGCCCTTCGACCAGGTCCGCAACGCGCCGACGTGGGACGACACCGGAGCATAGGCGCGTCTTGCCGGAGACTGCGCCGTGCGCTACCATGCAGTCATCACACGCACGTGCGGCTGTTTCCCCCCGACTGCTCTCTCGGCGCCATGCGAACTCGACTGGGTCTGCTTGTCCTGCTGCTCGGCAGCGCTTCTGCGGTTGCAGCCCAGGACCCCGTTGCCTGGATCACACAGACGACGGGCGATGTGACCATGCAGCGCGCTGGCACCGACACGTGGGCCCCTGCTGATGCCGTGGCGCTGTTCGCCGGCGACGTGGTGCGCACGGGCCGTCTCTCCCGAGCGACGGTGGTCCTTGCTAACGCCGAGCGCGTCACGCTGAGCAGCGGCGACACCTACGAGGTGGGCGCCCTGGACGATGCTCCGTCGGGCGAGGTGGGCAGCACCGTGGCGTCGCTCGCACGAGGAGCGTGGAACCGCGCTGTGGGCCGCTCTTCGGCCTCGGCCACCGGCGCGGCGCGGCCACCTACGGGCACCGTGCCGCCCGTACTCGAACGGCCTCGCTTCGGCTACGTCCTCGACCCAACGCCTACCATCCAATGGCTGACCGCTCAGCCCAGTTCGATAGCGGGGCAGCCCGTCGCCTACCGCGTGCGTGTGACGCATGACCGCGGCACCGAACCCTGCTTCGACGGCCCCGCGACGGATGACGTCGTCTGGACGCACACGACGGCCGACACGGTGCTGGTCTATCCGTCCAGCCTCCCGCCGCTGGCACCGGGGGGCGACTACTACGTGGAGGTGCACGCGCTCGATGCTGAGGGTCAGGCGCCCAGCGACGACGTGTGGGACTGCTTCACCGTCGCCACTGACTCGACGCGGACGACGCTCACCGCACTACGCCGCAGCCTCGGGGAGCAGTACCCGCCGGTCGACGCTGAGGGCAGGGAGGGCGCGACCCCAGACGCACCGGCGCCCGACGTGACGGCCCACCTGCTCTACGCGGCCGTGCTCTTCGACCAGGCGTTCTACGCCGACGCGCTCGCCGTGCTCGACGCCGTTGAGGCCGCACAGCCGGGGCTGGCGTCCGTGCGGCGGCTGCGGACCTACATCTACGAGGACGCCGGGCCGCCCGCACTCGTCGATGCGTTGCTGGACGAGGCTCGCGCTGCCTCGAACGACCACGAATAGCGCATGGCTGGCACGTTCTTCGACCTCGTTGGTGGTCTGCGGAAGAAGTACGACGCCGTCTTTGCGCTGCTGCTGCCCGTGTGGCTGGCCGTCGCTTGGATCGCCGGGACATCGCTGCTGTCGCTGTGGTTCGAAGCGCGTCAGCAACTTACGGCGGCTGGGGTCATCGAGGCCGCGCCTGCCTCCGAACTGGCCGTGGTGGCCCTCGACGAGGTCTTCGCCGAGCACTACGACTATCCCGAGGAGACGCCCAAGGCCTACCTCGCCGACGTGATCGGCACCGTCGCGGCGCAGGAGCCGCGCGTGGTCGTGCTCGACTACTGGTTCACCGACGCCGACCGCGCCGCGCCCGGTTTCGACGCCCTGGTGCGGGCTGTCGCCGAGGCGCCCGCTACCGTCCAGTTCGTCTTTCCAACGCGTCTGCTGCCGCGCACTGGCGGACCGTTGCTCCTCGACGTGCCGCCAGCACCGCTCCGGCGTCACGTGCTCACCGGCTATGCGGACCTCCAGGGTGACCCCGTACTCGAACAGCGACTCGGGACGCGACTGGGTAGCGGCGAAGTCGCGCCCTCGCTGGCGCTGTCGGCGCTCGCGGCGTGGACCTTCCCGGAGGTCGTCGGCGAGGCGCAGGCTTTCGTGACTGCGAGCGCGGACAGCGGTGCTGCCGCGTTGCCCCTGGAGACGTGGCAGGCCGTGGGCGAACTGCTGGCCGAGGATCGCGCCTCCGACGGAGCGGGTGGCTGGGAGGCTGCGCTCGCGGCACACGGGTTGGACGTGAGCGGCGAATACGGCATCAACCACCGCGACCATTTCAAAGCGGGCAGCGACGGCGTGCTCGGCTCCGAGGACCTGCTGCGTGGCACCCTGCCGCCGCCAGTGCTGCGCGGCCTGCTGCACGACCGCCTCGTCGTCATCGGCTCGACCTACCCGCTCGAAACGGACACGTTTACGACGCCGTTTGGCGCGAGGCGCGGGGTGCTCGTCCACGCGGCAACGCTGCACAGCGTGCTGGCCGAGCGACCGGTTCGCCAGAGCGGGTGGGGGCTGGGCGTGGCGGCGGCGCTTCTCGCGGCGCTCGGGGCCATGGGGCTGGTGTGGATGTTGCCGCCGAGGGCCGCCGTCGGCGTGGCGGTGGGCACGGCCGCAGCCTACCTGCTCCTACACTTCGGCCTGTTCGTCGTCATGGATCGGCTGCTCCCGCTTGCCTGGCCGCTCGTCGGCGGCGTCGCAGGCCTCCACCTCGCCCATCGCAACTGGGTCGTCAAGCGGGTGTGCCGCGAGGGCGACCCCGTCCGGCTTGCGCTGCGGCTCACGCCCGTGGAGGCTGGGCCTTGGGCACTGGGAGCCGGGTTCCGCGTGAGCGTGCACGACGCGCCCGGCCCGAAGCAACCTACTACGCTCTCGCGCCTCGATCCTGATCAGGCGGTGCGGATCGAGCGCAGCCAGGGCGCCGAGGCGAAGCCAGCTACGGAGACGATGGCGCTCCGCGACGGGCTGTGCCTTGTACAGCGCGGTGCAACAGACAACGGGGCTCGGCACGCGGTCGGTGCCATACTCTTCGGCGCGCTCCTTCCCGAGGCAGTGGCGCAAGTCTACCGCGCGGCGCATAGGCAGGCGACACGGCGGCTGGGCGTCCGGCGTCCGCTGCACCTCGATCTCAACATCGCCGACCCTGCCCTGGCGGCCGTGCCCTGGGCGGCGGCATTCGACACCGAGGCCGGCGCCACCCTTGCGGCTCTGCCGGGTGTGCGCGTCGTGTTGCATATCGAGGCAACGCCGGACACAGACGCGACGACGACGAGCCCCTTCGAGACGCTGCACCAATGGCAACCGGTTGCCCGTGCCGACTACGACCGTGCCCGGCTCGATGCCGCGTTGCGAGCCGTGCCGGGGCTCCTCGTGCGCCCGTTCGAAGAGGCAGAGCCTGGTAGGGCCCACGCCGTTCACCTGCTCGGCCATAGCGCAGAGAGAGACGGTCAGCCCGCGTGGATGCTCAGCCCCGACCGGCTCGCATCCGTCCAAGTGGTCGCTAATCGGCTGCGGGAGCGCGGCGTGCTCGGTGTGCTCGCGCTCGACAGCGTGCAACCCGGTGCCGACCCCACTGACACCGCCGCGCGGTGCCTCGCCGCAGAACTCACCGCCGCACTCGGTGTGCCCGTCGTGGTGCTGCCAGCCTCCATCGCCGACACTGCCCGCGGGGCCTTCTGGCGCCGCTTCTACACGGCCGTCCAGACGCGTCGCGCTGTCCAGTCGCACGAGGTTGCGGCGGCCTTTGAGCAGGCGCGGTGCCCGCTCATGGAGCGCGAACCGACCCTCGCGCTCGCGTGCTGCGTGCTCCCAACCTCGCCCCGGTGATCTCGCCCCGAGAACCTCGTTCAATGCTGCCATGCTGATGCCGTCGCTTCGTTTGCTCGCCGTGCTGCTGGTTGTGGTGGGCGGCAGCCTCCCGGGCGCTGCTCAAAAGCCGGCGTCGAGCCCGAAAGGCGCGCAGGCCTCCGTGGACAGTGCGGACGCGGCCGTCCTGGATGCCGCGCAGCGGGGCGACCTCACGGCGCTCACGGCGGCGCTCGACGCAGGCGGGACGGCTGTGGCGGCGGACGCCAACGACGGCTCGGCCCTCCTCCGCGCAGCCTACGGCGGGCACCTGGGGATCGTGCGAGCACTCGTAGAGGCCGGGGCACCGGTCGACGAGCCGCGCGGGTTTCTCTGGCTCGACGAGGCCACGGGCTTCTACCTCAGCGGCCCGCTCCATGCCGCGGCGATGGGTGGGCACGAGGCCGCGGCGCAGTATCTCATCACGGAGGGCGGCGCCGACGTAGACGCGCTCAGCTGGGACCCACACCAGGCCGCGCTGCGCGGGTGGACGCCGCTGCAATGGGCAGTAGTGGCGGGGCAGATCGGCCTGGTCGGGGTACTGCTCGACGCCGGGGCCTCACCGGACGCCGCTGCGCCCAACACCGCGCCGCCGCTCGCGATGGCGATCCAGTCTGGTCAGGTGTTCGTCATGGCGGCGCTGAACAGCGCGGGAGCCGATGCCGACGCTGCGCAGGCGTACCTGCCCGTCGCACTGGAGCCCGATGCGACGCAGTCGGCCGCGCTCACGGCCAACCACCCGCGCAACGAAGCGGGGTCCCACTATGCCACGTTCACGCTCGACGTCGACGCTCCTGTCCCGTTCACGGTCGCGGTGTCCGCGCAGGACTTCGACCCGCTGCTGCTCGCGGTGGCGCCGTCGCAGGCGGTCTACACGAACGACGACTGGCTGGGCCAGCGCGACACGGCCCGCGTGATGGTGGACCAGAGCGAGGTCGGGACGTGGCAGTTCACGGTGTGGAGCTACGCGTCCGGCGAGACGGGTACGTTTGACGTTGGTCATCGCACGCTCGCGCCGGACGTGGCGCGTGCACTGCAGGCCCGAGCGGTGGCAGCGGCGCGGGCGGACTCGCTCGTGCTGGCAGCTCAGGCGCAGGACGGGCTCGGTCGCCCCGAGGTCGCCCTCGCCCTCGACACCGAGGCGGTCGCGGCGCGGGAGGCTGCGCTCGGAGCGTCGCATCCTCTCTTGGCGACGCACCTCAACAACCTCGCCCTGCGCCATGCCGAACTCGGTCAGCACGACCAGGCGGATGCGCTCTACCGCCGTGCGCTCGCGATGTCGGAGGCAGAGCTTGGCCCGGAGCACCCTGACGTGGCGGTGACGCTGGGCAACCACGCGATCCTACTGCAGGAGCGCGGACGCTACAGGGAGGCGGCCTCGCATATGCAGCGTGCTCTCGCGATCCAGGAGGCGAACACACCCGCCGAGCCTGGACCTGACGCGGCGTTCGATCTAGCGCTCGCCCTGAACAACACGGCCGTCGCTCTCGTGGCGGTGGGGCGGCTGGACGAGGCCGAGCCGCTGCACCTGCGGGCGTTGGCGCTCCGGGAATCGCTCGCCGAAGGGGCTCCCGACGATACGGGCGCGCAGCAGCGGCTGGCGAGTACGCTCAGCAACCTCGCCGCGCTGCGGGGGGCGCAGGCACGCTTCGAGGAGGCTCAGGCTTACGCGGAGCAAGCCGTCGCGGTCCTGGAAGCAGCCTTCGGCCCGGAGGCTCCCGAACTTGGAACGAGCCTCAATACTCTCGCCTCGATCTATGCCGACCTCGCGGACTATGGTCGTGCTGAGGCCACGCACCAGCGAGCGCTGGCGCTGCACCGCACGGCGTTCGGCGACGACCACCCGGATGTGGCGATGAGCCTGGGCAACCTCGCGGGGGTGCTGGACGCCACGGGGCAGACTGCCGAGGCGGCTCCGCTCTATGCGCAGGCGCTAGCCATCGCCGAGCGGACCCTCGGCCCGGACCACCCCAACACGCTCATCGCGCTCAACAACCTGGCGGCCTTCCAGCGCGGACGCGCCAACTTCGCCGACGCGGAGACGCGCTATCGGGACGCGCTCGCCCGCTTCGAGCGAGCCTACGACCGGCCGCACCCGAACGTAGCCACGGCGCAGGGCAACCTGGCCGCGCTGCTGCAGGCGACGGGGCGCTACGCCGAGGCCGAGTCGCTCTTCGTGGCAGCGCAAGCCACCTACGAGGCGGCGCTCGGCCCCGATCACCCCGACGTGGCGGTGGGCCTGAACAACCTAGCAGGCCTCTACGAGCAGACAGGGCGTTTCGCTGAGGCGGAGGAACGCTACACACGGGCGCTCGCCTTGCGCGAGGCGACCTTCGGGACGTCACATCCCGCTGTAGCGCAGGGGCAAGGCAATCTCGGTACGCTCTACGCCGCTGCCGGGCGCTATGCTGAGGCCGAGCCGCTGCTCCTGGCTGCGCTCGCCGCATTCGAAGCGTCGCGTGGTGAGGCGTACCCCGACGTGGCCGTGGCGCTCGGCAACCTAGGCGCGTTTTACCAGGCGCAGGGCCGCTATGCCGAGGCCGAGATCCGGCTCGAACGCGCGCGGGCGGTGTACGAGGCGACGCTCGGGCCCGATCACCCCGACACGGCGACGGGGGCAGGCAACCTGGCGGCGCTGTACGCCGAAGCCGGGCGGCTCGCCGAGGCCGTGCCGCTGGTTGAGGAGGCTCTCGCCATCAGGACAGCCGCGTTCGGCGCGGAGCATCCCGACGTGGCGCTGAGCCTGAGTAACCTCGCCACGCTCGACGCGCGCCGCGGCGACCTCGCTTCGGCGGAGGAACGCGAACGGCAGGCGCTGGCCCTCCGTGAGGCAACGCTCGGCGACGACCACCCCAACGTGGCGACGAGTTTGAACAACCTCGCTGTGTACGTTGAGGACGCGGCGGAGGCCGAGGCGCTGCTCCGCCGTTCCCTCGCCATCGCTACGGCGACCTTTGGGAGCGAGCACCCCGACGTTGCGCTCGCGCAGCACAACCTCGCCGACGAACTCCGCGAGCAGGGGCGTTCGGACGAGGCACGCTCGCTTGCCGAGGCGGCCCTGGACGTGCGGCGACGTGTGCTCGGATCGACCCATCCCGTCGTCGCGCTCACGCTCACCACGCTCATTGATCTGGACATGGCGGAGGGGCGGCTGGCCGACGCCGACGCGCGGTTTCGGGAGGCACTCGCCGTCGAGCAGGCCGTGATCGACGACCTGCTGCCCCACGCCACGGAGCGCGAGCAGCAGGCATTCCTGAGGACGCGCCTGCCCATCGGGCTCGTCACCGGGGCAGCGCTGATTGCGGACGGCGAGACGCAGGAAGCACGCACCGCGACGGCGTTTGCGCACCTCCTGCAGCGTAAGAGTCTCCGCCTCGACGTGCAGACCGCCCGGCTGCGTACCATCCGCGCCGCGCAGGGAGCGGACACCACTGCGGTCCAACTGCTCGGCAAGTTGCAAGCCGTCGGACAGCGGCTCGCGCAGGAGACGTTCGCCGGACCGGGAGCGGAAGGCCCCGAAGCGTACCGTGCACGCCTCGACACGCTACGCGCCCGCCGGGTGGTGCTCGAAAACCAGTTCGCGCGGGCCAGCGCCGATGTCCTCGCACGTCCCGGTCTGGCGGACGCCGATGCGGTCGCTGCTGCGGTGCCCGAAGGCGAACACCTGGTGGAGTACGTCCGCTTGCGCCCGTACGAATTCGGGGCTGCGAGCGAAGACCCGCGCTGGCAGGACGCTCGCTACGTCGCGTTCGTGACGGGTAGAGCGGCGCCCGTGCGCCTCGTGGACCTCGGCGTGGCGACCGAGATCGACAGCCTCGTCGCGCAGTTCCGGATGCAGGTCGTCGCGCCGCAGCGGATGGGGCTGGCACGGCAGCGCCGCGCCCGCCGCGCGTTCGACGCGACGGCCAACGCCCTCTACGCGCGCCTCCTCGCCCCGCTCGGCCTGGACGCGGCGGCGGCGCTCCGCATCGCCCCTGACGGAGCGCTCCACACGCTTCCGTTCGAGGCGCTGCGCGATGGCGACGGGGCGTTCGTGACCGATACGCGCCGGGTGAGCTACCTCACCAGCAGCCGCACGCTCGCGCGCCCGCATGCGGCTTCGATGCCAAACGACTCTCTCGTCGTTTTCGCGGCGGTGGACTACGACGCGCCTGCTACGGGAATCAGGACAGGGGCAGACGACGCTGCTAACCCGAGCGGCCTCGCCGATGCAGGGGGACAGTCTCCGGCGCAACGAGGCGGCGGCTTCGCGGCGCTGCTGGGCACCGAGGCGGAAGCCACGATGCTCGCCACGCTCGGACTGCCGGTGCGGTCGTTCCTCGGCGCCGAGGCGACAGAGGAACGCCTCCTCGCCCTCGATACGCCTGGGCGGCTGCACATTGCCACCCACGGCTTCTTCCTGAACGACGCGGCGGCGCTGGAAACGATCACGGGTGCGCGTAGCGGGACGCTGAGTGGCAGCCTGGGCAGCGGCGGAGCAGGGGAGGGCAGCCCGGTGGACGAGGAACAGTTCGCCGATCCGTTGCTCCGGTCTGGCCTCGCCCTCGCCGGCGCCAACCGCATCGGTACGGACCGTGTCGCCGATGACCCGGACGCGACGACCGACGGCATCGCGACGGCCTACGAACTCGCTAGCCTGGACCTCCGCGGTACGGACCTCGTTGTGCTCTCCGCCTGTGAGACGGGGCTGGGCGAGATCGAGGCGGGCGAGGGCGTGCTGGGGCTGCGGCGCGCGTTCGAGGTGGCCGGAGCCGAGACGGTGGTGATGAGCCTCTGGAAGGTGCCCGACGCCGCGACGGCCGCGCTCATGGCGGCGTTCTACGGCGCGCTCAACGACGGGCGCACCAAGGCCGAGGCGCTCCGCGAGGCCGCCGCGGTCGTGCGGGCCGAGGAGCGGTGGGCGCACCCCTACTGGTGGGCCGCGTTCGTGCTCGCCGGCGCCACCGAGTAGCGGGTTCCACGAGCCGGATAGCCTACGAGTTGAGGCGCCGCAGCGAGTCGACGACGGCGTCCATGCTGTCGAGCGTGCGGATCTCGTCGTCGTCCATGAACTCACGGCGGACGTCGTAGTCGGGCGCAAGGCGGGCGAGCACGGCGTCTTTCAGGTCCTGCATGGGCGGGGTGACGAGGCTACGCTCTTGCTCGCCGTTGTCTGCGAACGTGTGGAAGAGCGGGCACGAGTCGGAGGTCGCGTCGAGGCCGAACTCGCCGAGCAGCGCGCCGGTCTGGGCTGCGCGGAGGCGGACGTTGTAGGACGCCGTGTAGAGGTCGAGGGTGTAGGTGCTGTCGGAGAGGCTACTCTCGAACGCGCAGGTGCGCAGGAACTCGCCCGCGAAGCCGGTGAGGCAGGCTGCGACCTCGGTGGCGGGGTAGTCGCTGGAGTTGTAGACGCCCCACGAGCGAAAGAAGACCTCGCTGGTAGAGGAACGGTACGGGGCGCCGAGCGAGTCGCGGACGAGGACGAAGAGGCGCGGCGGCTCGGAGGGCGTGGCCGAGTAGGTTGCGGCGCGTGGGACGGCGTGGCCCTCACACGCGGCAGCGAGGTCGGCGAGGCGGAGCGGTGGCAGCGGGGCGTTCGGCGAGGCCGCGACCGAATCGGCGACGGTGGGATCGGCGGGGGTGTCGCCGTTCGTGCAGGCGGCGAGAGCAACGAGTAGGGGGAGAAGGACGGCAGCACGCATGGGGCAGGCATGCAGAAGAGAGCAGGGGCACGAGTGAGACGAAAAGTAGCGGCCCCGGTGCAGAGATGCTCGGTGCAGAGATGCTCGGTGCAGAGATGCTCGGTGCAGAGATGCTCGGTGCAGAGATGCTCGGTGCAGAGATGCTCGG